>JBDSJJ010000189.1:0-8688 GCA_039917415.1 Candidatus Limnocylindria bacterium | reverse complement strand
ACGCCAGCGCACCGATGCCGTCGTAGTGATTGCACCCGGCGGGAAGGATCAGCGGTCCGTTGCGCTGGTCGTTTCCCAGGGTCCCGTCGAACTGCGGATCGACCAACTGGCCGGGGAGGCAGAGCTCGAGGCCACCGAGGGCGTCGATCATCTCCGCGAACCCGGCCATGTCCACCAGGGCGTAGTGATCGATCTCGACTCCGAGATAGGTGCCGACGGCGCTCTCCATCGCCCGAAGGCCGCAGGTCCCGGGCGTGGCAGCGCCTTCCGGGCACCACGTATCGGGATCGCGTGAAGCCCTCGCCACGAGCTCGTTGATCTTCTCCGGGAAGAGACCGTCCTGGTAGATCGAGGCATCGGGAAGCGGGACGTAGCCGGTGTCGCGTGGGATCGAGATCATCACGGCGCTCTCGGCGACCGGATCCACGCTCAGGACCATCACCACGTCGGTGAGGACGGCGTCACGGCCGGGGGCCGCGTCGGTGCCGAGCAGCAGGACGTTGATGGGTTCCTTGCCGTCCCAGTTCGCCGCCGGCGAGGCAGCTGGCTCGGGATCGCCACTCTGAGGCGCTACCGGAGCCGGCTCCGCGCGAGTGCCGCCGAAGACCTGGCTCAGGGTCCCCTCCAGCTGGAGCACGGTGATCCCCACCCAGGCGTGCATTGCCACCGTCAGGACCAGGAGCGCGCCGATCGTGCCCAGCGTCACGGTTCGTTCACGGCGATCCACCGTGTCGGGGCGCAGGGCCATGCCGCCGTGGATGATCGCGGCGGCTCGCCACAGCAGCAACGCGGCATCGAGGACCAGGACGCCGGTGAGGAACCGCGTCGACAGCAACCCGTTGCCGAGATTTCCGGCCATGCCGCCGAGGACGGCGACGACCCCGACGATGAGAACGAGCACCGGGGCAGCGAACACGAGCGCCAGTCCGATCGCCCCCGCGTACGCCTGTCCCATGCCCGGAAACAGGAACGAGAGGAGCGCAGCCAACCACGGACGCGGGCGAGCACGGGATGGGAAAGCGGGGGTCCCGCGGGCTTCGATCATGGAGGCCCGGAAGTGTAGCATCGGGGTCTGGTTTCCTCGATCGGCGCACCATCGCGGTGCGTGCACGCCACACCGGGGTAGTACGGGTGGGTTAGTACGTTTGCGCCACATCGACGGCGAACCCATACTGGCCATCGAGTCCGGGTACCCGGAAATATCGGTCCGCCACGTCGAGATTCAGGGGAAGAGCCTCCGTGCCAATCGAGCAGACGATCATCGCCGGAACGGCCCTTCTCGCCGGTCTGCTCATCGTTGCGATCATGCTGGCCGGCCGTCGCGTGACGGCCCCCGAGCACCAGCAGCGCACGCTGGAGATCGGGTCGCGCACGTCGCACGCCACGACCGCCGGGGTCGATGACCGGGCTCCGGCAACTACCCTGCGCGTCGTTTGGTGGCTCACCATCACCATCGTGCTGCTCGGGGTGGGCATAAGCGGTTCGTTCGCCGCGGACCAGGCACCCATCTTCCTGCTCGGGGGCGCGGCCGTGGCGACGGTCGTAATCTTCCACGAGCTGCTCGGATCGGGCACCGACGCTCGCATCCTGCGGTTCGCCGAAGCCGTCGCGGCCGTGGTCCTGATCGCCGGGCTGCTGGCGCTGACCGGGTTCGCATCCTCGCCGTTCGCCATGCTCTTCGCGCTTGTCTCGGTCGCGGCCGCCCTCGCGTACGGGCCGCGAGCCGGAGCGACGGCGGTCGTTCTGGGAACCATGGCCTTCGGCGTCGTCCTCTTCGGTGATCCGCGACTGACCACGTACGGTGCGGACGATGTGCTGCAGCTGTCGATCGGCCTCGGGGCGACCTGGCTGCTTGCCTTCGTTGCGATTGCGTATGCCGGCCGCCAGCGTCGGGCCATGGCACGCGCCATTGAGCAGGCCCGCACGGACCCGCTGACCAGTCTCTTCAACCGGGCTCAGCTCCACGTCACCCTCGATCAGGAGGTGAGCCGCACGCGCCGCAGTGACCGCGGGTTCTGCGTGCTGATGATCGACCTCGACGGGCTGAAGGCGATCAACGACGAAGGTGGCCACCTCCGCGGTGACGAGGTCCTTCGTGCACTCGGGCGAGTGATCCATCATTCGATCCGGACGGTCGACAGTGCCTACCGATATGGCGGGGACGAATTCGTCGTCCTGCTCCCCGAGACCGATATCGTGGGCGCCTTCGTCGTCGCCGAGAAGATCCGGGCCGGGGCCGAGGAGGTCGGCTTGGCGATGAACGAGGTCGGACCGGATCCCCTGACGAGCGTGAGCATCGGGCTGGTCTCCCATCCCGAGGACGGGCTTTCGGGTGAAGAGCTCATGGCCGCCGCCGATCGTGCCATGTACCAGGCGAAGCGACTCGGCAAGAACCAGATCAGCGGCAATCCCCGCCCGCGGCCGGCGCTCCTCTCCCGACGCGCCCCGGACGTGGTGGAAGCTGCCGCGCCAGCGGCACCCGACCGCGAGTCGTCTTCGCCGAAACGCGCCGCACCCACCGCACCGGTCGCACCACGCGCCGATCGCGCGTTCGCCGTCGAGCTTGGGCCGGTCATCGTGGACGAGGCCCCATCTCCACCCAAGGAGGAGGAGGAGGACGACGCCGACCCACAGGAGGTCAGGCGACGCATCGTCAGTGCTAGTCGGTCCTTCGATCCGGACCACCAGATTCGGCGGGCGATGGACGCCTTCCTCTCGCCAACGGCCCCTGACGCGGATCGCCCGACGCCGGATCACTAAGCCCCACCGGGATCAGCCCTCGCTGACTCCCGTCCCGATCGGCACGATCTCCCACCACACACGCCCGGGAGGCAGGACCACCGGTTCCTGAGTGTCGGCGTACCTCCAATGCGTCACGTTCTCGGCATCCGACCGTTCCCAGCGGACGTCATGAGCCTGGCCGTCGACGTAGATCACGCCGTCGCCGGTCCCGACGAGGTGCTGGAATCGACGCGGGAACCCGCCCGGGTCGTTCTCCCCGACGAGCACGTCCTGCTCGACGATCTGGACGACGATCGTTCGTGCGCTGAGTCGTTCGCCGCTCAGGCGATCGGTGTTCGGGGCGCCGGCATCGGTGCGGAGCCAGGCGCCGGCATCGGCGTCCCACTCCCAGCCGAAACGCCAGAAGCTGGCGGTCTGCAGGCCGACCGCACCGACCGCCCGGCCCGCTGGAAGCTCGGGGTCAGGCTCGAAGACGAACGGGGCACGCACCTCGCCTGCGGCGGCGCCGAGTGGCGCCAGCGCTCCGTCTTCAAGCGCATAACGCGCGGCATCGACGTCGAGATACACGTTGTGCGGCGCGGCCCAGGGCCCCGCACGGAAGAAGAACCCCCATCCGCCGGTCAGGCCGTTGGCATACGGCATCTCGAGTCCGTTGAATCGCGCCAGCACCTTTCCGGCACCACCGAAATGGAAGGTGACCGCTCGCATCTGCTGCCAGAAGTCGATGTTGAAGTAGCGGGCCGATCGAACTGGTCCCACGGCCGCGCCGACCGTCTCGCTGCACATGAACACGGCTCCGAAGCGGGTCGTATCGCCCTCGACCGGTGCCTCAATGACGAGATCCGCCAGGTTGAGGCCGGACGGCGGCCGAGCGGTCGGGTTGTTCTCGATCTGGACGAGCATGGGAACCCGCGTAGCCAACTCGGGATCGCTGAGGGGAGTTCCATCCATCGGGCACGCCGCGATCGGGGTCGGTGACGGTGATGGGGTCGGTGACGGTGAGGCGGTGGGCGAGGGCGTGGGCGTGGGGCTCGCCGAAGGCGATGGCGAGGGCGTGGGCGCCGGTGTCGGCTGCGGCAAGCCCGTGAGAACCGCGATGCCCAGCCCGACCGCGACGGCGAGAAGAAGCAGGCCACCCGCGGCGAGCAGCGCCGGACGGGAACGGAAGCGATGCATGGGGACCTCATGCTACCCGGCGTCCGCGGTGCCCGTCGGCATCCGCAGTAAACTCCTCAGCCATGCCGGGATTCTCGACACGCGCCATCCGCGCCGCCAGCCGCGCCCCTGCTGCACCGCAGCCTCCGGTCAACGTGCCGATCTATCAGACGAGCACGTTCGAGGTCGGAGATGCCACCGAGCTCGCCGAGCTCCTGAGCCACGAACGAGCGGGCCACTCCTACTCGCGCCACTCGAATCCGACGCACCACGCGCTTGAGGCCGCGCTGGCCGAGCTGGAGGTCGGGGACGACGCGCTCGTGACCGCGTCCGGCATGGCGGCGATCCATGCGGCGGCGCTCTCGATCCTCCGGACCGGCGACGAGATCGTGTTCCCCCGCGCGGTGTACGGCGGTATGGTGAGCCTCGCTTCCACGGTCTTCGACCGTTCAGGCATCGGGCACCGCACGGTGGACACCAGCGACATCGAGGTGGTCCGTGATGCGCTCGGCGAGCGCACGCGCCTCCTATGGCTCGAGACGATCAGCAATCCGACCACCGCGATGGCCGACATCGAAGCGCTCGCGGAACTCGCGCATGAGCGCGGCGTCCTGGTGGCGGTCGACAGCACGTTTGCCTCGCCGGCCCTCGTGAACCCGCTGCAGCTCGGGGCCGATCTCGTGATCCACTCGACAACGAAGTATATCGGCGGCCATTCCGACCTGATGGGCGGCGCGGTCATCGGCCGTCGCGACCTGGTGGGCGCCGCACGCCACGTGGCCATCACGGTCGGTGGCAACGCAGCGCCGCTCGAGGCGTTCCTGGCGTTGCGCGGCCTTAAGACCCTCGAGCTTCGCATGGAACGGCACTCGTCGAATGCCTTGGCCGTTGCGCGCGCCCTGGAGGTCGCGCCCGGGGTTCGTGGCGTGCGCTATCCCGGTCTGCCCTCGCATCCGCAGCACGAGCTGGCAACCCGGATCCTGCGCGACGGCATGGCCGGTGGGATGATGGCCATCGAGCTCGATGGCGGCCGGCAGCACGGCGAGCGTTTCCTCGACGCGGTCCGCGTCGCGGTGCATGCCACGAGCCTGGGGAGCGTCGAGACGCTCGTCAGCCACCCGGCCAGCTCGTCGCATCGGCAGCTCGGCGACGCCGAGCTCGCCGCGGCCGGCATGACTCCCGGCACCATCCGCGTCTCGATCGGCCTCGAGGATGCGGCCGACCTGGTCGAGGATCTCGTTCGCGCAGCACGACCGGCCCCATGACCTCGCCGCGCGTCGCCGCTGGGGCGGCGCCACGCACAGATCGTTCATCGCGCGGCGCTGAGCGGATGCTGCGGCTTGCCGGGGACGCGCGGCTTGGCGTCGCTTTGCTCCTGGTCGCCGGAGCGGCGAATGGAGTAGCGGCCGTCCTGCCGGGCGGCCCGGCCCTGCTGGACGCGTGGCCGTATGCCGTCCTGCTCGGCATGCTGGCACTCTCGGGGGTGGCCGCGGTGGCGGTCCGATCACCGGCCATCTGGCGGGAGTGGCGCCGCCCGGCAGCCGTACAGGCCTCGGGGGGCACGCACCGGATGTCACTGCCGACGGCGACGCCGGAGGCGGTGGAACGCGCCCTTCGGAGCCGCGGGTATCGGACCCGGGTCGAGGTTCACCGTGCTCGCTGGGCGGTCCACGGTGTCCGGCGCGGATGGTCGCGCTACGCCGGGCTGGCGAGCCATCTCGCGCTGGTCGTGGTGGTCCTGGGTGCCGCGATCGGGGTCGCTTTCGGGTCCGAGACGACCTTCTCCCTTCAACGTGGCGAGCAGGCGCTGCTCGACGTCCCACGCCCCGGTTTCGCATCAGCTGTGCGGTTCGAGACGTTCGATGCGGAGTTCGGGCCGGACGGACGGCCACGGCGGCTCGACACGACCGTCACCCTCCTGCGCGACGGTCAGCCGATCCGCGACACGGTGCTCCGCGTGAACGAGCCGAGCGAATTCGACGGTTACCTTGTTCACGCGTGGACCTATGGACCGGCCGTGCGCCTTCGGGTCGCGACACTGGGCGGGAGCCCGTTGCTCGACGCCGCGGTGCCACTCGACGGAGGGCGCGACGGCAGGGCGATCGGATCGGCCGAGCTCCCGACGGCTGGGGTGACCCTGGGCTTGGCCCTGACCGATGCCGACCGCAACGAGATCGGCATCAGCGTCGTCGATTCAGCCGGCCTGGTCGACACTGGGCGCCTGGTTCCGGGAGAGCGGGTCCGCATCGGTCCGCTCGAGGTCGAGCTCGCCGGGTTCGACGCGTGGGTGACCTTCTTCGCCCGCCGCGATCCGGGTTTGCCGATCGTGCTCGCCGGTGCCGCCCTGCTGTCTGCCTCGCTCGCTGTCGCGTTCTGGCTACCGCGTCGCCGCGTGACCGTTCGGCCGGCCGGCGGCGGCATGGAGCTGCTGCTTCGCGGCGAACGATTCGACCGACCGGACGGCGAGCTCCACGACCTGGCTGCGTCGCTGGGCTCGGCGGCGTGACCACTGTTCTCGACCTGTGGCGCGTCCTCGACCCGTCCGCGCGCCTCGCGTCGGGTTCCGTCGACCAGCTGTCTCGTCCGGTCCGAGGCGTGGCGCGCACGCGAGCGGCACCGCCGTACCTGCCACCGACCGGTGACGGCGAAATGCTCGTCGCCGATCCGACGGTGCTTGCGGGTAGTGGCCTCGATCCGATGGTCGAGGCATTCGGCCACGCGGCTCTGTCCCCGGCCGCGCTGTGGATCGGCGGCGCGCCGGAGTTGCTCGTCGAACCGTCGGCCGCACCGATTCCCGTCCTTGTCGGTGCGGTTGCGGCATCGAAGGTCGCCGTCGCAGCGGCGCGGCATCTCGAGCACGAGGCCGACGAGCTGGGTGCCTTCGCCGCGGCCCTCCGGCTCGCCGCCGCCGAGGCCGCCCTCGCCGACCCGCAGCCATCGTCCCCGGCCGGGGTCGCCGCCAGCAGGCTGCGGCGAGGGATCGCGGTCACGGTCGACGGATCCCTCGTGGCACTCAACCCGCGCCCCGCTGGACGGGCCCTGGCGAGCCGCTTCGCCGCCACGCATGCGCGGCTCCTCTCCGAGCGATCCGAGGCCGGCTCCACGGCTCGGCGGACCCGGGACGGGCTCTGGGTGCTCGAGCGCTCGATCGGGCCTGGATCCTCGGCCTGGCTCTTCGACGATCTGCCGCCGGCCCGTGTTGACGAAGTCGGGCTCGAGGCACTGGCCGTCACGCTGCGTGCGCTCCGCCGGCGCGCCCCCGAGCCAGCTAGGGCGCGACGCCTGCCCAAGTTGCGCCCGTCGACCGGCGATCCGCTGCGCGACACGCTGCTGGCGGTTGCCCGCGCCAACGGCCGGATCGCCCCCGCGGCTCGGGCCCTCGGCGTGCACCGAAACACGGTCCTCTACCGTCTCCGCCGCGGGATGGCGGAGCTGGGGATCGATCCGCGTCGGCCCGACGACGCACTGGAGCTCCTGCGCATGGACGAGCCGCCGGCCTGAGCCCACTTGTGCACGATGCACAACAATTGAGCGCTTCGGCGGTGCCGCGGGACCTCCCCGGATGGGCTGGGGAGCTAGCCTGACGGGACTCATCTTCGTCCCACCCACTGAGGTTCTCCATGGCACCAACCAAGCTCGCCGCCGTCCTGAAACTGGCGGATGAGCGCAACCTGCGCTTCGTCAGCCTCCAGTTCACCGACATCGTCGGCCAGGTGAAATCGGTCCAGGTGCCAATGCACCAGCTGGAGAGCGCGGTCCACGGCGGGAAGTGGTTCGACGGCTCGAGCATCGAGGGTTTCGCCCGCATCGCCGAGTCGGACATGTTCCTGGTTCCCGATCTCGACACCTTCTCCGAGATTCCCTGGGAGCCGGGGATCGGCAGCGATGGCAAGGAGAAGCTCCACACGGGATCGGCCCGCGTCATCTGCGACGTGTACACCCCGAACGGCGATCCCTTCCCCGGCGATCCGCGCGGTGTTCTGAAGCGCCAGCTGGCGCGCGTTGCGAAGCTCGGGTACGTCCTGAACACCGGGCCGGAGCTCGAGTTCTTCCTCCTGCGCCGATCCGCCGATGGCGTCGAGACGCTCCCACATGACGCGGCCGGCTACTTCGACCTCTCCGAGGACCTCTGTACCGAGGTCCGCAAGGAGATGATGAACGCGCTCGAGGACTTCGGGATCAAGGTCGAGACGGCCCACCACGAGGTCGCCACAGGTCAGCACGAGATCGACTTCGAGTACGCCGATGCGCTCCGCACCGCGGACAATGCCGTGACCTTCAAGACCACGCTCAAGGCCATCGCCGCGTCGAAGGGCCTGTACGCCACCTTCATGCCGAAGCCGTTCTTCGGCATCAACGGGTCCGGCATGCATACCCACCAGTCGCTGTGGGACATCAAGAAGGGCAAGAACGCGTTCAGCGATCCGAAGGACGCGTATGGCCTGAGCGAGACCGCGCGCCAATACATCGCGGGCACCCTCGAGCATGCGCGCGGCATGATCGCCGTCCTCGCGCCGCTCGTGAACTCGTACAAGCGGCTGGTGCCCGGCTACGAGGCGCCGGTCTACGTCGGCTGGGCGCGGATCAACCGTTCGGCGCTCATCCGCATCCCGCAGATCAGCAAGGGCAGCCTGAATTCGGTCCGCATCGAGCTGCGCTGCCCGGATCCGTCGTCGAACCCGTATCTCGCCTTCGCCGCCATGCTGGCCGCGGGCCTGGACGGCATGGAGCGCAAGCTCACGCCGCCGGACCCGATCGAGGAGAACCTCTACCACTTCGACGCCGCCAAGC
>JBDSJJ010000188.1:0-4968 GCA_039917415.1 Candidatus Limnocylindria bacterium | reverse complement strand
CACTCCGCGCGAGCACGCTGCACGAGTGACAGCTGGCCGTCGTGCAGCATGCCCATGGTCGGCACGAAGCCGACGCTGTCGCCGGCGACGCGACGTTCGAGGATGGCCTCCCGGAGCTCGTCGGCTTCGGCGACGACAATCACGAGCGACGGCGACGTCGGCCACTTGAGGCGGTTCCGTCGGTGCTGCGCGCGTTGCGGTAGCGGTCGCTGATCAAGTCCCACAGTCGCTCGGCGACCTGGCGCTTCGGAAGCATGGGCCAGTCCGTGAGGGACCCCTCCGCACCGAATACGGTGACCTTGTTCTCGTCCGAGCCGATCGCGTCGAACGGCCCCCCGACGACGTTTCCGACGATGAGGTCGAGGCCCTTGTCGCGCAGCTTGGCTGCGGCGTTGACCTCGAGATCCTGCGACTCGGCCGCAAAGCCGATGAGGAATGGGCGAACGTCATCGGGCATCTCGCCCACCTCGGCCACGATGTCGGGGTTCGGCACCAGCTCGATCTGGAGGTTCTCGCAGGAGCGCTTGATCTTGCGCTGGCTGGCGCGGGCCGGAGCGAAGTCCGCCACCGCCGCGGCCATCACCAGGATGTCGGCGTTCGCGGCCACTCGCATCACCGCCTCGCGCATCGCCTGGGCTGTCGTCGCGTCCACGACCGTCACGCCGCGTGGCGGGGTTACGCTCATTGCGCCGGCGATCAGCGTCACCGCGGCCCCGCGGTCTCGTGCCGTCTCTGCCAGCGCGGCCCCCATCTTGCCCGAGGAGCGGTTGCCGATGAAGCGGACGGGGTCGAGCGGCTCGCGCGTGCCGCCGGCGCTGACCACGACATGCAGGCCCTCGAGGTCGCCTCCACGCTCGAACAGCCGCTCGACGGCCTCGAGGACGGCGCTCGGCTCGGCCAGGCGGCCGATCCCCGTGAGGCCCGATGCGAGCTCGCCGACCTCCGGCTCGACAACGAGGTATCCGAACTCGCGCAGCGTGGCGACATTGCGCTGGGTCGCCGGGTGCGTCCACATCCCCGCGTCCATGGCCGGCGCCACGATCACCGGGGCGCGGCTGGCGCAGGCGATGGCCGTCACCGCGTCACCGACGAGCCCCGCGGCGAGCTCTCCGAGCAGGTTCGCGGTTGCCGGGGCGAGAACGATCGCATCGGCCGCCTCCGCCAGCTCGACGTGGGCGATCTGCTGGTCGGAGTCGAGCTCGAAAACGTCGTCGAGCACGGGACGGTGGGTGAGGCTGGCGAACGTCAACGGGCCGACGAAGCGGGTCGCCGCGTGAGTCATCGCCACGTCGACCACGGCGCCGCGGTCCTGGAGCAGCCTCACCAGGGTGACGGCCTTGTATGCAGCGATGCTGCCCGAGACGCCGACCACCACGCGACGCCCGGCGAGCGGTCCCGGTCCGTCGCTCATCGGTCGACCCTCGAAGCGCTGTGCTCGCGCTCGCGAACGGCCAGCCATGCGTAGCGGATCCCGCGAAGGGTGAGGTCTGGCTCCACCGCGTCGATCCCCGGAACCTCGTGCAGCCATGGCTGATGGGTATTTCCGCCGGTCGCGATGACGGTGAGGTGGGCATCATCGGGTGACCGCTCCACGAGCTCGCCGCGCAGGGCGGTGAGCAGACCGCTGACCAGGCCGATGTAGCCCAGCACCGCACCCGACTGCATGGCGTGCACGGTGTTGGTGCCGATCGCCGACGGAGGGCGACGCAGCTCAATGCGTGGGAGCTTGCTGGCGCGGCCGACCAGCGCCTCGAGGCTGAGCCCCATCCCCGGCGCGATCGCACCGCCGATGTACGCACCATCGGCGCTTACGAGGTCGAAGTTCGTGCTGGTCCCGAGGTCGATCACGATCGCCGGACCTCCGAACTCGACCCGGGCCGCCAGCGCGTTGGCCAACCGATCGGCGCCAGCCTCGGACGGCCGGTCGATCCTGATATCGAGCGTCCCGGCCAGCGTCGCGGCGTCCACGATCGTGGGCTCGACCCCGACGCGCTCCGTCGCGAGCCGCTGCCAGGTCTCGGTGAGCGGAGGGACGACGCTGGCCAGCGCCACGGCATCGAGCTCGTCCAGCCGGCGCGCGTCGAGGGACAGGAGGCCGGTGAGTGTCGCCGCCACCTCGTCGGCGGTCGCGTTGGCGCGAGTGACGGCACGCCAGGACCGCGCAAGGCGATCGTCCTCGAACAGGCCGATCGTGACATTGGTATTGCCGATATCGGCCGCCAGCAGCTTCACGGGCCGTATCGTAGCAGCCGATTCCGCCTCTCCCCGGTGCTAGACTCGCCGACGATCCGCACGAACCATTCGATGCCCGAAGCCCGCGCCAAGCTCTACATCAACACCGGGGTCGTGACGAACACGACCGACATCTACAACATCCTCCGGCCGCTGCTCAAGCAGACGGTCACCTACACCTACCATCGTGGCTCCAAGATCGAGTCGAGCGGCACGGGCTGGGTCGAGCGCATCGTGGTCGACGATCCCGGCGTCGCCTCGTACTTCACGCCGCTGGCCATCTGCCTGAACCTCGACTCGTTCGATTACCTGCAGTTCGACACCACTGGCGATCAGCTGCTCGTGTACACGCTGGTCATCGGCAACGAGCGCGTGGTGATCGAGTTCGCGGCCAGCGGGGCCGCTCGATTGGCCGAGCTCACCGATGCAGAGATTGCGATCGAGGGCCGGCCGCTTCCCCGAACACCCGACGAGCTTGCGCGAGACCTGCGCTTCATCCAGATGGAGCTACTCATGTCGGGCGACGCCGAGCCCGCCGAGGACGACGAGGACGGCGCGTGACCGCAACCGCTCCAGTGTCGCGATTGCGGTTCGAGCATCCGCACCGACGCGAGGTGCTCGGCAACGGGCTTCGGGTCGTCACCCAGGAGATGCCGGGCGCCCGTTCGGCCAGTGTCGTCCTGCTCGTGCCCGTCGGGTCACGTCACGAGGACGCGGCACATGCCGGGCTCAGCCATCTGCTCGAGCACCTCGTCTTCAAGGGGACGCGGGGCCATCCCGAAGCGGGGTCGCTGTCGCAGCACGTCGAAGGCGTCGGCGGCAGCCTCAACGCGAGCACGGATCGCGAGCTGACCGCATTCAGCGCCAAGGTCCCCGCCGAGCAGCTTCCCACGGCCCTCGAAGCCGTCCACGAGCTTGCGCTGCGTCCTCTCCTCCGTCAGCGCGACCTCACCGCCGAGAAGCCGGTCATCGTCGACGAGATCAGGATGTACGTCGACTCGCCCTCGGATCACGTCTTCACCCTGTTTGACGAGTTGCTCTACCCCGATCATCCCCTGGGGCGGGAGGTGGCCGGTACCATCGCCGCAGTGCGCCGAGCCTCGCATCGCGCCACCGTCGAGCATTGGCGCGGCGCGTATCGGACCTCGGGAATGGTGCTCGCCGTCGCGGGAGCCATCGAGCAGGACGCGGTCGTGCGCATCGCGGGCGCCTGGGTGCCCGATGGCCCGGACGCGCATCAGGGCGCGATGTCCGCCGTGCCGTCGACGGTGACGCCTCCGGCGCCGGCACCGGCCGGCTCGCTGCGGGTCTCGTATCGGCGACTGAGCCAGGCGAACCTGTGCCTCGGTATGCCCGGCGTCGCGCGCGACGACCCCGATCGCTGGGCGCTCGACCTGCTCGGAGCCGTTCTGGGCGATGGGATGGGCAGCCGTCTGTTTCTCGACCTGCGCGAACGACGGTCCCTCGTCTACGACGTCTCGACCTTCGGCGCCTCGTATGGCGATGCCGGGACCTTTGGCGTCCATGCCGGATTCGAGCCCGATGCGGTGGACGGGGTCATCTCGGCCGTCCTCGATCAGCTCGACCGCATCTGCTCGGAACCGGTGACGGAAGCTGAGCTGGGTCGCGCGCGCGCCTACACCCGCGGTCGCCTTGAGCTGCGCATGGAGGACTCCGGCGCCGTTGCGGGCTGGATCGGCATGGGGGAGGCTCTGCTGCCGCGGATCCTGACCGTGGACGAGGTGGTCGAGCGCCTCGACGCCGTGTCGGTGGACGACCTGCAGCGGGTCGCGCAACGCTACCTGGATCCGGCGAAGGCAAGGCTCGCATTGCTCGGTCCGTTCCGATCGCGCGCTCGCATTGAGCGCACGCTGCGCCGATGAGCAAGCGCCGCAGGCGTTCGCCGGACAGCCGGCAGGCGGGCGTGGCCGGTCCGGCACCCGAGGCGAACCCGGAGCCGCTTCGGGATGTCGTCGCCGACATGCCGCCGGAAGTCGATCCCGCCCCCGACGAGATGATTATCGATCTGCTGGTGGATGACATGGCGCTCGCCCGCGCTCAGCTCGACGCTGGCCAGCCGGGACTGGCCGAGGGCACCCTGCGGCAACGGATCGGGCAACGCGAGGCGCAGCAGCCGTCCGGGGACGAGGAGCTCGAGGCGCTTCGCACGTTGCTTGCCGAGGCGCTGTGGCGGCAGGGACGGCTTGCCTCCGCTCGAGCCTCGCTCGACGCTGTGAGCGCGGGCAGCCCGCAGCGGCGGCTTCCGATCGCATCGCTCATCGAGGCCGAGGCACTGGCGGCGGCCGGGGAGCCGGATCGCGCCGTCGGAGCGTTGGAACGCGTGATTTCCGCCATCGGGATCGAGCGCGCCAACGAGTTGCGCGGCGGCGTGGCCGGCCGCCTCACCTGGCCTCTGCCGGCCGAGCTCCAGCCCGTGCCCGCGCGACCGCCGCGACCTCCATGGACCGACCGGCCCGTGGAGACCGAGGTCCCGTCGCCGGCGGGGGACCGAGCCGCGTCCGCCCTCCTACGGCTGGAGGAGGCGCGCGCAGCGTACGTGGCGGGCGACCTCGGCCGCGGAGACAGCGAGATGTCGATCGCCGCGCGGGTCGATCCGTCCCTGGCCGGTGACGGCATCGCGATCCTCGAGCCCACCCTCGGCTCGCAGCCCGCGGGGGAGCGTCTGATACTCTACGGCGACCTGCTCCGCGCCGCGGGGCGCCAGGTTGAGGCGAA
>JBDSJJ010000187.1:0-7630 GCA_039917415.1 Candidatus Limnocylindria bacterium | reverse complement strand
CCAGCTGCGGGGCGAGCGGCCGGATGCCGCTGCGGCCCGGGCGCTCGACGCGTACTTCGTGGTCGGCGCGGAGCACGGCTTCAACGCGTCGACCTTCGCCGCGCGGGTCATCATCTCGACCCACTCGGACATCGCGAGCGCGATCGTCGGCGCGATCGGAGCGCTCAAGGGCCCGTGGCACGGCGGGGCGCCGGCGGAGGTGGTCGACCAGCTCCACGAGATGGGCGACATCGACCAGGCCGAGGCGTGGATTCGTGCGACGCTCGAGCGTGGGGAGCGCCTCATGGGGTTCGGCCACCGGGTCTATCGAGCCTACGATCCTCGCGCGGCGGCGCTGCGTCGCGTGGCGGAGAGCCAGGCCCACGCCGCCGATTGGCTTCAGAAAGCGGTCGCGGTGGAAGAGATCGCGCTTCGGGTACTCGCCGAATTCAAGCCGGACTACCCGATCAAGACGAACGTCGAGTATTACGCGGCGGCGGTGTTGCAGGGGGTCGGCCTGCCGCCCAGCCTCTTCCCCGCCACCTTCGCATTGGCGCGCCATGCCGGATGGACGGCGCATTGCCTGGAGCAGGCCGAGGCCGATGTGTTGATTCGCCCCGACGTGCGCTACGTCGGGCCCTCGGAGCGGCCGCTTCCCGCCTGAGCGATCCTGGCCGCCAGCAGCCGTCGCTCGGCGGGATTGGCCGTGAGATCCAGTGCCCGCTCGTCGGCCGCGCGCGCGTCGGCGGGACGGCCCACCCGGCGCAGGAGCTCGGCGCGCGCGGCGTGGAACAGGTGATAGCCGTCGAGCCGATCGGACAGGGGCTCGACCGCAGCCAGCGCGACCGCCGGACCGTCGCGTTCCGCGACGGCCAAGGCTCGATTGAGGGCGACAACCGGGGTCGGCTCCAGTCGCTGGAGCGCGTCGTAGAGCTCGACGATGGCCGACCAGTTGGTGGTCGCCCAGGAGGGCGAGCTGGCATGCACCGCGACGATGGCCGCCTGCAGCTGGAATGACCCCGGCCGGTTCATGCGCTCGGCACGCGCGAGCAGCTGCGTCGCATCCGTGATCGCTGATCGGTCCCAGCGAGAGCGATCCTGGTCGGGCATCAGCACCAGGGAGCCGTCGGGACCGAACCGTGCGTCGAATCGGGCCAGGTGGAGCCGCATGAGCGCGAGGAGCCCGATGACCTCGGCCTCGTCGGGCATCAGGCGCAGCACCAGCGACGTCAGCCACTCGGCGTCGCGGGCGAGGTCGCGGCGTTCGGATGCGTCACCGGTCGAGGCGAGGTACCCCTCGTTGAAGATCAGGTACAGGACGCGGAGGACCTCCTGCAGCCGGCCCGGCAGCTCGGCGGCTTCGGGAACGCGGTAGGGGATGGCGGCATCGCGGATCTTGCGCTTGGCTCGGACCAGGCGTTGGGCGATCGTTGCCTCGGGCACGAGGAACGCGCGCGCGACCGCCGGCGTCTCGAGCCCGCCGATGGTCCGAAGAGTGAGCGCGATCTGCGCCTCCCGATTGAGCGCGGGATGGCAGCAGGTGAAGAGCAACCGCAGCCGGTCATCGGCCCCCATGGCTCCCTCGGTGGGGACGTGCGCGCTCATCCGGGTCGCCTCCCGCGTCAGCTGTTCCATCCGCTCCCGATAGCGCGCCCGGCGTCGCAGGCGGTCGACGCCCTTGCGCCGCGCGGTGGTCATGAGCCAGGCGCCGGGGTTCTCGGGAATGCCGTCCGTCGGCCAGTGCCCGAGGGCCGCGACGGCCGCGTCCTGCACCAGCTCTTCCGCGGCGTCCCAGTCCCCGAGGATGCGGACGAGTGCCGCGGTCAAGCGGCCGCGCTCGTCCCGCAGGACCTCCGCCAGGCGTTCGTCGACGATCGATCGATCAGTCACGTTCCACGATGGGACGGATCTCCAGCACGTCCGGCGCCGGCCACGATGATGCAATGGCGATGGCCTCGTCGAGGTCGGCAACGTCGAGGATGCCGTAACCACCGACGACCTCCTTGCCCTCCATGAAGGGCCCGTCGGTGACCGTCGCCTGCCCGTCGCCATCGCGGCGCACCGTGGTTGCCGTCGCCACGGACTGGAGCTGGTGGCCCTCGATGATTCGTCCGGCCGCGTGGTGCTCCCCCCACCAGCCGCCGATGCGCTCCATCATCTGCTGTGACTCCTCCGGACCGAGTCGGTCCCACGCCTCTTCGCTTCCCGCGATGAGCATCATGTACTTCACCGGTGACTCCTCCTGCGTGTCGTCCTTCACCGATGACGACGATCGGCACCGTCCCCGATCGACATCGGTACCGATCGAGCACGTGCCCGGCCATCATGAACGACACGGACAAGATCGAAGAAGAAGGCGCCGATTCAAACGCGGACGTTTAGCCGCACAATGAGCTGGTGAACTCCGCGACCCCTTCGCGGCCGTCGACGCTGACGGTCGCGATCGCTCTGCTCATCGTCTACGTGGTGTGGGGCTCGACCTACCTCGCCATTGCGATCGTGGTCGAGACCCTGCCGCCGCTCCTGTCCGCCGGCTTGAGGTTCGGGGTCGCCGGCACGTTCATGATCGGCGCCCTGGCGGCGCACGCTCGTCTTCGACGCCGGGAGCCGCTCGAGCGCCCGACCCGTGCCCATTGGCGCTCGGCGTTCATCATCGGCGCGCTCCTGCTGCTCGGGGGCAACGGGGGCGTGGTGATGGCGGAGCAGTTCATCGGCTCAGGCGTCGCCGCGGTGCTCGTCGCGACGGTGCCGATCTGGCTCGCCGTGTTCGACGCGGTCTTCCGGCGCCGGCGACCAAGCGGGCTCGTCATCGGCGGCCTGGTGGCGGGCATCGCCGGCGTCGGAGTCCTTCTGGCGCCGGTCGAAGGGATCGGTGCGCCGGATCCGCTCGGCGTCGGCCTCGTCATGTTCGCCGCGATCTCGTGGGCCGCCGGGTCGCTCTATGCACGGCGAGCTGCGCTGCCGCGGTCGCAGCTGCTCGGGACGGGCATGGAGATGCTGGCTGGAGGAATCGTCCTGGTCGTCGCCGGGGCGCTGATCGGCGAGATCGGGCGCACCGACGTCGCCGCCTTCTCGCTCAGGTCGCTGGTGGCGCTCGCCTATCTCGCCGTGTTCGGGTCGCTGGTGGCATTCACCGCCTACTCGTGGCTCCTCGCCAACGTCCCGGTCTCGACGGTCGGGACCTATGCCTACGTCAACCCCATCGTTGCCGTGGCACTCGGCGCGGTCATCCTGTCGGAACCGGTCACGCCACGGACCCTGGTGGCCACCGCGATCATCATCGGCGCCGTGGTCGCCATGGTCTCGGGGAGGCCGCGCGAGACGGAAGAGCCCGGGCCGGTCCCCGAGGCCGCTCCGCTCGAGGCGGATTGAGGTTGGCACCGATCCTGCGCGCGACGTGACCATGAAGAAATTTGCAACCATCGATGTCGACACGCTTCGCGAGCGACTCGCGGGCGACGATCGGCCGGTACTCGTCAACGCCCTCGCACGAGAAGCGTTCGATGACGAGCGCATCCCTGGCTCCATCTCGATTCCTGCCGCCGAGGCGCTGCGCCTGGCTGGCGACGTCCTTGCCCGTGATCAGCCGGTGGTCGTCTATTGCGCCTCGCGCAGCTGCACCGCGAGCCCCACGCTGGCCCAGAAGCTCGTCGACCTCGGGTTCAGCGACGTCTCCGACTTCGAGGGTGGCCTCGAGGCCTGGGAGCGAGCGGGCCACCGGGTCCAGCGCACGCGCGTCGCGGTCGGCGTGTGACCTCGGGGTGACCGAGCGCACGCTCACCGTCACCTGCATCCCGCGGGAGGCCGGTTGGCGCTGCCACGTTGTGATCGGTGAGGACGCCGCCGCGACCGAGCACGAGGTCGAGGTCTCCGCGGAAACGCTTGCGGACCTCGCACCCGGTGCGAAACCCGAGGATCTGGTGCGCGAGTCCTTCGTCTACCTGCTCGAGCGTGAGCCGCGCGAGAGCGTCATGCGCTCGTTCGAGCTGCCGATCATCGCTCGGTTCTTCGGCGACTATCTCGACGAGGTCAGCCGCCGCCTGCGCGGGGAGTGACCGCGTCGGTCGGAGGCCTGGGCTGCATCTTCCGACCGCGGCCGACGGCCACCGCCGCGAACCCTGCGGGAAACACGACGAGATTCCAGGCACCGGGTCGCGCTGCCGACGGCACGATCATGCCGTGGGCACCTCGCGCCTGTGCCCGCGCGACGACGGCATGGGCCCTCGTCCGCTCGCCGGTGAGATCCCCGATCTCGACGCCGAGGTCGGACCGGGCCTCGGTTTGCCGCATGTCGACCACAGGGAGGTCGCTGATCTCGAGCTGCCAGAGCCTGCGTCGCTCCGATCGCGGATCGAGGGCGCCGCCGGTGGCCATCGACCACTCGGCCCACGCCGTGTCCGCCTCGAGCGACGCGTACAGTGGCCACGGGTCGCCGGCGCGGTGGTAGCGCGCGTCGGTCGGGGCCGGCCGGTCGGGGGGCATCGCAGGCGTGTCGATTCCTGTCTGGCGATGGACCCGCCCGCTGAACCGGCTCAGCGGGCTCAGGCGTAGTCCCCGACGACGTACGATTCGGCCGCGCCACGCACGGCGTCGAGTGCGCCCTCGGCCAGCCGGTCGAGCGGACGCGCCCAGTCGAGCGCCGCATTGGGGGCCTCGAGCCACGCGCGCTTCGTGGCATCGGTCATCCCGCGGCCGAGCAGGTCGAGGACGCTCTGCAGCTCGTCGATTCGGTCCCGAAACCGGGTCTGCGGCCGTTGGCCGGCTCGCCAGCGTTGGGCGCTGCGCACGCTCGCCCCGGTCGCGCGTGCGATGAATCGAGCGGGAAACAGGCGGACCGCGCGGAGCGGGGGAGCGACGCCGATCGTCATGCGAGGAACGTAGTGACGGCCTCGGGTGCGGTCAAGGCGCCGCGCCGCAGCACAGGCCGGACGCCTCGTAGATCCGGTCGAGCACGTACCGGCCGTCGGTCTCGGCATCGATGAGGTTGGTCTGAGCCTGTTCGAGCATGACGTACGGGTGCATCCGGGCCTGGGCCAGCTCGGTCCCACGGAGGGCGAGCTCGAGGATGACGCCCTCCTGCGTCTGCTGGCTCCACTCCTGGCCGAATAGGAAGTTCCCATGGCTGACCATCGTGACGCGGTGGTCGCCGTCGCCTGCCGGCGCGATCTCGATCGGTCCCGACCAGTGCGTGCCATGGCCGATGACGTGGTCACAGCCGGCCTCGAAGAAGACCTCCTGCTGCCGGCGCATGTCGCCGATGAACTTCGCGTGGTACTCGGCGCCGCCCCACCATTGCGGGACGCAAAAGACGAGGTCGGCGCCGGTACGCGCACGGGTGACGGCCTCGCGCACGTTCTCGTCTCGTAGCCACAGGACGCCGGGCTGGCCCGCACCGGCCTCGAGCGATCCCGGGATTTCGTTGAAGGCCACGAAGCCGAAAGTCAGACCGTTTACCTCGACGAACGCGGGCTCCATGGCGGCGTCGATGTCCGGACCCGCGCCGGTGGTCGGGATCCCGGCGCCCTCGAACTGCGCGAGGGTCTCGAGGAATCCCGGCGTCCCGCGGTCGAACAGGTGGTTGGCGGCCAGGGTCGCGACGTCCACCCCGTACGTGTCGCGCAACCTCGGCAGGACGGCCGGATCGATGCTGAACACCACTCCGTCGTTCACCGTGAAGTTGTCGACGATCGGGCACTCGAAGTCGTCGAGCGTGACATCGGCGCCGCTCGCGAGCGCGGCCACCGCACCCTCGTTGCCGGTGCGGAACGCATCCACGATGTTGAATCCGTTGCCGACCTGGCCCGGTCCCACCGGATTCGGGTAAACGGCCCGATACTCGGCCGTCCCGCCGCCGAAGATCCAATCCCAGCCGCGACCCTGGGTGATTGCCGCGAACGCCACGCCGCGGTCGGGACATGAGTCGCCCAGGCTGATCAGGGTCCGGATCTGCGCGGAGTCGTGCGGCTCGACGCCGATGGCGCGTCCGGTTATCGGGTAGGGGAGCTCGCGGGCTTCAGCGTTCCCGAACAGGTCGGCCCCGTCGACCGGAAGCACCTTGAGCGTGGGCACGACGGCCGACGGCGGAAGGAGCGCCAGCAGGGTCGGGTCGATGGTCAGGGCGTCCTCGATGTCGGCGAGTGACGGACAGTCCGGGTCATCGTGCCGCTGTCCCATCACCTCGACGACGTCGCACGGAACGAGGATCGTCTCGCCGGCCGCCTCGACCTCGGCGACGCTGATGGCGGCGGCGGCATTGATGTATCCGGTGACGACCGCGAGGGGGACGTCGACCTCGGGAATCGGCGTCGGGGTCGGCTCGGGTGTCGGCGTCGGACTCGGCTGCGGTGTCTGCGTCGGGGTGGGCGCGATGTTCGTCGACGGAGTCGGATCCGACGAGGCGCACGCGCCCAGGGCGAGGGAAAGCACGAGGAGAGCGTGGGCGGCGGGTATCGGTCGGCGCATCGGTTCGATGGTACCCGGCTGACGATGCCGGCCCGCGCGCGAGGGCGGGACGTGGGCGGGTACCATCGGCTCATGGAGCCCCTTTCGACACCGGCGCTCGACCTCGAGGCCATCCGCGGCGCGCCGAAAGTTCTGCTCCACGATCACCTGGACGGCGGCCTGCGGCCGAGGACGGTCATCGAGCTTGCTGCCGACGCCGGTTATCGCGGGCTTCCCACGACCGACCCCGACGAGCTTGCACGCTGGTTCACGCTCGGTGCGGACCGGAAGTCGCTCGAGCTCTACCTCGAGGGCTTTCGCCACACGGTGGCGGTGATGCAGACCCGAGACGGGCTCGAGCGCGTTGCCAGCGAGTGCAGCCGGGACCTGGCCGATGACGGCATCGTCTACGCCGAGGTG
Source organism: Candidatus Limnocylindria bacterium (assembly GCA_039917415.1). Lineage (GTDB taxonomy): Bacteria > Chloroflexota > Limnocylindria > QHBO01 > QHBO01 > JACDBZ01. The sequence continues at coordinate 790 of JBDSJJ010000187.1, read as the reverse complement.
CGCATGGCACCCGAGCTCCTGACCGATGGCGGACTGACCCTCGACGAGGCCGTGGTCGGGATGCTCGACGGCCTGCGCCGCGGGGCCGAGGGCACGCCGCTCACGGTCGGGCTCATCGTCACGGCCATGCGCCAGGCGGCGAAGTCCGTGGAGATCGCCGAGCTTGCCGTGCGGCACCGCGACGCGGGCGTCGTCGGCTTCGACATTGCCGGGCCGGAGGCCGGATATCCACCGACCCGCCATCTCGATGCGTTCAACCTCATCGCCCACGAGAACTTCCACTTCACGATCCACGCGGGCGAGGCCTTCGGGCTGCCGTCGATCTGGGAGGCACTGCAATGGTGTGGCGCCGAGCGACTCGGCCACGGCGTTCGGATCGTGGACGACATCACGCTGCGGCCCGATGGGAGCGCCGAGCTGGGTCGCCTGGCGAGCTACGTGCGCGACACCCGCGTGCCACTCGAGATGTGTCCGACGTCGAACGTCCACACCGGGGCCGCGCAGAGCATCGAAGACCATCCGATCGAGCTGCTCCGTCGCCTGCGTTTCCGGGTGACGGTCAACACCGACAACCGGCTCATGAGCGGGATCTCGCTGAGCAGCGAGTTCGCGGCCCTGCAGCGCGCGTTCGGAATCGGCCTGGACGACATGGAGTGGCTGACGCTCAACGCCATCAAGTCCGCGTTCTGGCCGTTTGAGGGGCGCCTGAAGATCATCAACGAGCAGATCAAGCCCGGGTTCGCAGCGCTGCGCACGGCCCAACGCCCATAGCGCTCGGCGGCCCGCGCCG
>JBDSJJ010000186.1:0-9280 GCA_039917415.1 Candidatus Limnocylindria bacterium | reverse complement strand
GAATTCGTGTAGTAGCTGTTCTCCCAGTCCATCCAGTAGCCGAGCCGCTTGCTCTGCTCGGTCTGGATCCCGGCGAACGTCGCGACGCGCTCCTTGCACAGCTCCACGAATCGGTCGATCCCGAACTCTTCGATCTGGCGCTTGTTGTTGAACCCGAGCTGTCGCTCCACCTCGACCTCGATCCACAGGCCCTGGCAGTCGAAGCCGTTCTGGTAGCGCTGCTTCTCGCCGAGCATCGTGTGGTAGCGCTGGAAGAGGTCCTTGTAGGTGCGGCCCCAGGCGTGATGGACGCCCATCGGGTTGTTCGCAGTGATCGGCCCGTCGATGAAGCTGAACCGGCGCTCCGACGCGTCATTGCGAGCGAGATAGCGCGCCATGGTGTTCCGCTCACGCCAGCGGTCGATCACGTCGCGCTCGAGCGCCGGGACGTCCAGCTTGCTCGAAACCGCTCTGAATCCCACGCGTATCGCTCCTCTTCCAACAACAAACCCGCCCCGGAAACCGGGACGGGATGACTCCCGCGGTACCACCCGCGATTGACCAACGCGCATTGGGCGCGCTCGGTCCACTCACCGCCACTGATATCGGGAGGCGACCCGGGAGGCGTTACGCGCGGCAATCGCCGCTTGGCGCCTCCGGTTCGGGAGGGATGACCGCCGCTCCGACATCGCCCGCTTCCACCATCCGGGCTCGCTTGCGCCATCGGAATCGGCGGCGGCCGTGGCTCCGTCGTGACCGCAGATTCGATTCGTGGCCGATCGTCGCAGCCGTCCGCCGCGCTGTCAATCAGCCCAGCAGTGCCCGACCCACGAAAGCGGCGGACACGAGGCCGCCGGCGACGACGACCGCCACGAGCCTCGGCCACCACACGCGGGCGGCGATGGCGCCGATCGTCGTGCCGGGTCCAGCCAGCAGCAACGCCATCATCACCAGCCGGCCCACGTCGGAGTCCGTGGCGGGGAGGCTGTCGCGGGTGACCCCCACTCCCCACGCGGCCGCAGCGCCGAGCATCGGCAGGACGATGAGCGCGATGGATGGCTCCGGGCGCCTGATCCAGCGGGGCCGAGGGACCCGGAGGCGGCCTCGAGAGCCGACCTTCGCGCCCCGATCCGACCGCTCAGCTCTCGCGGCGTCTGGCTCGGGTGGCGCGCTGATGGCCGCCGCGGCTGCGTCGGCTTCGGCCTGCTGAGCCGCGACGAGCCGCTGCTGGTCCGCCTCGGCAGCCGCTCGCTCCTCGGCCGTCCGTCGTTCGTGGATGGCGCGCTCGATTCCCGTCATCGGCGGCGGTAGCGCGAGCTCGGCCGCGTCCGATGCATCCGTGTCGCGCGGTGGGGGCGCCGCAATCGTGTCGAGGCGCTGGCGAGCCCGGGCGGCGCGTGACAGAGCATCGAGCAACGCCGACTCATCGGCAGGGGCAACGGCGAGCCTTCCGAGGTCGGTTGGAATGAGGATCACGCTCGAGGTCGGTGCCAAGCGGACGACCTCGATCTGCTCCTCGTCGCGCAGGCGCGCGCGGCCGAGGTCGTAACCGAGGAGCCGCGTCCCCGAGCGCATGCGGGATGCGTGCTCGCCGCGCAGTGTGACGCGCGTGACCGGACCTGGCACGAGCGCAAAGGATCGATCGGTCCCGATCGCTCGCACGCGCACGGCGGACTCCTCGATGTCGAGCCGCACGCTGAGCAGCATCACTCCGCGCATGAGACCCACGAGCACGAGGAGGCCGCCCATCACCAGTGTCAGGATCGGCGACGAGCCCCCGGCGAGCAGCGCCAGCCCGATCACGGCCGTCCCGACCGCCATTAGGGCGACGGGCACGGCCAGCAGGCGCGGGAGTGAGCGCGCCAGGCGAACGCGGGCGATGGGCGGCACCCCGGAGGTCATCGGCTCAGACCTTCTCCGTGACCTTGTACTCGAGATATCGGCCGGCGAGGAGCCGAGTTTGGGCGTCGAGCGCCGGTAACATGGAGAAGATGATGCCCACGAACGGCAGCCCGATCCACTGCAGGTAGCTCAGGCCGCGCTGCACCCATCCCCACTCGGCTGGACGGCTCGGGACGATGCGGTGCTCGATCACGATCAGGACCGCAAGGCTGACCAGGGCAACCGTCAGCATCGCACTGGCGTACAGCGGCAGGTTCTGGCCGAGCGTCGTCTCGCCGAACGCCGGGTTGATGAGCAACGGGACGGCGGCCCCGAACGTCACGACGAAGGGGGAGATCGCCCAGTTGATGTGCTCGCCGAAGAGGTTCGCCACGCGCCAGAAGCGCGACGCGATGGGGATCTCCGAGTGCCGGACCGCGTTGTCGACGACAAACGGGATGTCGGTCACTCCCCATGCCCAGCGGCGCGCCTGGAGGTACTGCTCGGCCATGGAGCGCCAGTAGCTGCGAGCACGCACCGCGTCGCCGTAGATCGGAATGAAGAGCGGTACGGCGCGAAAGCGGTCGCCATAGCGGAAGTAGCTCTTCCAGTAGAAGCGGCTGTCCTCGGGAATGGCGTCGGTGGCCCAGTAGCCCACGTCATGGACGAGATGCAGGGTGGTCGAGTATGACCCAAAGCTCTGGAGCTTCTCGGGGAGCACGCTGCGCCACATCTGGAGCTGGGTGAGCACCGCGGCGAACAGCCGCTGCAGCATCGGCACCTGCCAGATGTTGTTGTGGAAGTACGGGATCGGCTGGTAGAGCTGCGTCTCGCGATTCGGATCGGTGAGGTGCATCCAGGCGAGGTACGAGAAGTACTGGGGATGGACGCGGTAGTCAGCATCCAGGTCGGTAACGATGATCCGATGCGGGTCCATCCCGCGCTCCCTGACGAGCAGCCGGTACAGGTAGCGCCCGCCCCATGCCATGGCGCTGCTCTTGCCGACGACGATCCCCGGTTCGAGAGGGTCGAGGATGTGAATGAATTCCGCGAACGCATCCCCGAACTCGGCCCGGAGGGTGTTCACGTTCGCAATGCCACCCTCGTCGGTCTCCCGCGTGATGATCGCGCAGATCTTGCGCTCGGCAGGCCACTCTGCTGCCGCCAGCGCCCGGACCGTCTGGCGAAGCTTGTCAAGGGGCTCGGTGTAGGTCGGAATCAGCGCCAGGTGCACGAGCTCGTCGACCGATGGCGGTGGCACGTCCAGTCGCTCCACCGCCCGGAGGTCGTCGATCTCCTGAAGCAGCCGGCGGCGGACGCCCCGATGTTCGGGTGGCGGACCGCTGACGAACCCGACCGCACCGCCGCGAACGGATGCGCTGCCGGCGAGGCGGGCCTCCAGGGCGGACGACGTCGCCGCGGGATCGGCCAAACCCTCGAGACGAGCGGTCCAGTTTGTGGCCAGGACATCGCCGATGCGGCGGTGAGCCACGATGACCGCCCCGCTGAACCACAGCGCACGGCACAGCCAGTAGAAATCAAAGCTCAGGACGAAATATGCGACCAGCCACGGGTAGCTGAGACTCAGCCATAGCGGGAGGATGAGGATGGCCCACGAGATGGTGCCCGGAACCATCTCGAGCACGCGGCTGAGCCACTGATAGCGGTCCTGGTTGTCCGGCGTCGTCATGCGTATCGCTCGATCCAGCCGGGCGGCCGGTGGCGACGATGCCGATCCGCCGCGCCGGCCTGCTAGTAGACGGGGGTGAGCCATTCGCGGTACGCAGGCACCTTGCCACGCACCGCGTCGAAGTAGACGCGGGACACGTCGCGAGTGATCTTGCCCGGCCGGCCGGTGGCGACCGCGCGACGGTCGACCTCGATCACCGGGCTGATCTGCGCGCCGGTCCCACACAGGAAGACCTCGTCCGCCGCGTAGAGCTCCGTCCGATCGATCGAGCGCTCCTCGACCTCGACACCGAGGTCGTTGCGGGCGATCTCGATCAGCCGGCGGCGAGTGATGCCCTCGAGAATGTTGTCCGTCACCGGTGGCGTGATCAGGACGCCGCGCCGCACGATGAACAGGTTCTCGGCGCTGCCCTCGCTGACGTGGCCGTCGGACGTGAGCACTATTGCTTCATCGAACCCGTTGAGCTGAGCCTCGCTCTTGGCGAGTGCGCTGTTGACATACGCCCCGGTGATCTTGCCGCGCGACGGGATGGCGTTGTCGTCAGTCCGTCGCCAGCTGCTGACCTGCGCGCGGATGCCCCCCTCGGTGTCGATGTACTGGCCGAACGGCACCGCGAACATCGTGATGTCGGCGTCGAGGTTGTGGAGCCGCACGCCGATGGTTTCCGAGCTCTTGTAGATGAGAGGCCGGAGGTACACGTCCTCCCGCAGGCCGTCGCGGCGCAGGAGCTCGAGCGCAATCTCGGCAAGCTCCTGCGGCGACTGGGGGACCTCCATCATCAAGAGGCGCGCCGATGCCCGGATCCGCTCGAAGTGCGGGATGAGCTCGAGCCCGAAAAGCTGCTCTTCGTCGGCGTTCCAGTATGCGCGCACGCCCTCGAAAACGCCGGTTCCGTAGTTGAATGCGTGGGTCATGACATTGATGTTCGCGTCGCGGAGCGGCACGAAGTCGCCGCGGAAGAACGCCCACAGCTCGGTGGTGGTCTCCACCGTCGCGCTGTGTGGCTCGGTCTCCTGCTTCAACACGTGCATGCCTCCCTGCTCGACGACCGGCGTCGACTCGACTGAATTGGCGCGCGTCAGTATACCTGCGGCCCGTGGATCTGAGCCCGTGTGGCCTAGTGGATCGGAGCGGCGCCGGCCCCCAGGTCGGTGAACAGGGCAAGGTAGATGTACACCAGGTAGAGGGGCCCGCCGAGCAGCAGCCACCACGCGGTGAGCCTGCCGCGCATGATCATTCCGCCGAAGATGAGGAAGGTCGCGGCGAACGCAACGGCGGCCGACGCGAAGTGGATTGCGCTATCGGCAGTGAACGTCCATGTCGTGAAGAGCAGACCGAGCACGGTCGGCAGGGCGCTCTGGAAGACCATGGCGCCCGTGATGTTGCCCATGGCCAGGGTGTCCTTGCCGTTGCGGACCCACAGCACGCTGTTGAACTTCTCGGGCAGCTCGGTGGCGATCGGCGCAATGATCAGGGCCAGGATGGTCGGGTCGAGCCCAATGACCTCGGACAGATGCTCGACAGCCCCGACGAAGACCTGGGCCCCGATGATGATCAATCCGAGCGCCAACACCACCTGGCCGATGACGATGCCGAGCCTCGGCTCGCCACCAGTGACCGAGTGCGCGCCGGGGAGCACATCGATCTCGAGCATGCGCGGGGTGTTCAGCGGAGGCATGCGGGTGAGGTGCAGTCGGTTGAGATCCTCCGGGTCGCTCTCCTCCGGCGTGTCGGTGAAGTGCAGGCGTACGTAGATGGCGTAGAGGATGAACAACGAAGCGGCGGCCACCCACTTCAGCCAGCCGAGCTCGGCGGGTAGAAACGCCGTGCCGATCGCAATCCCGTAGCCGACCACGAAGAAGCCGACGTCACGCCCCAGGATCCGCGTGTTCACCCGCATGTCGGTCGTCCGACGGCCGCGACGGGCGAAGATGATGATGGCCGTGCCGGTCACGAACATGGCCAGCGTCGAGAGCATGAAGGGTGCTCCCAGGATGGCGCCGACGCCGACGGCCTGCGAGCCCTCGGATGCGGTGCCGCCGACAATCACAGGGCCGAGGATCGCGATCACCGGGATCAGGGTCTCGGGCATGGCCGTGGCTACGGCCGCGAGCACGCTGCCGACGGCTCCCTCGGCAAGCTTCAGCTTATGGCCGAGCCACTCAATACCGTTCGTGAAGAGTTCAGCCGCGACGAGAATGATCGCGAGCGAGCCGATGAGCAGGACGATGTCCACGTGTCGAGGTACCTCCCAGGGCCGAGTCGAAACAGATGGCCGAAGGTCTCTCCCGACCTCCTCGTGGGTCGGTCGGCGCCACCGGGCGCGGACGTGCGCCGGTATGTCGATGACGCCTCGTGGGGTACTCCCCCTCGGGCAAGGCGAGTGTCGCCGACCCGGGGGTGAGCGTCAACTCAGCCGCGGATCGGCGCGCGACTATGGGCGCAGATGCTGTGGCGCGTACGGCAGGAGCGCTACGTGGCGGGCGCGCTTCAGCGCCGTCGTCAGCATCCGCTGGTGGCGGGCGCACGTTCCGGTCTTCCGACGCGGCTCGATCTTGGCGCGCTCGCTGAGGTAGCGGCGGAGGCGGTTAACCTCCTTGTAGTCGATGCTCTCAGCCTTGTCGACGCAGAAGTTGCACACCTTGCGGCGACGACGGTCTCGGTAATAGTCCGCCGACTCGCGGCGGGATCGGGGGCTGGCCATGGATCGGTCCTCGTTGATCGCTATCTAGAATGGAATGTCGTCGACGTCCATCTCGGCGCCGGGAGCGCTGGATCGGGTCGGCTGCTCGGCCCCGCGGGGCTTGACCTGCGGCGGCGCGTCATCGAACCCGCCATCGGCGCCGTCCTCGCGGGCGCGACGCTCGAGATTCACCACGCGGGCGAACCGTAGCTCCAGGCTCGTGCGCTTCTGGCCATCGCTGCCGTCGTACTCGCGAGCACGCAGCTCGCCTTCCGCGTACACCTTGTTACCCTTGCGGAACTGCTCGGCGGCCCGCTCGGCTGCCTGGTCCCAGACCTCGACTCGAAGCCAGAGAGTCTCCTCGACCCACTCGCCATCGGTCCCCCGGCGATTGCTGTTCACCGCGACGCGAAGGTTCGTGACGGCCTTCCCGCTCGGCGTATAGCGCAGCTCCGGATCGGCCCCGAGGTTGCCGATGATCATCATCTTGTTGAGTGACATGGCGGCGTTCTCCCTGCGCGAGGCGGTCAGGCCTCTGCGCGAACCTCATCGGCCGGCTGGGTGTCGGCCTCATCTGCTGACGTCTCTGCGGGCGCATCCTCCGACGCCTCTACCGCCGGTCGCTCCGCACTGGCCGGCTCGTGCTCGGCGCCGCTTGTCGCCGGCTCGGAAGGCGAGTCATTCGACTCGGAGGCCGACGCGTCCTCAACGTCGCGTGCCGCGGCGGCCGTCGACTCGGTGGGCGAGCCGCTCGACTCGGAGGCCGACGCGTCCTCAACGTCGCGTGCCGCGGCGGCCGGAGCCAGCTCCTCGGCCGGGCCCCGGTCCTCGAGGACCGTGACGAGGTGGCGCAGGATCTCCTCGCTGATCAGCATCCCGCGCTCAATCTCGCGCACGGCGGACGGCTCGATATCGAAATGGATGAGGAAATAGCTCGCTTCGCGATGACGCTGGATGTCGTACGCGAGGCGGCGCTTGCCCCACGGCGAGACCTTGCTGAGGCTGCCGCCGGCGTTGACGATGGCGCGCGTGACCTTCTCGACCGCGGCCTGGAGCTTGTCGTCCTCCAGGTCGGGGCGGAGCAGAAGCATGAGTTCGTAACGGCGCATGAGTGCGTCGTCCTCCTCTCTGTGGGATTGCGACATCGTCGACGAGCGTCGCCGATGCGGCAGGGAGGGGTCCTGTATCAACAAGAACCACGCCCCCCGAGCCGGGAGGCGCAGCGGGAGTATAGGCCTCTGGAGGCATTCATGCCAAACGCGCGGTGAACCGTATACTCGGCGTCCTAGAACCCGCTCGCCGAAGTCCATGCCCTCGAACCCGATCCTGATCTGCGCACGCGATTCCGCCCTGAGCGACGACCTCGAAACCGCCTTGAGCGGCGCCGGTTACCCAACCGCCACCGTCCGATCTCCCGCCGATGCCGTCGCCGCGATGCGTTCGCGACCCTTCGACCTCATCGTGGCCGAGGGCCTCGCGGCGTCCGGCGCAATTTCCTCATTGCGCACCTCGGGTTCGAACGGTGTCGTGCCGATCATCGTCGTGGCGCCAGCCCACGACGTGGAGGCGCGCATCGCCTTCCTTGAGGCCGGCGCCGATGATGTGATCGTCGGCGGGTTCGAAGCGACCGAGCTCGAGGGTCGCGTGATGGCCCAGCTGATCCGCGCCGGGCGGGTCCAGCCGGAGACCGGCTCGGCGACGGGCAGCGCCGAGATGGTCGCCTTCTTTAGTCCGAAGGGCGGCGTCGGCACGACCACCCTCGCGGTGAACACTGCCGTGCTCCTGGCCGGCGGTGGGGCTCCGCCGCCGAGCACCAAGCGCGCGCCCGACCCGGGTTTCCCGGTCTCCCGCGTCCTGCTTGTCGATCTCGACCTCCAGTTCGGTCAGGTGGCGACCCACCTGAACCTGACGCCGCGCTACAGCATCGACGGCCTGGCGACCGACGAGCCAGCGCTCAGCGATCCGGAGCTGGCAAAGATGTACCTGACCGAGCATGGATCCGGTCTCAAGGTCCTCGCCGCGCCCGCTCGGCCGGAGGCGGACTTCCGGGTCACCGTCGAGCATCTCGCCCGCATCGTCGACCTCTTCCGACCCAGCTTCGACCACGTGATCTTCGATCTCGGCAGCCGACTCGATCCGCGGTCGGTGTGGGTTCTCGAACAGTCCGACGCTCACGTTTTCGTGCTGTTCCCCGAGATCGCCGCGCTGCGTGCCATGAGCATGTTCATGACGTTCCTGGCGGAGACGACGCCGCTCCAGGCGCGCGCCGCCATCGTGGTCAACCATGTCTTCCCGAAGGAGCTTCTCAAGACGCGAGATGTCGAGAACCTCTTGCGCGCCAAGCCCGCCGCCGAGATCCCGTACACCGAGGTCGAGATGATCAGATCGGTGAACGAGGGGGTTCCGCTCGTCATCGGCCGGCCGGCGTCACCCACGACCGCCGCCATGCGCCGGATTGCGCTCGCGGTCATTGGAATCGAGCAGCGGCCGGTCTCGGCCGCGAAGAAGCAGGCGCGACGCGGGCTTTTCGGCCGGCGTTGACCGCGCGCGGCACGCCATACAGGCGGGCCGGACGACCCGGAGCCGTCGGACTATGCCGACCCCCGTGTTGCGCAGCCGGGCGAGGATCCGCCGGGCGAGGATGCGCTGCATCCGCCGACGGATACCCCGAACGACTGACGTCGACCAGGCGTGGTGCCGGAGGAGGGACTCGAACCCCCATGCCTTGCGGCCGCCGGGTTTAAGCCGGCTGCGTCTGCCATTCCGCCACTCCGGCAGCCTGTCGATCGTCGTCCGCCGCAAGCGTATCGCACGGCAGCGTTCCAACGCGGCCGACGCGGGATGCGCCGAGCGCCCGCCCACCGCCGCGGAGCGAGCACCTGATGAGGCGAGGCCGATGAAGGCGATCAGGAACATCTTCGCCACCGCGCCACGATGAATGCTGGACGGAGGCACAACGGTCAGCGCATCATCACTCGCCACGATATCGGTGCGTGATGTGGAGGCGACGACGGGAATCGAACCCGTGTACGCGGTTTTGCAGACCG
>JBDSJJ010000185.1:0-4278 GCA_039917415.1 Candidatus Limnocylindria bacterium | reverse complement strand
AGCATCGCCACGGATCTCATGATCATCATCAGTACGCCATGGGTCATGTTCATCGACCACGGGGGAGCATCGTGACGCGCCAGGTTGGGATTGGAGTCATCGGCTGCGGATACTGGGGTCCGAACCTCGTTCGCAATTTCGGCGGGACCGAGGGCGCCTCGGTCGTATCCGTGGCCGATGCGCAGGAAGACCGTGCAATCAAGCTGGCTGCACAGTTCGGCGTGAAGAAGACCGTGTCGTCCGCTGCCGCCCTCATCGAGGATCCGGACGTCGACCTCGTCGTGGTCGCGACGCAGTCGCGGACCCACCACGCGATTGCGCGTGCCGCGATCGAGGCGGGTAAGCACGTCCTCGTCATGAAGCCGATGACCACGAGCGTCGAGGATGCCGAGGATCTCGTGGATCTCGCCACGCGGAACGGCGTCCTGCTGGCGGTCGACCACACGTTTGTCTACACCGCTGCTGTCCGCAAGATCCGGGAAATGGTGGAAAGCCAGGCGCTCGGCGATGTGTACTACATCGACAGCGTCCGCATCAACCTGGGCGTCTTCCAGTCCGACGTGAACGTCATCTGGGACCTCGCCCCGCATGACATCAGCATCATCGACCACATCATGGGAGGCGAGATTCCGACCGAGGTGTCGGCCATCGGCGCCGCCCATGCGGGAAGTGTCCGCGAGAACATTGCGTATCTCACCCTGCGCTATGGGCCGAACGTGATGGCCCATGTCCACGTGAACTGGCTCGCGCCGGCAAAGATCCGTCGCACGATCGTCGGCGGATCGAAGCAGATGGTGGTCTACGACGACATGCAGCCGTCCGAAAAGCTGCAGGTCTACGACAAGGGTGTGACCATCGCCCCGTGGGACGATCCGGAGATGGTCTACAGCCAGCTCGTCTCCTATCGATCCGGAGACATGTGGGCGCCGCGCCTCGAGAGCCGTGAGGCGCTCGCGGTCGAGGCCGAGGAAGTCGTATCGGCGATCCTGACCGGGAGCTCCCTGGTCGGCGACGCCGAGGCCGGCCTGCGCACCGTGCGAGTCCTGGCGGCCGCCGAGCAGTCGGTGCAACGCGGATCGCAGCTCATCCGGTTGGACTCCGCCGGTTCCCTGCACGCGGTTCCGGATTCGGAGATGCAGGCGATCTCGGTCGGGCCGTCGTCGGAGACGAAGATCGCCGCAAGCTGACCGGCATCGGAAGCCTGTCGGCATGGGCGCCCTGGCGGCGCCCATGCCGATTCGCGCTATCATCCGCATCCGCGCTTGCAGGAGCTCGCCCGAGCCATGGAACTACGGTCGCTTCTTCAGATCCTTGTGAATCGGTGGTGGATCATCGTTCCCACCTTCCTGATCACGATTGGAATCGCCGGCGTCCTCGCCCTGAGCCAGCGCCCCGCCTACGAGGCCGGCTCGACGCTCCTCGTCACGCCGGGCGCGAACGTGGGGTCCGAGACGCTGTCCGCCCTCGCCGTGATCAGCCGGCAGACCGAGATCACTGACACGTATGCCCAGATCGCCTCGAGCCGCTCGATTCAGGGGGCGGCCGCCGAGGAGCTGGCCCTGACCGGGGATCAGCGACGGGACGTACGGATCGTCAGTCGGCTGGTGACCGGGACGACGCTCGTCTCGATCACCGCCCGCTCGAGTGACCCTGCCCTGGCGGCGGACTATGCAAACGCGGTTTCGTCGGCCCTGGAGGACTACGTGAACGCTCAGTACGAGGTGTTCGAGGTCACCATCCTCGACGAGGCCACGCTGCCCGATGCGCCGGTCGCGCCGAATGTGCCGCTCACTCTGGGTCTCGGCGGCGTCGCTGGACTCTTCCTGGGCATCGGCCTCGCCGTCGTCGCGTCGCTGATTCGGCCTCAGACCGATGCGCCGCTGCGGGACATCGTGGATCCGGAGACGTTCGTGTTCAACGAGTCATTCCTGGTCTATCGCCTGCGCCAGGAGATGAGCCGCACACGACGGAGCACCGAACCGCTCGTCGTGGGGATTATCGATGTCAACCACCGCCAGGCGCTCGACGGCCTCATTCCGCGGGCACGGGGCGAAGCCCTGCGTCAGATTGCCGCGCTGTTCGACAGCCACCTTCGCGCCGAGGACGTGATTGCCCGCCTCGGCGGCACGATCTTCGCCGTGCTCATGCCCGATACCACGGAGCAGCAGGCGGTCGCGATCATCCAGGCCATGCGACCGCGCATCACCTCGCGCGCACTTGGTCGCGTCAACGGAGCCCCGGTTCATGCGAATCCGGCGGCCGGGGTAGTCGAATATCGCGAAGGCGCCCTCGGCGACGCCCAGCTGCTGCAGCAGGCGCGTGCGGCACTGCACGCCGCTTCGGCCGGACCGGTCGGACGCACCGAAGCCTTCTCGTCGATGACGGCGCCCGGGACCGGGTGACCGTGAACCGGAGACATGTCGCTGCTGCGGCGCGCGGCGGCGGCATCGTCTTTGGCGGACAGCTGTTCGCCTGGGGCGCGAGGTTCGTCCTCGCCGTCGTGCTCGCCCGGCTGTTGGGCGCGTCGAACTATGGCCTGTACACCGTGACACTCGCCGTGGCCGCGGTCGTCTCCGCGCTTGCGGTATTCGGCCTGGATGCCGCCATGATCCGGTACGTTTCGATCTACATGGCGCGGAACGACGCGGCCCGCCTGCGGGGAACCCTCCAGTTGGGATTCACCGTCCCGCTCGCCCTCGGCTCGCTCGTGGGCATCGGCCTCGTTCTCCTTTCGGACGTCATCGCCGGCGACCTGATCGGCGATGCTCGCCTCGCGCCCCTGCTCCGAATCGCTGGCCTGCTGGTGCCGGCCATGGTCCTGAACTCGATCCTCTCCGCGATGCTCCAGGGTTTGAGGCGATTCGGTTCCTCGGTGCTGGCCGAGCAGTTCCTGCAGCCGACGAGCCGCATGGTCCTCCTCATCGGGTTTGCGCTCGTTGGCATGAGCCCCACGTTCGCCATGGTTGCCATGCTCGTCTCGACCGTCGTGGTCTCGATCGTGATGCTCTACGCGCTGCGCGCCCACATGCAGCTTGGACCGAGCGTGGTGCGGCCGACGGGCGAGATTCTGCGCTTCACGCTGCCGGTGTACTTCTCGAACATCGTTCAGACCTTCAGTGGCAACCTGCAGACGCTGCTGCTCGGTGCGCTGACCACGGTGGCAAAGGCCGGAGTCTTCGCCATCGCAAACCAGATCCAGCTTGTTGGCAGCTTGTTCCATTCGGCCATCGTGCGCTCATCCATGCCGCTCTTCGCTGAGCTCCACGACACAGGGGATCGCGCGAGGCTCGAGCACCTCTACCAGACGACGTCGAAGTGGACCTTCAGCCTCAATATGCCGTTCTTTCTTGTCTCGATTGCCTTTCCCGAAGCCCTGATGTCCCTGTTCGGATCCGACTTCACCGATGGGGCTGCGGCGCTGGTGATCCTGGCGTGGGGTGCAATCGTGAAGGCGGGGACGGGAACCTCGGGTGCCATGCTTGACATGACCGGTCATACGGCCGTGAAGCTCCTCAACTCGAGCGTGTCGGTCGCTCTCGCGATCGCGCTGAGCCTCCTGCTGATTCCGAGATTCGGCGTGGAGGGCGCGGCGATTGCGGCCGTCGCGTCGGTGGCGGCCGTGAACGTGCTCCGCGTGGTCGAGGTTGCCCGGCTCGAGAAGGTTGGACCGTACAACGCCAGCTACCGCAAGCCGCTGATCGCCGGCGTGGCGGCGTACGCGGCCGCCATGCTGGTGGCGCACGGTCTGGCGGGCGGGCTCGCCATGGTCATCTCCGCTCCACTTGGAATCGGTGCGCTCCTGGCGGTCTACGTGGGCATGCTGTACGTCCTGGGCGTCGACGATGACGATCGCTTCGTTCTGGGCCGGGCCGCGAACCGCTTCCGCCGCCGCCGCGGAGAGCCGGGGACGCGCGCACAGCACGATCCCGGCAGGCCGTGAGCGGCATGAGCCAGCGACGTGCGCCTGCGACGAGCGCACTGTTCGTCGTCGGCGTCAGCAGGAGCGGCACGACGCTCATGCGCCGCATTCTCGAGAGCTCCGACGACATCGCCATCTGCAGCGAGAATCACTACATGGGGCATCTCATCGCGTCGGAGGGGGTTCGCCAGCAGATCAGGCGTCGATTCGGCGATGATCGAGATGACGCCACCGTGAGGCGCATCGTGGACTTCATCTACGGCGCGGGGCTCGAAGGCGGAACCCGCCTGCGTGGCGTGAGCCGCCAATGGAGATGGACGGTCCGACACGTGCCGAAGGCCGCCTTCCTCGATCGCTAT
>JBDSJJ010000184.1:0-5618 GCA_039917415.1 Candidatus Limnocylindria bacterium | reverse complement strand
TCAACGATGGCCTCGGCCTCGTCCAGCAGGAACCCGAGACGACGGCGTGGTTCGCCATCAAGATGGGGCCGCAGACGTTCGGGATCTTCGACGTCTTCCCCGGCGAGGATGGGCGTCAGGCACACCTGAACGGACCGGTTGCCGCAGCCCTCATGGGTCGAGCCGATGAGCTCTTCAGCGAACCGCCGAAGATCGAACCGGTCGAGGTCCTCGCCGCGAAGCTCTAGATGATGTCGGGCAGGGTCCCGACGATATCGGCGGCCAGGTGGTCGCCGGACATCTTCGCCATCACGGCCAGCGCGGCCTCCGGCGGCATCGCTTCCCGATACGGCCGCTCGGCGGTGAGCGCCTCGTATACGTCGGCGACGGCCACGATGCGCGCCTCGATGGCCAGCCGCTCGGCGTCCAACCCGCGGAAGTAGCCCGTGCCATCCAGCCGCTCGTGATGCGCCGCGGCGATCTCCGCCACGCGCCGGAAGATCGGGACGGGCTGCAGGATGCGCAGACTCAGCTCGGGGTGTTCGCGCACCTGGAGGTACTCGTCCGCGGTCAGCCGGCCCGGCTTGTCCAGGATCCGATTCGGCACGCCCAGCTTGCCGATGTCGTGAAGCAGTCCCCCGCGGCGCACGTCTCGCACGTCGCGCTCGGGCAGCCCGATCTTCAGCGCCAGGTCCTGGGCGATGGTGGCCACGTTCCGCGAATGCGACCCGGTAAACGGGCTCTTGGCGTCCACCACGTCCGCGAAGGCCGTCGCGATGCGATCGACGTCCGACTCGTCCGACAGCCTTACGAGGCCATTCGGCTCGACCTCGCCGATCCGGGCCTCGATGTTCCCGTCCGACAGCTCGTGGACGAGGCCGTCACGCGCGAGCTCGACCACGAGGTCGACGAGCTCGGCCTGGTACCACGTCCCGCGTCGCGACTTCAGGGTTCTGATCGCCCGGCGCGGACCGACGGCCGACAGGAAGACATCGAGAGCCGAAGCCACGGCCAGGATTCGGCTGAAGAGCGGGATGTCGGTCCCGCGCATGCCCATCGGCAGCCCGCGACCGTCCCAGTGCTCATGGAGTGAAGCGACGGCCTCCGAGACGGGTGCGTCGAACCCGGCGTTCATGGCGATCATCGCGCCGCGCTCGCAGCGCGTGTGCTCGATCTGCCGTCGTTCCTTCGAGCCACGGATCGCGAGGTTCACGAGTCGACGAATGCGAACCGGCAGCGGCTCACCGGACGAGAGTCCGCGAATGCTGAGGACCGCCATGGCCGCGGTGGAGCGACCGGCCGTGGCCTGCATTCGCTTCAGCGCTCGCTCGTCGCTTCCGAAGATGCTCGTGAGGGCAGCCGCGTTCGACGAGCAGCCCGCATCCTTGAGCAGGGCGGCGTAGAACAGGGACTCCCGCTCACCCTCCCCCATTCCGCTGCGCTCGGCCATGCGCAGGGCGATCCAGCACGTTCGGGCCGCGTGGCCCGCCAGCAGCCCCTCGGTCAGGTCGAGGGCCGTAGAGAGGGCGCCGATGAGCTCCGAGGTGCGGATGGAGGCGGAAGTATCGGCGACATCGATCGCCGCCTGCGCGATCGGCCGGTGGGGGTGCTGCGCGTGCATTGGAGGCTCATGCTCGCCGGTCGGCACCGGCGTCGCCATGAACAATAGTCCCGCTTTGAGGGTCTACCCTGTGCGTATGACCTTCCCGACCGATGACATGCCGCTTACCCACATCCTCGTCGTGTCCGACCTCGATCGGTCACGCAGCTGGTACGAGGACGTACTGGGCGCCAGGGTCCATCGCGAGTACGGCGGGGACTCCACCGTCCTCTCGTTCACCGGGACGTGGCTGCTGCTCGTTACTGGCGGAGAGCCGACGGACGACAAGCCTGGCGTAAGCCTCGCGACCCCCGACGATCCGAATCGGCTCAGCCACCTGTTCACGATTCGGGTCCCCGACTGCCGGGCCGCCTACGACGAGCTGGTCGGGCGGGGCGCCGAGTTCCTGACGCCTCCGCTCGTGCGCGGAGCCGAGACCCGCTGCTTCTTCCGCGACCCCGACGGACACCTGTTCGAGATCAGCGAGTACCGCGGCTAAGTCCCGGCGATCCCGTCCTCCGGCGCCCATCCGAGCAGGTCGCGCCCCTCCTCCAGGCTGAGCCATCAGTCCGTCTGACCGTCGCGCTGATCGGCATCGGTCATGCAGTGAGGAGCGGTTCACACCCACCCTGAGCTGGAGAATCAAGATGACGACCACCACCACCCGCCCGAGCACGACGAAGAACGACCGCAACGGTCGCCGCGCCAGCCCCCAGTACGGCAAGCTTGGCGACGAAGTCCAGAAGTTCGACGCGATGCGCGCCCTGCCGATCGGACTGGACGAGAAGGTACGCCGCGAAAGCAGCGACGTGCTCAACGCGATCCTGGCGGACACCACGATCCTCTATGCGCTCTACAAGAAGGCGCATTGGAACGTGGCAGGCCCGACCTTCTACCAGTTGCACCTCCTGTTCGACAAGCACGCCGAGGAGCAGCTCGAACTCGTCGACCTCCTTGCCGAGCGCGTGCAGACAATGGGCGGCATCGCGGTCGGCGATCCGCGACATGCCGCCGAGCTGACCACGATCGACCGTGCGCCCGATGGCGCCGAGGACGTGCCGGCCCAGCTCACGCGCATGCTCCAGGCGCACGAAACGATCATCGGCAAGGTGCGCGATGGGATCGAGACCACCGAGAAGTCGAAGGATTGGGGCTCGAACGACCTGCTCGTGGGCGATGTGCTGCGCCGCCATGAGCTCCAGGTCTGGTTCCTGGCAGAGCACCTCGTCGAGATGGATCTCGTCGAGGGCTGACCACTTGTCGCCGCATGGCCCGATCTGGTTGCATAGCCCGATCGGGCCATGGCCGCGACCGCCGGATGGGACCTAGGCTGCATCGCGTGAGCCTCATCCAGATCCTCCCCTCGTGATGCCGCCAGACCCGACGCGTGGCTGTGCCGACATGGCGGCAAGCCTGGGCGTCGACGACATTCTCGTCTTCGTCCGCAGCGGCGAGCGCCTCTCACTGCTCGGCGGTGCCGGACGCGGCATCGGCTGGGCGAGGGTCGTCGACATCGACCTTGCGGACGAGCCTCTCGCGGCCGAGACGATCAGGCGCGGGCGACCGCGGCGCGTCGAGGCCTCCGATCCGAATCGCATCATCGGTCCCTATTACGTCGAGCGCGCGGCCCTGATTCCGCTGGGTGACGGTCACCTCGTGGTGTTCGGCGCGTCGCGACCGATCACGGTCTCGGATGGTGAGCTCCTGCGCGCAGCCGCCGAGTCCGCGGCCGCCTGCGGCGACACGCCATCGGCCAAGCTTCTCGCCGACGAGCTCGAGGTAGTGCACGCCGTGCGACAGCTCATGGAGTACCGGCCGGAATCGATCGCGGCCACGGCCACGCACGTGGCCTCCGTCGCCGCCGACGCCCTGGGCTGCGAGATCGGGATCGTGATGGTCGAAGACAAGGGCGTCTCCGTGGTGGGCGGTGCCGGCTCCGGTTGGCCAGCGATCGCCGACCATCCGCAGCTGCATGCCGACCTCGAAGGCATCGCGGGCCGCGCGCGTCTCGGGAGCGTCGTCGAGCAGGAGGTCCACGACGATCCGCTCGACCTCCGTCTCGTATCTCGCTATGCGCTGCGCATCGGCTCCCGCGCGCCGGTCGCGACGCTGATGGTCGGCCACAGTTCGGAGCGGGCACGCGGCTTCACCATGCTGTGCCAGCGAGTCGGCCGCGCCCTCGCCGACGCGGCCGAGGTCCTCCTGGCCCAGGCAGCAGCCCGCGAGGAGCTGGCCCGCGAGCGCGACGCGTTCGCGCACGAGGCCCGCACCGATCCGCTGACCGGGCTCGGCAATCGGATCGCGTGGGAGGAGGCGCTGCGCCGCGAGGAGGCTCTGTTCAGCCGACACGCCCACCCCACATCGATCCTGTCCCTCGACGTTGACCACCTGCGAGAGACGAACGAGCGCTTCGGGCATTCGGGCGGCGACGAGATCCTGGTTGCCGCAGCCGAGGTGCTGAACGCGACGATGCGCTCGTCCGACGTCGTCGTTCGATTGGGCGGCGACGAGTTCGCGGCGATCCTGCCAATGACCGACGCCGAGGCGAGCTCGGCGGTGGAGAACCGAATCGCGGATGCCATGCGCGAGTGGAGCGGCAGCAAGCCGGAGCTGGGGCTTTCGATCTCGGTCGGGTCCGCGTCGGCAGCCCCCGGAGAGCCGCTGCGCGAGACCTTTCGGAGGGCGGACGAGGCCCTGATGCGGAGCAAGAGCGCCCGCTGACCTGACCCCGCGCACTCCGCCGCGGTGCGCTGCTACGCTCGAACCCATGAGTCCGACGCTGCTTGCGACGCTGACGTGTGTGGTCGCGGCTGCCTGCTGGGCGGCAAACGCGGTGATCGCCGCCGGGGCGTTCGAGCTCGGTGTGCGTCCCGAGGAGCTGGCCGAGGCGCGCGTGGTGGTGGCGCTCGTCCCACTCAGCGTCGTGCTCCTGGCATTCCGGCGCGACCTGCTGCGACCGCAAGCCCGGTCGGCGTTCCCCCTGCTGATCTTCGGCGCGTGCATCGTCGCGGTGAACTTCGCGTACTACGTCGCCATCGAGCGCGTCCCGGTGGGCGTGGCGATCTCGCTCCAGTACACGGCGCCGGTTCTCGTCCTGGCCGGAGCGGCGATCTTCGGGCGCCGGCTGCCATCGCGGACCGTGTGGGCCGCCGCTGGACTCTCGCTCGGCGGCGCGACCCTGGTCAGCGGGGCACTCACCGGCGCCATCGGCGGACTCGACAGCCTCGGGCTCCTTGCCGGGGTGGCGTCGGCGCTGACCTTTGCGGGCTACCTGATCGCGGCCGAGATTGCCGGGCGTCGGGGAACCCACCCGGTGACCACCCTCTTCATCGGCTTCGTGGTGGCCGCCGCAATCTGGACGGTCATCCTGCCCATCTGGGATTGGCCGTTCGAACTCCTCGCCAACCCCGATGTCGCGTGGAGGGTGGTGGCGGTGGGCCTGCTCGGCACCCTGTTGCCGTTCGCCCTGACCGTGGCGGCGCTGCGCTGGATTTCATCGGCGCTGGCCGGAATCGCCACGACCGCCGAGCCGGTGCTTGCCGCTGCCCTGGCGTGGTGGCTGCTGAGCCAGGCGCTGAGCGTTCCCCAGCTCATCGGAGGCGCGCTGGTCATCGCGGGCGTGCTCACCGCCCAGCTCGCACGACCGATCCGGCTACGCGGCACGCCAGTGGAGATGTCGCCGTGACCAAGAATCGCCCAGCGCGTAGGCTGATGCCGATGAACCGTCTGTCAGCTCTGTGGTTCGGGCTCGCATTGCTCATCGGCGCCTGTACGGCGACTCCCGTGCCAACGGCCACCTCAACACCCGAGCCCTCGGAGCAGCCCACGCCCACGGCGAGCCTGTCACCCGAGCCCTCGGAGCAGCCCACGCCCACGGCGAGCCTGTCACCCACAGTGGAGCCAAGTGCGCCGGTCTCGGCCACTCCGGCTCCCGGCGGGTTCGGCATCCCATCGAATCCGACCGCCGATGCGCTGTTCCTCGTCCGCGACGAGTGCCGGAACCCGCAGGACGGGTATCAACTCGAGTTCCCTGAGGACT
>JBDSJJ010000183.1:0-3018 GCA_039917415.1 Candidatus Limnocylindria bacterium | reverse complement strand
CGTCATCGCGACCGGTGTGAGCTACCGGACCCTCGACGTGCCCGGCGCGGCAGCCCTGGCCGGGGCCGGCGTGTACTACGGCGCGGCGACCACCGAGGCGCTCCTCTATCGCGGCGCGGAGGTCGGTGTCATCGGCTCGGGCAACTCGGCGGGCCAGGCGGCCGTCCATCTAGCCCGCTTCGCAACCAGGGTCCACCTCCTGGTGCGGGGCGACGGCATCGAGACCTCGATGAGCGCCTATCTCGTGGAGCAGATCAGTGCACTCGACAACGTCGAGTTGCACACCGGCGTGTCGACCCGCGAGCTGCGAGGTTCGACGCACCTCGAGAGCGCATCGTTCGACGGCGCGGATGGCGTACTCGATCTGCCGCTGTCCGCCGCCTTCGTGTTCATCGGCCAGCAGCCGCGCACCGCGTGGCTGGACGGCGTGGTCGAGCGCGACGAGCGCGGATTCATCCTCACCGGCCCGCAGGTGTCAATGCGCAGGGGCGGGCGCGAGGCGGCGCTCCTCGAGTCGAGCATGCCCGGGGTGTTCGCCGCCGGCGACGTCCGTCATCGGTCGATCAAGCGCATCGCAAGCGCGGTCGGCGAGGGCGCCATGGCCGTGAGCCTCATTCACGAGTACCTGGCATCGCTGTGAGCCATCAGCATCTGCCGGCCACGGACATAGCCGAGCGCCTGCGGGCCACTGCGCTCTTCGGCGGGCTCGATGATGAGCAGCTGGCGCAGATCATCGATCTCGGGGAGATCATCGACCTGGCGCCCGGCGACGCGCTCATCGCTGAGGGCGAAATCGCCGATGCGCTGTTCGTCGTCCTCGAGGGGGAGCTCGACGTCACGAAGCGCAGCGGAACGACGAACGTGCCGCTGGCTCGGGTCGGGCCCGGCTCGCTCCAGGGCGAGATCGCGGCCCTCGAGGGTGGACGTCGCCTCGCCACGGTGCGTGCCGTCGGCCCGGCCGAGGCGCTCCGCATTCCGGTGGACGTCATGCGACAGCTGCTGGCGGCCGGTCCCGACGTGGCGCTCAGCGTCATCCGCACGGCCGTTGGTCGGCTGCGATCGATGGAGGCCACGCTCCGCGAGCGCGAGAAGCTAGCGGGTCTCGGAACCCTGGCGGCGGGGCTCGCGCACGAGCTGAACAACCCGGCCGCTGCCGCCTCGCGCTCCGCGCGCTCCCTGGCCGATGCAATCCGGGCCGCGGAGACCCTGCCGCGTCCGTCGCCGCCCCCGATACCGCCACCGGGCGCGGTCGCTCCGACGTCGGCGCTCGACCGGGCGGATCTCATCGACGAGGTCGCTGTCCTGGCGGGAACCTCCGATGCCGCCAGTGCTCTCGTGGACGCTGGCTGGACCCCGGCCACGTTGCGCGAACAGCCCGCCGATGTCCTGCCGTGGCTGGCGGCGGACGCATCGGTGCATCAGCTGCTCGATGAGCTGGCGATGGCGGTCGATCGGATCAGCGAGATCGTGGCGGCGGTGAAGGGCTACGCGTACCTCGACCAGGCGCCGCGACAGCGCATCGACGTTCGTATCGGCCTCGAGCAGACCCTCGTGATCCTGCGCCACAAGCTGCGGGAGGGGGGCGTGACCGTCGAACGCGAGATCGCGGACGACCTGCCGGAGATCGAGGCCTATGGATCCGAGCTGAACCAGGTGTGGACGAACCTCGTGGACAACGCGATCGACGCCATGGACGGCGCCGGGACGCTCACCCTGAGCGCCGAGCGCGAGGGAACGGGCGTTCGAGTCTCCGTCTGCAACACCGGCGCGCCTATTCCGGCGGAGATCCGGACCCGACTGTTCGAGCCGTTCTACACGACCAAGCCGCCCGGCAAGGGCACCGGCCTGGGCCTCCACATCTCGCACAACGTGGTCGGTCGTCATGGCGGCCTGATCGAGGTCGAGAGCGACGAGTCCGCGACCTGCTTCCGCGTGTCGCTGCCCAACGTCGTCGCCTGAGTCAGCCGGTTCCGAGGCTGGCGCGTCGAGTCCGTCGCACGCGGATGCGAAGCGTGGCGATCAACAGGCCGGCCAGGATGAATGCCACGCCCAGCAGCTGGAACGACGACGGCGCCTCGGCCAGGATCACGATCCCGAGCAGCACCGAGCCGACGGGCTGGATGGTCAGCACCACGGACGTGAGGGCCGCAGGCAGTCGCGGAAGGCTGAGGCTGATGAGCAGCCAGCCCACCACGTGGACGCCGAGCGCCAGGAGGAGCAGCCAGCCGTGTGACGGCCAGCTCGGAACCAGGTCGATCTCGCCCAGCGGCCAGCCGATCGCAAGCGTCACCAGCGCCCCGGACAGCGAGGCTTCGAACAGCGGACCGGCCGGGCGCCGGATGTCGGCGTTCGCTCCGCGCTGGATGAGGATGAACCCGCCGTACGCGAGCCCGGTGCCGAGGCCGAGCAGCACGCCGAGCACGGGGTCCTGCCCATAGGCGCCCACCCCGATCACGCCGGAGATGAGCACCACGCCGGCCAGCACCACCGGGACAGAGACCGCGATGCGTTGCGACGGTCGCTCGCGCAGGAATGCCCAGGCCGCCAGCGGCACCACGATGACCTGGGTGTTACCAAGGACGGTGGCCAGCCCCGCGCCGACCTGGTTGATGGCGTGGTGCCACAGGATCAGGTCCACGGCGAAGAACACCCCGGCGATCCAGGCCAGGCGTGACTGGCCGGGCGCGCGAGGCCCGTAGCGCCGTCGCTCGAGCCAGGCCAGGAGGGCCAGCGGCGGCAGCGCGTAGGCCAGGCGGAAGAACGCGGCCGTCGAGGGCTCCACGTCGGCGAGGCGCACGACGATGGCCGAGCCGGCAATCGTCAGCGCGCCGAGGACGGCGGTGAGGATGGGCCGATCAATGAGGAGGTGGATGACGCGCACCGGCGAAGCGTAGCGGAGCGCCGCGGCCCTTGTGTCTGGCCCAATGACGTCGCACACTCGATGGACATGTCTGAACTTCCGAGTGGAACCGTCACGTTCCTGTTCACCGACATCGAGGGCTCGACCCGTCTGCTCCA
>JBDSJJ010000182.1:0-3620 GCA_039917415.1 Candidatus Limnocylindria bacterium | reverse complement strand
CAGCATGGCGACGAGCAGCACCAGGGCAAGGAGGATCTCCCCGATGCTGACCGAGGTCAGGAGCATCCGGGCGGGCATGAGGTACGGGCTGAAGAACGGAACGAGGGAGAAGACGGCGACCTATTGCGCGTCCGGATCGTTGAGCGCCGTGAACGATGCCAGGTACCCGCCCATGGCGAGGAAGATCAGCGGTCCGACGGCCTGCTGGACGTCCTCGATGCGGCTCACCATCGATCCGGCGGCCTCGTAGAGCGTCGCGTACAGGATGAAGCCGAGCAGGAAGAAGGTGGCGAACGCGATCAGCATTGCCGGGCCGATCGATGGGAGGGTGAACGGGAGCTCGCCCGCCACACCGAGGGCCTCCGAGATCGGCCCGTTGGCCACCAGCCCGATCATCGCCGCCACGACGATCCCCACGTATTGCGTCAGGCCCGCGGCGCCGGTGCCCAGCACCTTGCCGGTGAGCAGCTGGCGCGGCGTCGCCGCGGTGATCAGCAACTCCATCACGCGCCCCGACTTCTCCTCGGCGACGCTCTGGGCGACCCAGTTGCCGTACGTCAAAATCGCCAGGAAGGTGAGGATCACGAGCGCATACGTGAGGATGAACGCTCCACCGAAGTCCTCTTGGTTGCGACTGTCATCGGGATCGACCGGCACGGCGGTGAAGTTCGGGGGCTGGAACAGCTCGGCGCTCTGACGCGGATCGATTCCTGCACGCTCGAGGCGATCCGCGATGGCGATCGCGGCCGACGCCTGGGTGATGAGGAGCCGGGTCATGTTCGTCGGGCTGGCGCTGCCAAGGAACTCGAACTCCAGCTCGTCATCGGCGTCGCGAGTGATGGTGAGCAGTGCATCGAGTTCGCCGTCGCGAACCGCCTGGGCCGCTGCTGCAGGATCATCGGTACGGGTCACGCGGGCCCGATCTCCCTCGATCGGCGGCGAGGAGGGATCGCCCGACAAATCCGCGCCGACGATGAGAGCCGTCTGGACCGTGAGGACCGGGTCCGTCGTGATGTCGTCGGCCTGGACGTCGATGGCGACGGTCGGCGGATCGGCGACGCCCAGCGCTCCGAGCAGGGTCGGCACCATTGTCACCGCGACGATCGCCAGCGCGAGGAGTGCCGTCGTGATGACGAAGGCGCGGCCGCGGACCCGGAACAGGTACTCGCGCCGCGCGACGTGGAAGGCGTTCGGGAACAGGCCGCTCATGACGCCACCTCGCGGCTGGATGCGGCGAGATGTTCCTCGGACTCGTCGACGGCACGCCGGCCGACGTGCTCAACGAAGATCTCTTCGAGGCTGGGATCGGCGATCTCGAATCGGGTGACGCGCTCGCCGCGCTCGATGGCGGCGCGCAGGATGCTGTCGGGGTCGCGATCGGCGGGTACGTGGAGTTCGACATAGTCCTCGCGCCGCGTCGTGAGCTCCACGCCCGGGATCGCGGTCAACCATTCGACCCCGTGGCCGTCGCCGTCGGTCGCCAGCCGGACGACCTGCCGGCCCATGGCACGCTTGACGTCACGCACGGCGCCGCTCACCACCACGCGTCCGAGGTCGACGATGGCAATTGATTCGCATAGCTCTTCGACCTGCTCCATCTGGTGGGTGCTGAAGACCAGCGTCTTGCCGCGCGCCTTCATCTCGAGAAACGCCTCCTTGAGCAGCCGTACGTTGACCGGGTCGAGCCCGCTGAATGGCTCGTCCATGATCAGTACCTGCGGGTCGTGGAGGATCGAGGCAATGAACTGGATCTTCTGCTGGTTGCCCTTCGAGAGCTGCTCGACCTTGCGATCGCGGTACTCCGGGATGCGGAATCGTTCGAGCCAGTCGTCGATCTCAGCTCGGGCCGTGGCATCTGGGATGCCGTACAGCGCGGCGAAGAATCGCAGCTGCTCACCGACGAGCATGCGCGGATAGAGCCCGCGCTCCTCCGGGAGGTAACCCCAGGTTCGGCGGGGGAGCGCCGTGTTCTTCACTCCCTGCCAGGTGACGGTTCCCGTATCGGCGCGCAAGATATCGAGCACGATCCGCATGCTCGTCGTCTTGCCCGCGCCGTTTGCGCCGAGCAGGCCGAAGATGCGGCCAGGCTCGACCGTGAACGACACGCCGTCGAGTGCGACGACGTCGCTGAAGCGCTTGCTGATGGAGTCGACGATCAGTGACATGGGAGGCAGCTTTCCCTAGATTTGCTCAGGTTGGGTCGGGATGGTGGGCCGCGTCAAAGCCTAGTCCATGCCCCCGATGGCCGCGCTGCTGATAGATCGCCGATGTGCGGCCAAGGAGGGCATCCGGGCGCCGGGATGCCGATCTATCGGCTGCAAGGTGGCCTGAAGCGGCCCCAACGGGCCTTTCGGGCCGCGAGCGAGCCGATACATCGTCAGGTCAGCGCCCAGGACCCGACATTGGCGCCATTTCGCCGATCCATCGGCGCTCGGCGCGAGCCGAGAGGACGCCCGCATCGTCCCCGGCCGATGCTCTGCTACACTCCGAATTCCGAACCGCCACGCGCCATCGCATGAGCTGCGGCGGTTCGCCGGCATCCCCCCGAAGAGAACTGCCCTGATGAAGATTGCCGTCCCACGCGAGACCGCCGAGGGCGAGACACGCGTCGCGCTGACTCCCCAGATCGCCGGCCAGCTGGTCGGTGACGGAATCGAGGTCCTCGTCCAGGCCGGCGCGGGCGAGGCCTCCTCGAACACCGACGAGGCCTACCGCGAGGCCGGTGCCACGCTCCTTCCCGATGCCGCAAGCCTGTATTCCCAGGCCGATGTCGTCCTGCGCGTCGGCCGACCGTCCGACGAAGAGGTCGAGATGCTGCGGGACGGGACCGTCCTCATCGGCACGCTGGGCACGCTGGCCAAGCCGGAACTTGCCCAGAAGCTGGCGAAGGCCGGCGTCAGCGCCATCAGCATGGACGCCATCCCGCGCATCACCCGCGCCCAGAGCATGGACACCCTGAGCTCGCAGGCCACGGTCGGCGGGTACAAGGCGGTCCTCATCGCCGCGGAGCGGCTCCCCAAGTTCATGCCGCTGCTGACCACCGCCGCCGGGACGGTGCGACCCGCCAAGGGCATCGTCATGGGGGCTGGCGTGGCCGGGCTCATGGCCATCGGGACTGCGCGCCGCCTCGGTGCGGTCGTGGAGGCCACGGACGTGCGTCCCGTCGTGAAGGAGCAGGTCCAGAGCCTGGGCGGCACGTTCATCGAGGTCGAGATGACCGACGAGGAGAAGGCCAAGGCGGAGACCGCCGGCGGCTATGCGACCGAGATGAGTGACGACTACAAGCGGCGCCAGGCCGAGCTCATCGCGGAGCGCGTGAAGGAGGCGGACTTCGTCATCACCACCGCCCTCATTCCTGGGCGACCGGCACCGAAGCTCGTGACCGACGAGATGGTGAAGAGCATGAAGCCCGGCAGCGTCATCGTCGACATGGCGGCCGAGATGGGCGGCAACGTGGAGGGCACCGTGCCGAACCAGGAGGTCGTCAGGCACGGGGTGAAGATCATCGGCCTCACCAACCTGCCGGCCACCATGCCGGGCAGCGCGACCCAGATGTACGCCAAGAACATCCAGACCCTGATCAAGCACCTCGTGAAGGACGGCAAGCTCGAGCTCGACCT
>JBDSJJ010000181.1:0-5167 GCA_039917415.1 Candidatus Limnocylindria bacterium | reverse complement strand
ATCGCGACCGACTTCGACGAGCGCCTGCTTCCCGCCGACCATCGGACCGACGTGCCGCTGGGGCGGATGGGGACGGCGGAGGAGGTGGCCGGCGTCATCGGCTTCCTGCTCAGCCCGGCTGCCAGCTACGTGACCGGGGCGGTCTGGGCGGTCGACGGCGGAAGGTCCGTGCTGTCCACAGTGGATTCGCGGCGCGCCCGGTAGGTTCGGCGCGATTCGGACGGACGAACGGCAGCAAGGGCGAGGGTCCCATCAGATTGGACGAGTGCCTCGCGTCACTAGTATTCGGCAGGCGATCTTACGCTGAGGGCGTCGCGCCACCACACCACCGGGACGTATTGCTGTTCCGAACCCTCGGAGAAGGTGAAGACCACATACGCGTCCACCGGCTGCTCTTCGCGTTGCCCCAGGAGCGCGGGGAAATAGGGCGTCGCGGACCCGAAGAGAAATTGAACCCGCTCGATCGCTGGATGGTCTTCGCCCAGGGAGCTGACAGCTGCGGCGACAGCCTCATCACAAGTGAGCGCGGAATCGGCAAACAGCGGATTGGGGTCACACTCGGGCGCAGGATGTTGCGATCCACACCCTGCCAGCACCACCAGCCCTGAAATGAGCAGGCTTCTCATCGGATCAGGCTAACAGCCGTGCCATGCGGGGATGCATCTACCCACTGTGCGCGTGGTTGACACCGCGAGCACATCGGCCGTAGAGTCCGCGAACCAATGAACACCAAGTGGTTTTATGGCTAGCGGGTACGAGGCAGGCGAGTAGATCTCGCCGGCAGAGGCACTCGTGCCCGCAGACGCAGGAAGCGAAAGCTCCTGCGTTTTTTGTTTCCCCGACGCGGGCCGGGGCGCGACGGCGCAGCAACGAGAGGCGGCAATCGAATGATCGTGGTGATGCGTCCGACGGCGACGCGCGAAGAGATCGACGGCGTTAAACGCGCCGTCGAGGAGAACGGGCTCGAAGCCTTCCTGAGCGAGGGCGAGGAGCGGACCGTTATCGGCGTGGTGGGCGACGTCGAGCGGATCAGCCATCTCGGCACGCTCCCCGGCGTGGACCAGGTGATCCGTGTCAGCTCCCCGTACAAGCTCGCGAGCATGCAGGAGCCCGGCGAACGGACGCGGGTCAGAGCCAATGGGGTCGAGATCGGCATGGGCCAGGAGCTCGTCGTCATGGCCGGGCCATGCGCCGTCGAGTCCCGTGAACAGCTGCTCGAGACGGCCCGATGCGTCGCCCGCGAGGGTGCCCGCGTCCTGCGCGGCGGCGCCTTCAAGCCGCGCACCTCGCCGTACTCGTTCCAGGGCCTCGGCCTCCCGGCCCTGAAGCTCCTCGCCGAAGCACACGAAGCCACCGGCCTGCCCGTCATCAGCGAGGTCGTCGACTCCACTGATGTGCCGATTTTCGAGGAGCACGTCGACATCCTCCAGGTCGGCGCCCGCAACATGCACAACTTCGTGCTGCTCAAGGCCGTGGGGCAGAGCCGCCGCCCGGTGCTGCTCAAGCGCGGCCTCAGCGCGACCATCGAGGAGTGGCTCCTCGCCGCCGAGTACATCCTGTCAGCCGGCAATCCGAACGTGATCCTGTGCGAGCGCGGCATCCGAACATTCGAGACCGCGACGCGCAACACGCTCGACCTCTCGGCCGTGCCCGTGCTTCGCAGCCTCACCCACCTGCCGATCATCGTCGACCCCAGCCACGGCACCGGGCACCGCGCGCTCGTCGGGCCGATGGCCCTGGCCGGTGCCGCAGTCGGCGCCGATGGCCTGATCATCGAGGTTCATCCCGATCCGGCGAACGCGCGCTCGGACGGAGACCAGAGCCTGAACTTCGACGAGTTCGGCGGTCTGATGGACGAGCTGCGACGCCTCCAGTTCGTCCGCGCGCCGGAGTCGCAGCCGGCAACCGCCGCCTCGACCGCGGCCGATGGCATCGATGACGTGCGCGATCGGATCGACGACCTCGACGCCCGCCTGGCCGAGATGGTCCAGGAGCGCGCGGCCCTTGCCCTCGAGGTCCAGCGCCGTCGCGCGCCGGGTGCCCACGGCCACGATCCGCGACGCGAGCGCGCACTGCTCGAGCGTGCCGCCAGCGGCACGAGCGGCCCGATGACGCCCGTCGAACTGACGCTTGTCTTCGACGCCCTCCTCCGCGCGTCGCGCTCCGTTCAGCGCCGCCACGCTCATTCCGTGACCGAGGCCGAGGCCGCGACCGCCGGAAGCGGCCGTTGACGCCGGCGTCGACCGGCACGACGCTCCTACCCGCGACTCGCCTTCGGGGGACGCTGACGCTGCCCCCGGACAAGTCGATCGCGCACCGCGCCTTCATCTTCGCGGCCCTCTCCGGCGGCCCGTCGATGGTGACCATGGCCACGCCCGGACGGGACGTGCTCAGCACGATCGCCTGCCTGCGCGAACTCGGGGTCGAGATTGTCGAGCCATCCCCGGGCCGGTGGGAGATCAGCGGCAGGCCGATGCGCCACGCCACCCTGGACTGCGGTAACTCCGGCACCACCATGCGGCTGCTGGCGGGCATGCTCGCCGGACTTCCGCTGCGTGCGACGCTCGACGGCGACGCCTCCCTCCGCTCTCGGCCGATGGAGAGGGTTGCGGCGCTGCTGCGCCGGACCGGCGCGGAGGTCACCACCACGGACGGGCATGCGCCGATGACGGTCATCGGCCGAGCCTCACCTGTTCCGGCGGAGCACGAGCTCAGCGTCTCCAGTGCGCAGCTGCTCGGCGCCTGTGCCCTCGCGGGCCTCGCGGCAACAGGCGAGACGCAGATCACCACCCCGGGACCGACACGCGACCACACCGAGCGAATGCTGGCGTGGATGGGCGTGCCGATCCGGCGGGCGGGCGGACTCACGACGCTCACCGGGCCGGCTCGACCGCGCCCGTTCGAGCTCGAGGTCCCCGGCGACCCATCGGCGGCATCGGCGTGGCTGGTCGCGGCGGCGCTGCATCCCGATGCCGAGATCCGGATGGAGGGCGTCGGCCTCAACCCCACGCGATTGGCGCTGGTGGGGCTGCTGCAGCGCATTGGCGTCGAGATCGAGACCCGGATCACCGACGTGGCCGGCCCAGAGCCTATCGGCGAGATCGTGGTCCGCGGTGGCCGGCCGCTGGAGGCGGTGAACATCGGCGGCGCGCAGGTTGCCGAGCTGATCGACGAGCTCTCGCTGGTCGCCGTCGCCATGGCATCGGTCGACGAGCCGTCCGAGCTGCACGACGCGGCCGAGCTGCGGGTCAAGGAGACGGATCGCATCGGCGCCATGGTGGAGGGCCTGCGGGCCATCGGCGCCAACGTGGAGGAGCTCGACGACGGCTGGCGGGTCGGCCGAGGGACTCCGAGCGGCGGCGCCATTCGCACCCACGGCGATCACCGGATCGCGATCGCCTTCGCGGTAGCTGCCACGGCGGGGATCGCCACCGAGGTCGAGCTCGACGACGCCGACTGCGCTGCGGTCTCCTACCCGACCTTCTGGGACGACCTCGCCACGGTGACGAGCTGATGCGCCGCCTGCGGCTGCTGACCAGCGGCGAATCACACGGACCGGGGTTGTCGGGGATCGTCGAGGGACTTCCCGCCGGGATGCGCGTCAGCACCCGGGACGTCGACCGCGACCTGAAGCGACGCCAGCACGGCTACGGCAGCGGCAAGCGCATGCAGATCGAGCGGGATCGCGTCGGGTGGACCGCCGGCATCCGCTACGGACGCACGCTCGGGTCCCCGGTGGGCTTCAGCATCGAGAACCGCGACTGGGCCAACTGGACCGACCGCATGTCCGTCGAGCCGATCCCGGCCGATCGGCGCCCGAAGCCGATCACGCGCGCCCGACCGGGGCACATCGACCTGGCCGGCGCCCTGAAGTACGACACTGACGACGTCCGGAACGTGCTCGAGCGCGCATCCGCACGCTCAACGACGCCACGGGTGGTGGCTGGCTCGCTGGCCCGACAGCTGCTCGCGACCTGCGGCGTGCGGATCTGGAGCTTCGTCGACCAGCTTGGGCCGATCCGGGCCTTTCCCGATGCCGATGACGTCCTCGCCGCCATTCCCGACGGCTGGGCCGATCGCGACCTGGCCGATCCCTCCCCGCTGCGCTGCCCGGACCCCCAGGCCGAGCGTGCCATGCTGGCCGAGGTCGACGCGGCGAAGGAGGCCGGCGACTCGATCGGCGGCTCGTTCGTGGTCGTGGTTGAGGGCACGCCCATCGGCCTGGGCTCGTCGTCCGAGTGGGACACACGTCTCGACGGCCTGCTGGCCGGAGCGACGATGGCCATTCCGGGCGTCAAGGGCGTGGAAATCGGGCTGGGTTTCGGGACTGTCGAGCGACGGGGCAGCACCGTCCACGACGTGATCGACGCCGGCGGTGGCGGATGGCAACGGCAGACGAACCGCGCCGGAGGGATCGAGGGTGGTATCAGCAACGGAGAGCCGATCGTGGTGCGGGTTGCCCAGAAGCCGGTATCCACGCTCCGCAGCCCCCTCCCATCGCTCGACATGACGACCGGCGAGAGTGGACGGGCCCACATCGAGCGCAGCGACGTCACGGTCCTGGCACGCGCCGCGATCGTCGGCGAGGCGATGGTTGCCCTGGTCCTGGCCGATGAGCTCCTCTATTCGTTCGGGGGCGACACGATCGGTGACTTGCGAGCGGCCGTGTCCCGCCGGCGACGCCGAACGCGGGGACCGGGAGGAGCTCGGTGACAGCGCTGGCCGTGCTGCTGGGCCAGGGCATCGGCTATTCGGCGTCCCCCGCCATGCACAACGCGGCATTCGCTGCGCTCGACGTTGACGCCCGCTACGAGCTGCGCGACGTCCAGCTGCACGAGCTGGCGGCCGAGGTCGCCGCCCTGCGTGACGGTGATCGCATCGGCGCCAACATCACGAAGCCCTACAAGGTGACGGTCTGCGCCCTGGTGGATGAGCTCGGGCCCGAGGTCAAACGGCTCGGGGCGGCCAACACCATCGTCCGCTACGGCGACCGGCTGGTGGCCCACAACACCGACCTCGCCGCGTTGCGCGGTGAGCTGCCCCCGGGGATCCGGCGCGCCGTGGTGCTCGGAGCCGGTGGCGCATCGCGGGCGGCGGTCGACGCCCTGTCCGCCGCGGGTTGCGAGGCGACCCTGGTGCTCGATCGGTCGCGCTGGGCGAACCTGGC
>JBDSJJ010000180.1:0-13208 GCA_039917415.1 Candidatus Limnocylindria bacterium | reverse complement strand
ATCGGCTCGTGGGGATGTCAGGATTCGACAGTGCCCAGGGACCGAGAATCGCAGGTCGAGGTTGCTCGCAGGCCTCGTTAAACAGCGGGCAATTGCTGTAACTGGCAACGATAGTTACGCCTTCGCTGCTTAGGCAGTGAACATCGACGCCGTCCCCCCTCCCCGGGCGGCGAAGATGTCATTAGGGGAGGTGCGGCGTCGCCAACTCCGGTGAGTGGCGTCAAAGAGCCGAAAGGCATCACCGGATAGCAGGCGAAGCACCCCGCCGGTCGGGGGCCCGCATTGCGAAGCGCAAGTTGGCCGGAAATACCTGTAGGAAGTTCTCGGCGACTGTGTTCTGGACGGGGAGTTCGATTCTCCCCCATCTCCACCACTTCATCCCTTCCCCGAAATCACCGCTGCGCAGCCTGGCCGCGCAAATCGGGGGCAGCGTCCGTCGCCGCGCGCCAGGGCCGGTTGACCCGCTGTGCTACGGTCCGTCGCGGGTCGGGGGCCCGTCTGGGCATCGATATGGAGGGCGTTCGATCGGATGGACTTCTCGAAGCTGAGTCAGAACGACAAACTTGCGGTGTACGGATCCGCTGCGGTGATCGTCGGTGGACTTGTGGGCGTAGGGGCAGCTGGACTGGGCATCGTGGCTGTTCTCGCCGCTGCAGGCATGCTCGCCGTCATCTTCCTTCCCCAGATGTCGCCGGAAACCAACCTTCCGGGGTCCAAGGGAAGCTTGATGCTTCTGCTTGGTGCGGCGGCGGGAGTCATCCTCGTGCTCGGGTTGCTCTCGATCATCGGGGCCGTCGGGCTGATGCTGCAGTTTGCAGCACTTAACACGTTGTTCTATCTAATCGCTGTGGCCGGCGGAATCCTCATCGCGTGGGTCGGCTGGAAGGAATTCCAGGCCGAAGGCGGGAAGTTCCAGCTCGGAACCTCGACGGCGTCCGAGCGCCCAGCCGTCTCGCCAGCTGCCGCGGCACCGGCGGCGGACTCGGCGCCCCGCGAGCCGGCATCCGAGCCGCCGGCGAGTGAGCCAACGGCGTCCGAGCCCGCGGCTGATCGGGCACCGTCCGAGCCGGCATCCGAGCCGGCGGAGGACGATCGCCCCATCGCCTGAGGATCAGTCCTCGGCCAACAGGTCCCCGACGCGGCCGCGAATCATCGCGGTCGCGTCCACCTCCTCCCCGAGCGCGCGCCCGATGCGCGTGATCGTCACGTCCGCGGCAAGTCCGTCGTCGACGGCGTCCACCGCCTCGGCCAGAAGGCGCCGGCGCTCCACGTCGGTCTCATGTTCGGCGACATGGCGTACGAGGGAGCCGATGTCACCGAGCGTGGCGGCGAGCTGCTCCGGCGGTGGCTCGAAAGCCTCTTCGAAGTAGATGATCGCGAGCGCCAGCAGGTCGCTGGCGCCGGCCTCCACGCGAACGCCCGGGTGCTCATCGCCGCCGACCACGAGGGCGTACCCGTCGTCCAGCGTCGGCGCGAAACCCACCCATGGACCATTCGACCACACGCGCCCCACTGCGCACGCTGCGCCTTCCATCGCCTGCTCCCGGTGGGAGCCGCCCTAATCCTTGACCTGGTTGGCGGGCAGGACGACGATCCGTCGATTCGGCTCCACGCCCACGCTCTGGGTTCGGATCCTCGGGTTCTCGAGCAGAGCCATGTGGACCACGCGGCGTTCGATGGCGGGCATCGCCTCGAGCTGGATGATCTTGCCGCTTTGAATGACGCGCTTCGCGGCACGCTCGGCCACGTCGCGCAGCTGCTGATCGCGGCGTCCGCGGTAGTTCTCGACGTCGATGGCGATTCGATGATGTTGACCTTCGCGCCGACCGACGATGAGGTTGACGATGTGCTGCAGGCTGGCGAGCTTCTCGCCACGGCGGCCGATGAGCGCCCCGAGATCGTCGCCCTTGACGTTGAGGCGGGCGGTGTCGCCGCCGCTGGCGATCTCGACCGTTCCCGACAGCTCCATCAGGCTGAGCATCTCGGAGAGCACCTCCTTCGCCGTGTCGAGGGTCGAGCGCTCCTCCTCGCTGAGCTCTTCCAGCGGCTTGCCGGACACGAACGGCGCAGGTTCACGACCGCCCGCGCGCGGCTCACGCGGACCGCTGTCCGAACGCGGCTCGCGCACCGCATGGTCGCCCTCTCGCCCGTTGCGGCCGCGTCCGCCCCGACCGCGACTGCCACGAGTGCGGCGGGCGGCGTCCGCGCGCTCGAGCTCCGCGACCTCCTCCTCGGCCACCGCGGCGGCGGCGTCGAGGTCGACGGGGCCGGAGTCCTCTTCTGTTGCGCTCGTGCCCGCGCCGTTGCTGACGGGATCGGCTTCGCCCGGCGCGTCGGGGGTGATCACGGGCTCGCTGCGCTCCGCCGGTGCTGGCGCAGACGGTGCGGGCGCGGGCAGGGCTGGCGCCGACGGTGCGGCTTCGGCGCGCACCGACTCGGCGGCCGCGACGGCCGACTTCGGTGCGGCAAGGATGCGGGCCTCCTCGGCACCGACGCCCAGCACCCCACGACTGCCCTGGGCCAGGATCTCGATATCCAGGTCGCCGAGATCGGAGCTGAACTCCGCCATCGCCGTCCGGATGGCCTCTTCAACGTTCTTGCCTGTGAATTCTCGGAATGTCATCGCTTTCGGCCTCGTCGTTTGGCGCTGCCCTTCGCCCGATTTGCGGGTCGCGGCTTCGTGCCGCCGCTCGCGTTCGGAGAGGGCGCGCGTGGTGGGGTGGGCGGGGTTTCCTCGGTGGCCGCAGCATCGGACTCGATGCGCTTCGGACGCGGCGGGCTGATCGCCTCCGGCGTTGACGCCCACGATGGCTGCCAGCCGAACAGCGGGAAGAGGTTGCCCCAACCCATGATGAGGAACTGCTGGACCACGAGGTACGCGGTGTACACGATCCAGTACAGGATCAGGCCGCTCGGGAAGATGCCGCCCCAGATGATCGTGAGCAACGGGAACGTGTAGATCATCGTGCTCGTCATGCTGGAGGTCGGGTCATCGCCGTTCGGCCGCGGGCTCGTCATCTTGACCTGCACGAACTGCAGGACCGCGGCGATGACGGCCAGGAGCGAGAGCGCGAACCCGCCAAAGAGCGGGAGCGCGAAGACATTGTCGATCTGGGCCAGGTCGAGCCCCAGCAGCCACCCGACGGACGTGTTGACGTGGTCGTTGAGCTTGATCGGGTCGATCAGCTGACAGTTCAGCGGCAGAAACTGCGGCAGCTGACTGTATGCAGGAAGGTTGCACGCGCCGTCGAAGGCAACCCGGTAGTGATCGGCCTTTCCGGCCACCGCCTCCACGACGTTCGCGGCCTGGAGGGCCTCGAACGCCCCCTGGTTCCCATCGTTGACCGTGAATCCCTGGATGACCCCCGACGCACGGATCAGGGCCTGGTACAGGGCGAACAGGATCGGCAGCTGAAGCACGACAGGCAGGCAGCCGGCCGCGGGGTTGACCCCGTGCTCCTTGTACAGCGCCATCGTCTCTTCGGAGACCTTCTGCCGATTTCCCTTGTGCTTGCGCTGCACCTCGCGGATGAGGGGTTGCATCCGCTGCATCTCCTTCTGCGAGCGGATCTGCCGCACGAAGAGGGGGGCCAGGATGGTGCGGATGACGATCGTGAAGACGATGATCGCCAGCGCGAAGTCGAAGAACGGGACCCGGAACAGCGCGACGAGCAGGTTGAAGAGCGGCAGGAAGAAGACGTCCCAGGGCGGCGTGAAGTGCTCGATGCCCAGGAATCCGGCGCCGATGATCGGGGTCAAGTCGCTCTCTCTCGTCTAGTTGACCGGGTCATAGCCGCCCGGATGAAACGGATTGCAGCGGCCAATACGCTTCGCGCCCAGCCAGCTGCCGCGCAGCAGGCCATGGCGCTCGATGGCCTGGTAGGTGTAATGCGAGCAGGTCGGCGAATAGCGACAGCTTGGCGGCATCCAGAAGGTCAGCTTCTGGTAGGCCTTGATGAGGCCGAGCCCGATTATCTTCATCCACCGATCTCCGATCGGGCCAGCAGCGCGTCGATCGCAGCTGCCAGCTCTGCATGGCTGGCGTCACCCGCGGCGGGTCGCGCGATCAGCAGGAGGTCCCAGCCGGGGCCGATCCGTCCGATCCGCTCGCGGAGCAGGCTCCGCAGGCGACGTCGCACTCGATTTCGTTGCACCGCGCCCCCGATGGTTCGCGGTGTTGACAGGCCGACGCGCGTCTCGGCTCGATCGGTCCTCATCCAGCGCAGGACGAGGAGCGAAGTCGAGCGCGCGGTCCCGTCACGTCCGATGGCCTCGAACTCCGCGCGGCGCCGAAGCATCGGCAGCACTGGCGCGGTCTCGATGGCCTGACCGGAGCTCAGACAGTGAGTCGCTTGCGACCCTTGGCCCGACGGCGGGCGAGCACGCGGCGACCGCCCTTCGTAGCCATCCGGGCCATGAAGCCATGCTCGCGCTTGCGCGAACGCTTCTTGGGCTGATACGTCCTCTTCATGGATGCGTGCCGTTCCTCGTTCAAACGATGGCTGACTCGGGCCTTCTCACACGAAGGGCTGGCGTCCCGCCAGCCTACGCACGATGATCCGGATGGCCCGTCTCGCTCTGGTTCGCGATTCTACCGACGCGTGCCTGTTGGGTCAAACTCGCGCTCATCTCTCGTGCACGCATTCGACAAGCTTCTCGCGCCGTCAAACGCGCCACTGCTGGGCAGTTGACCGAGCGGAGGCGTGCGCCTTGACAAACTGCCCGCCCCGAACACATTGGCCGATGGATAGGCCGGGCGGTGCGGGACATCGCGCTTGGATCGGCCCGTCCCAGGGACCACGGGCCCGCCAACGCTCCCCCGGAGTGCGGTTGTCAGCACGGGATGGGTGGCTCGCCCGGCCCCGGGTGGACCATCGGACAAGGTCGCGACCGTACGATGTGCCGATGCATTGCCCCGCCGATTCGGGCGCTGCTATAGTGGCCCGACCCCCGGCCCGGACCGCCCGAAATGACGTCCGATCTCGGCCCGGAGGCGGACTCGTCAGCCCACGCGGGAAGCCCCGCAGATCGGTTCGGAGCACGTCGTTTGATGGATGCCAAGCAGGTATGGCGCGCCGCCCTCGGCGAGCTGCAGGTCTCACTCTCCCCGGCCAACTTCGAGACCTGGCTGAAGGATACGGAGCTCGTCGAGATCGACGACAACCGCTATCGAATCTCGGCCCCGAACGGCTTCGCACGTGACTGGCTCGACAACCGCTACCGCCCCCTGATCAGCCAGACGCTGGCCCGCGTGGTCGGCGGATCCGTGCAGCTCGAGTTCGTCGTCGCCGATGCCTCGGGGCCGCTGCCCGAGCAGGTGGACGAGGAGGCGCGGGTCCAGATGCCGCCGCTCAGTGCCGGCGGCAACGCGATCAACCTCAACAGCCGCTACACCTTCAACAACTTCATCGTCGGATCGGCGAACCGCCTGGCCCACGCGGCTGCGCTCTCGGTCGCGGAGCGGCCGGGTCATGCCTACAACCCGTTGTTCCTCTACGGCGGCGTGGGGCTGGGTAAGACGCACCTGATGCACGCAATCGGCAATGCGGTGGCCGGCAAGTTCCCGCGCAAGCGGATCCTGTACGCGACCAGCGAGAAGTTCACGAACGACTTCATCAACTCGATCCGCGAGCAGAAGATGGAGGACTTCCGCGGGCGCTATCGGCGCATCGACGTCCTCCTGATCGATGACATTCAGTTCATCGCCGACCGCGAGCGGACCCAGGAGGAGTTCTTCCATACCTTCAACGCCATCCACGAGGCCGGCAAGCAGGTCGTGCTCAGCTCCGATCGGCCTCCAAAGGCCATCACCACCCTCGAGGAGCGTCTGCGCAGCCGATTCGAGTGGGGGCTCATCGCGGACCTGACGCCGCCGGATCTCGAGACACGGATCGCGATTCTGCGCAGCAAGGCCGAAGATCAGCTTCACCTCATCCCGTCCGAGGTCATCGACTTCATCGCCCGCAAGGTCGTCAGCAACGTCCGCGAGCTCGAGGGAGCGCTCAATCGGGTTGTGGCCTACGCGAGCATGAGCGGCATGCCGGTGAACATCGAGCTGGCCAGCGCCGTGCTCAGCAACGTGATGTACAACCCGCGTAAGCGTTCGATCACCCCACAGCGCATCGTGCGTGCCGTCGCGGACTACTACGGGGTCAATCTCGACCAGCTGCGCAGCAGCAAGCGCGACCGGGCCATCGTCGTCCCGCGCCAGATCGCGATGTTCCTCATCCGCGAGGAGACCGATATCAGCCTCCTCCGCATCGGCGCCGAGCTGGGCGGTCGAGACCATTCCACCGTCCTCCACGCGTACGACAAGATCGCGCGCGAGCTCCAGGAGAACGACGAGATGCGGCGCGAGATCAGCGCCGTCCGGGAGATGATCTACTCCGAGTGAGAATGCGCGTCGGTTCGCGACCGAATCCGGCGCCTCCTGTCACCGTTGCGCCCCTTTTGGTGGATAAGTGGCCCGTTCTCGTGGATATCTCGGGGTCGATGTGGACAATCGGCATCCAAACCAGTTACCCCGGCTACGCTTCGTCCACCGGTTTCGGCCAGCCATCCGCCGTCCACCCGCCGCCGGTGGCATGGATATCGACACTCGGGAATCAGTTATCCGCACGTCGGGGTAACGCTCGGATACGCACCGGACATAAGCGCTCGTCCACACCGTCAACACCCCTACGGGTGACGACGACGTATGAGTATTCTTCTTCAAGAACCATAGAACGTAAATCAGAGGATCGTGGACAACATCATCGGTCCGCGGCCCAGCAGATGAGGTCGGCATGAACATCTCGGTAATGCAGGAGAACCTGGCCCGCGGTCTCGCCACCGTCAGCCGCGCGGTGAGCAGTCGCGCCACGTTGCCGGTGCTGGCCAACGTGCTGCTGAAGACCGAGAACGCCGGACTCAAGCTGACCGCCACCAACCTCGAGATCGGGATCAACTGCTGGGTCCCTGGCAAGGTTGCCGAGGAGGGAGAGATCACGGTCCCTGCCAAGCTGTTGACCGATCTCGTGGCCTCGCTGCCCAATCAGCGCATTGACCTTGTCCTGTCCCCGAAGGACCGGACCCTGAAGCTCACCTGCGGGAACAACCGCTCGAGCATCAAGGGCATCGAGGCAGACGAGTTCCCGGTCGTGGCCGCCATCGGCGATGCGCCAGCCACGAGCGTGGACGCCCGGGTACTGCGGGAAGCCCTGGGCGAAGTCGTCTTCGCAGCGGCATCGGACGAGAGCCGCCCGATCCTGACCGGAGTCCTGACCAAGCTCACCGGCGACAAGATGACCCTGGCCGCTGCCGACAACTACCGGATCGCCGTGCGCACGCTGACTCTTGCGACGCCGGTGAACCCCGAGGTCGTCATCGTCGTGCCCGGACGGTCCTATGCCGAGCTCATGCGCATCCTGCCCGATGCCGAGATCCCGATCGAGATCACGGTCACGCCGAACAAGAGCCAGGTGCTGTTCCATGTCGAGGGCATCGACCTTGTCAGCCGGCTGATCGAGGGCCAGTTCCCCAACTACGAGCCCGTGATCCCGGCCTCCCACAGCTCGCGCGCGGTCATCGATCGCGAGGCGTTCCTATCGGGGACGCGGCGGGCCAGCATCTTCGCGCGGGACAGCGCGAACATCGTGAAGATCGAGATCGGCGGCGACGATGCCGACGGCTCGGGAGTTGCCATCACGGCGCATGCCGCTGACGTGGGCGACAACGCGGACACCGTCGAGGCGGCGATCGAGGGTTCGCCGACGGCCATCGCCTTCAATGCTCGTTACCTCATCGACGTGCTCAGTAATCTCGGTTCCGAGGAGGCCGTGCTGGAGCTCTCCGGCCCGCTGGCTCCGGGGGTCATCCGCGGCATCGGCAAGGACGACTACGTCCACGTCATCATGCCG
The DNA here is from genome assembly GCA_039917415.1 of Candidatus Limnocylindria bacterium. Taxonomy (GTDB): domain Bacteria; phylum Chloroflexota; class Limnocylindria; order QHBO01; family QHBO01; genus JACDBZ01. Next base: position 5,310 of record JBDSJJ010000180.1, on the reverse strand, counting down.
GTCCGGACCGCGTCGTAGCGTCGCCATGGCACTGCGCGCCGCGTCGCGCGCCACCGCCTCCGGGATGGACCTGACGCTGCTGACCCTCCAGGACTTCCGGAGCTACACCTCGGCCGAGCTTCGGCCCGATCCTGGGCTGACGGTGGTGGCCGGCCCCAACGGCATCGGCAAGACGAATCTGCTCGAGGCCATCCACACCACGGTCGTAGGGCGGTCGCATCGTGCCGGGGTGGAGGCGGATCTCGTGCGGCACGGGGCACCGTTTGCACGCGTGCGCCTGGAGCTGGCGGGAGGCACCGGCAGCGGCGGGTCGACGATCGAGCTCATCGTGCCGGGCAGCGAGGCCCCGCCCGGCATTCGCAAGCGCCTCACCGTCAACGGAGTCCCGCGCCGCACCTCTGCTCTGTCAGACCTCGCGCGCGCCGTCCTGTTCCGGCCGGAGGAGATGTTGCTTCTGGTCGGGTCGCCCTCGGAGCGACGCCGCTTCCTGGACGGAATCGTCGCCCAGCGCGACCGGCGCGGAGCGCGCGACCTCGTGGATGTCTCGCGCGTCGTGACGCAGCGCAATGCCCTGCTGCGGGCCATTCGCGCCGAGGAGGCCTCGATCGACAGCCTCGCGTTCTGGAACGAGCAGCTGGCCGTGCTCGGGTCCCGGGTCATGCGCGCGCGGCTCGAGGTGCTCCAAGACCTGAACGCGCGGATCGGGGAACTGCACGATGCCGTGGCAAGCCAGCCCCGGCATGGATCCGATGTTGTCCTGGGCTACGTCGATGGGCTCAAGGAGGCGTGGGCCGAGCGGGGAGGGACAGCGATCCCCTTGCACGACGAGCTGGCGCTGGCGTATCGGCGCCGGATCGCGGACGTCCAGCAAAAGGAGGCGTGGAACGGGGTCAGCCTTGTTGGTCCGCAGCGGGACGACCTGCGCGTGGAGCTTGGCGGCCGCGACGTGGCGAGCCACGCCAGCCGTGGACAGCAGCGCACGATCATTCTCGCCATGAAGTTGGCGGAGACCGATCTGCTGGGCGCCGACGGCCCTCGGCCCATCGTGCTTCTCGACGACGTCTTCAGCGAGCTCGACCCCGACCGCGCGGCGCGCCTGTCCGATCTCATCGCTGGCCGAGGGCAGGTCATCGTGACCACGGCAGATCCCGGCACGCTGGATGCGGCCCGGAGCCGCAGCGCGACGATCTGGCGCATCGCAGCCGGCCGGTTGGAGCCTGAGGCGTGAGCGGGCGCGAAGAGGCGGGAGTGGCCGTCCAGCGCGCCCTCGCGGCATGCATGGGGCCGGGAGCGGCGGAACAGCTGGCCGTGGCCCAGGTACGACTGGCATGGGCGGAGACGATGAGGGAGTCGCGCCTCGAGCGCGGCCCGCTCAGCAGTCGCGTGCGGCGCGTTACAAGCGGAACCGCACACGTTGAGGCCTCCGATTCAATGCTCGCGCAGGAGCTTGGCCTGCGCTCCGAGGCCCTCGTGTGGTCGGTCAACGAGCGAATGCGCGGCCGCCCGGGGGCGACCATTGTGTTGATCGGACTGGCCGTATCGGTGGGTCGAGTCGAGGCCTGACGCTCCGTATAATCGGCCGCGAGCCATCCCACCGAGCAGCCGCGGCAACCATGAGCAACCGCTTCGCAACCAGGATCGGACTTCCGTCCGCCGACGAGCGACCGGCGGATGCGTTCGACATCGTGACCTTCCACGAGCCGGTGGTGGGCGCCCTGGCGCGGACGAAGGGGAGCCTCTTCCTCCTGGCTCAGCTCAGCGGCGGCGGCAGCGCCCTGGCGCGCGCGACCCGCGAGGCGCTGGACGCCATCGAGCAGGACTACTACTACGACCTGTCCGCCGGCGTGACGATATCCCTGGCACGCGCGCTCTCGGCAGCCAACCGCCGGCTGTACCACGGGCGGCGACGCCTCGGGATTCCGCGCAAGACCGGCGTCAGCATCGTGGCGGTGGTCGTGCGCGGCCACGAAGTGCACGCCGCCAAGCTCGGCCCGGCCAGCGCGGTGATCGTCCGCGACGGCCGGATGTACGAGGTGCCTCCGCCACCTCCGGCCACTGAGGATGACCCGCGCGTTCGCCATCGCCGCATCGCCGCCAGCCTGGGCGAGGCACTCGAGGTGCAGCCCTACACCTGGCAGGGGTCACTGGCGGTCGGGGACGGGATCGGCCTCGTGAGCCGACACTTCGCGCACGTGGTCGGCGTCGATGAGCTACGGTCCGCGATCGGCTCGATGCGTCCAAGCCAGGCCGTCGCCCATCTGCAGCAGGTGTTCAGCATTCGTGGCGGCGCCGGCTCCGACGGGCTGATGGTCATCGAGCTGACCGAGCTGGCATCGACGGCCACGACCCACCATCTCGAGCCGGTGAAGCCGGCAGAACCATTCGCGGGACTGCCCGACCAGAGCCCGGTGCCGCTAGCCGATGCCATCGGCCGCGGGTTGCACCGCGCCGGCGGCGCGGCCGAGGCGACGAGGTCAGCGTTCGGGCATGGGATCCTCACGGTCATCACCTGGATCCTGGCGTTCGTGCCACACCGGCATGCCACCTACCCCCGGACGATCCCACGCACTTCTGAGCTCGAGCACGGGCGGCGCCGGCGGCTGGGCATGCTCGGCATGGTCGCGCTGGCCGCGATCCTGGCGGTCGGCGCCACGGTGGCGGCCATCCCGACCGTCCGCCCCACGGACGCGATCCCACGCGCCACCGTGGCGCGGACCTCGATCGCCGCCGCGGTCGAAGTCCTGGCCGCCGTCGAGGAACGGGTCGATGGCGCCGACCTCGTGGACCGCGACCCGGAGCGGGCCCTCGAGCTCCTCGCCGATGCGCACCTCTCGGTCGCGCGCGCCGCCGATGCGGGTGTGTCCGGCGACGACCTGGCGCCGCTGGCCGGGCGCATCGAGCGACGGCTCGACGCGCTGTATGGCGTCACCCGCGTCCAAGACGCACCCGTGGTCGTCGACCTCACGGCAGCCCTCGACGACGTGGAGCCGACGGACATGGTGGCCGCCAGCGACGGCTCACTCTGGGTCCTTGACTCCGGCCGTGGCCGGGTGATTCGGACGGACCCGGCCGATGGCAGCGCGACGATCATCCTGCGCGCCGGGCAGGCGCTCGTTTCGGGCGAAGTTCCCGGAGACCCGTGGCTGATGGCCACTGCGGCCACCGACGTGGTCGTCATCGACCGGCAGCGCGCGGCCTGGCGGATCGATCTCGACGAGCGGATCCCGCGCCGGATGCCCCTGGCCGGGGCGGACGAGATCAGCTCGTCCACGTCTCTGATCGGCGCCCTCCAGCATCGTCCGCCGCTCGAGATCTTCAACCTCTACCTCGTCGACGGCGCGACAGGCGAGATCGATCGCTGGACGCCGCCCGCGGTCATCCCGGTCACCTACCCGGACCCCGCGGTGCCCTTCCTGACCGCGGTGCCCGACCTGGACCCCAGCCGGGCCCGCGACCTGCGCGTCGACGTCAACGCCTGGCTGCTCCACGCCGACACCGTGACCCGCGTCGACTTCGGCTCACCTCGCGACCAGGCGGACTACTCCCTGGACGATCCGCCCGACGCGGCGGTGCGGCCCGATCGCGACTACCGGCTCCTGGACGGGGCCACCGTGGGCGATCGCGACTTCCTGTACGTCGTGGATGCGGCCAACGCGCGCATCATCGCCTTCCAGCGAGCCGACGGCGCGTTTGTTCGTCAGTGGCTGGCCGCCACCGACGATCCGGCGGCTCCGGACCTCTCGGACATCCGTGGCCTGGCGGTCACCTCCGTCAGCGACGGCCCGCCAGTCGCCTTCCTCCTCACCGCCGAGGGCGTCGTCAGACTCGTCCTCGAGTGACCGGCGCTAGAATCGACCCATGGCGGAGCAGCCATTTGGCAGAGTTCGGCTCATCGAGATGGTCGTCGAGAGCGTGCGCGTGCACATGCTCTCGAGCCAGCATGTGGTGATCCTCAAGCAGTCGGAACGCGATCGGTACCTGCCGATCTGGATCGGTCCGTCCGAGGCCAATGCCATCGCGATGCGGTTGCAGGGACTGTCAGCGGAGCGGCCCCTGACGCACGACCTCATGGTCAGCGTGCTTGCGGCGCTTGGCGCGAACATCAGCCGGGTGGTGGTGACGCACGTCATCGACGGCACGTTCCACGCCCGGCTCTATCTCGAGAATGCCAGTGGCGACGAGAGCGATGTCGACTCCCGCACCTCTGACGCCATCGCCGTCGCCGTGCGCAGCGGGTCGCCGATCTACGTCGACGAGCGGGTGCTCGACGAGGCGGGGGTCGAGCCGGACGAATCCGAGGAGGGCGGCGAGGACGAGGAACAGCTGGCGGTGTTCCGCGAGTTCGTCAACTCCCTCGACGTCGACATGGAATCCGGCGAGAAGGGACCGCCGGCCGAGGAAAGCTGAGCAGCTCTCCCCTGATCGAGCGGATTTCACCGGAGGGCCGTGGGCGGTGCCGTTTGCTCGATGCATCGAGGGCTGCGCCTCGCGCAAGACCCCTTATCGGCGTGCTCGGCCGAGCACGCCGCACCGCTTGGTGACCAGCGCGATGCGCAGCAGTCCGATGTCCCGGAACGTGCGCAGGATCTTGCGGAAGCTGGCTCCGGTGTTCGTCCCGGCAGCGCGCGGATAGTGGTTCACGCCGACCTGCGCGAGCTTCTCGCCGCGAGCCCGCAGCTTGATGAGCATCTCAGCTGAGAGGAACGGTGAGTCAGCCGTAAGCGGCAGGCCTACGAATACCTCGCGCCGGAACAGCTTCATGGCGCAGTCGATGTCCCGTACCCGGAGCCCGAAGAGGGCCGACACGATGGCGTTGTAGCTCGTGGCGATGAAGATCCGATGCGGTGGGTCGCGGCGCTTGATCCGGTAGCCAATGACCGCGTCCACCGGCGGTCGCGCGCGGTCGTTCAAACGATCGAGCAGGCGCGACATCTCGCTCAGGTCGAACTGAAGGTCTCCGTCGCTGAAGCAGATCAGCTCCCCCAATGAGTTCTCGAATCCGGCGCGGAGCGCCCCGCCGTAGCCTCGATTCTCCTGGTGGTGGACCCGCACCCGGGGATCCGCGGCCGCGATCGCATCGGCCATCTCGGGCGTGCGATCAGTGGAGCCGTCATCCACCACCAGGACCTCGATCGAACCGTCCACGAGCGGTCCGATCTCGTCGAGCGCGCGCTTCACGGTCTCCTCGACGTTCTCTTCCTCGTTGTAGGCCGGGAAGAAAAAGGTCAGGCGCGGGCGATCGGCGTCGGTCATCGTGTGGGGCCCTCGACGAGAAGCAGCCGGGTGAAGCCCGGCAGGGTGGGGACGGTG
>JBDSJJ010000179.1:0-6945 GCA_039917415.1 Candidatus Limnocylindria bacterium | reverse complement strand
AAGCGGCCGTCGGTGAACGAGTGGCGGATCGTCCGGCATGGGCTCGCCGCGTGCGACAGCTCGAGGACCAGCTCGTCGCCGACCGCCAGGCGCGTTCCGATCGGGAAGCTCGACACATCGAAACCCGAGGTTGTCAGGTTCTCGCCGGACGTGCCGGGGCTGATGGGATGGCCCTCGGCCCGTAGGCGCTCGATGGCCTCGATACCCAGCAGCGCCACGGCCCGATGCGGTCCGCCGTGCACGGTGTCGGCCGCCTGGCGGTCGCCTTCGACGCCGGCGCTCGTCACGCGCGCCGAATGCACCGGCAGCTTGGGGACTCCGCCGTCGGAGACGTTGACCTGGAGGAGCCTGCCATCGCTCATGCCGGTCATGGTAGCCGCGTTCGCGCCGGCGACGGTGACCGCTATCATGACGTCGCCCGCTCGGTGAGGCCCGCGAGCGGTGAGAGGTATCGATTTGACCCGATTTGCCAAGCTGGCGGTTGCCGCTGCCGCCGCTACCTTCGTCCTGATCGCCGTGGGCGGCCTGGTGCGCGCCACGGACTCGGGACTCGGCTGCCCGGATTGGCCGTTGTGCTTCGGGGACTGGCTGCCGCCGGCGGACCTCCACGCCTGGATCGAGCACTCGCATCGGCTCACCGCGGCCATCTTCGTGGGGCCTCTCGTCGGCGCCGTCGGGCTCATCACGGTCTTCAGCCCGCGACGCCGGGATCGGCCCCTGCTCGCGGCGGCGGTCGTCGCCGGGGTCCTCGTCATTGTCCAGTCGCTGTTGGGCGCCGCCGTCGTGCTCCAGGGTCTCGCGGCGGAGCTGGTGACTGCACACCTGGCCATGGCGCTGACCGTGTTCGCCGCCACGATCTTCATCGCTGAGCGAGCCTCGCGCGGTCCGATGCCGAGCCTGCACGTCCGCCCGACGTTGACCCGCCTCGTCGCGATCACCGCGCTTGCCATCTTCGCCCAGATGCTCGTCGGATCGTGGGTGACGGGCCACGCCGCCGGGCTCGCCTTCCCCGACTTCCCACTGATGGACGGGGCGCTCGTCCCGGCCGTCGCGAACGATCGAGAAGCGATCCACCTGGCACATCGCGCGTTGAGCGTGGTCGTGGCCGTCCTCGCCATCTGGACCGCGATCTCGGTACGCGCGGCGACCACCAACGCGTTCGCGCGCCAGCTGGCGATCGGCCTCGTGGTGCTGGTCGTGGTCCAGGTGATGCTCGGCGGCCTGAACGTCGTCTCGCGCCTCTCCGCCCTGTTCGTGGTGCCGCACCTTGCGGTCGGGGCCGCGATGTGGGGCGCATCGGTGTGGCTGCTGCTGACGAGCCGTCGACTTCGGCCCGCCGAGATCTCGAATTCCGCCGCGGTAGTGGCGCCCGAGGCGAGGCCGATGGATTCGGTCCGCGCCTACGTGGCGCTCACGAAGCCGCGGATCATCGAGCTGCTGCTGGTCACGACCGTGCCGACCATGGTCCTCGCCCAGCGCGGGATCCCATCGCTATGGCTCATGGCCGCGGTCGTCGTCGGCGGAACGCTGGCGGCGGGTGGCGCCAACGCGATCAACATGTACGTCGACCGCGACATCGACGACATCATGCGTCGGACGCGCAATCGGCCCCTCCCGCGCCACGCGGTGGATCCTAGTTCCGCCCTGTGGTTCGGGATCGGGCTGACGGTGGTCGCCTTCGGCTTCCTGGCGCTCACGGTCAACCTGCTGAGCGCGCTGCTCGCGATGAGCGCCACCGCGTTCTACGTGTTCGTCTACACGATGTGGCTCAAGCGCTCCACCCCGCAGAACATCGTCATCGGCGGTGCGGCCGGCTGCGTGCCGGTGCTCGTCGCGTGGGCCGCGGTCACCGGCGAGGTCGGCCTGCCGGCCCTGGTCCTGTTCGCCGTGGTCTTCTACTGGACCCCGCCGCACTTCTGGGCGCTCGCCCTGCGGTACCGCGGCGACTATGCGGCGGCGAACGTCCCGATGCTGCCGGTCGTGCGCGGCGAGGCCGAGACCGCGCGCCAGATCGTGCTCTACACGGTCCTGCTGATCGGCGTCAGCCTGCTGCTGCTGCCGGCGGCGGGGATGGGCTGGGTGTACCTCGTGGCAGCGGTCGTGCTCGGGGCGTTGTTCTTGCTCCAGGCACTGCGCCTGCGGTCCGACGCGGGCAGCGGGAAGGAGGCAATCGGCCTGTTCCGCTACTCGATCACGTACCTGACCCTGCTCTTCGCCGCCGTGGCGGTGGACGCCCTCATCCGCCTCCCTCTCGCCTGAGCTGGGTCCGGGGCGGCGGTCCGCGGTGCTCGGCGGTCGGTGCTCGGCGTCGCTCGGCGGTCGGTGCTCGGCGGTCGGTGCTCGGCGGTCGATATACCGAGTAATCTTCACTCCGGCGGCGGTTGGCGTGTCGTCTGCTCGATTATTCGAGCACGGATGTGCGTGGACAGCACCAGCGGGCGAGCCTCGAGCGAGCCGATGCGCGCTCTTTCGAGTGATCGACTCGTGGAGGACGCTTCGCGGCAGATCCACTCGATCTATCGAGGGCGCGGAGACTGCGTCACTGCCATCTCGGCCTATCCATCCCTCCGCTGGGTGGCCCGCTCGATCGCCAGCCGAGCGTCCAGACGCTCGGTGCGGCGGTCCTCGAGGCGCATCCAGATCACGACCACGGCCATCATCCCCGCCAGGAACGCCAGGTCGCCCACCACCCACATGATCACGCCGCCCAGCGCCTGGTCGTCGAGCGGGCTCATGCCCCACGTGCGGCCGTTCGTCAGATAGTGCGGATAAAGGACCGTCGAGGCGGACATCAGCGCCACGCCGAGGAACGAGTTCTGGGGCATCGCCAGGAAGAGATAGAGCAGACGCACCGGGTGGGGAAGGCGCCACGGCGAGGGATCGGCGCCGATCACGGGCCACCAGAAGAGGAGCGCGGCGCCGAGGAACGTCGCGTGCTGCAGGTAGTGGAGGGCCGTGTTCTCGAGCGCGTCGTCGTACAGTGCGCTGAAGTGCCATCCCCAGTTCACGGCGGCGAACAGGATCCAGGCGACGACCGGGAACGAGAGAGCCCGGAGCACGCGGCTGTGAAGCATCCGGAGCAAGGTGCGGCGCACGGTGGCGGAGGACGTGCGCAGGGTCAGGGTGATCGGCGCGCCGGCCAGCAGCAGCGGTGCAGCCACGAGCTCGAGCAGCATGTGCTGCACCATGTGGACGCTGAACAGCGTGCCCTCGTAGGCCTCGATCGGGGACAGCAGCGCAACGCCGATGGCGGCGAGCCCGCCCCCGAACAGCCAGGACCGATATGCCGGATGGGGATTGCCCGGATGCGCGCGCCGCACCCGCACGACGGCCCAGCAATAGGCGATTGCCGCGACCAGCAGGCCGCTTAGCGCAAGGGGATCCAGCGTCCATTCGAGCAGCACGGCCGGGAACGCCGGCGCCGGCGCCACCTCGCCGTGCGCGAGGGCCGTGCCGGGGATGGCAAGCATGGCCAGCGCGGTGATCAGGGAGACGGCGCGATGCATCGTCGACATTGTCCCCCGAATGTCAGGGAACCGCGCTTCCCCGAGCGGCGTCAGGGCCGCATGAATCGAACGATGCCCGTCCTTTTTGCCATGCTCCTCGCCATGTCGGCCTGCGCCACCTCGGGAGGCGGCCCGGATCCGAGCCAGGGTTCCGGCTCGCAGTCGCCAGGCGCCTCGCCCGGTTCGGGCGGGGAGGGGATCGAGCATCCCGGGGGAAGCGAGGCGATTTTCGTCGTCGCCTACGAGGGGGGATTCGTGCCCGTCGAGTTCCTCGCCACCGCTCTCCCGACGTTTGTGATGCTCGGCGACGGCCGCGTGATCATGCAGGGCGCGCAGACCCTCGAGTTCCCGGGACCTGCGTATCCGGCGCTCATCGAGCGCACCCTGACCGAGCCTGGGATCCAGGCGGTGCTCGCCGCGGTCGAGGAAACCAACCTGTTCACCAGCGACCTCGACCTGCGCGGTGCCCAGAACATGGTGGCCGACGCATCGGACACCCTCTTCATTCTCGACGCCGGGGGACAGGACGTGACGGTCAGCATCTACGGTCTGGGAGCGCTCATCCCGGACATTGAGCCGGCCCCGGGCATCACATCGGGCGAGATCGAAGCGCACCGCATCCTGGGACTTCTCAACGACGGCCTGATGACGCTCGACACGTGGCTGCCCGAGGGGTCCTGGGAAGCCGACGGCTGGCGGCCCTACGAGCCCGAGGCGTTCCGTCTCTACGTCCGCGACGCCAGTGGCGAGCCGGTCGAGGGCGGCGACCTCCCGGCGCAGGTCCGCACGTGGCCGACCGACGAAGACCCCGCCGCCTTCGGCGAGGAGGTCTCATTCTTTGGGAACGGCACGCGCTGCGGCGTGGTGGACGGCGAGCTGGGGGCCACGTGGCTCGGCGAGCTGGCGGCCGCCAACCAGATGACGCGCTGGACCGACGGCGGCGATCGGCGCTTCACGGTCTTGGCTCGCCCCGTGCTCCCGCACGAAGACCCGACCTGCCCCGATCTCGACGGCGCTGCCTGAGGTCCGCGCGGCTCGACCGATCTATCGGCAAGATTGACTGGCCGTTGCTATCGGGTCGCATCCGGTCGCCGGCCTTCGCTACAATGTGCCGCGTGCCGCCGTCAGCCCGCCTGTGCGTGCGTGCCTGAACCCTCGTACGCAACGCGACGTGTCGGTTGAACCAGGAGCCTCGAGACCATCTGATGCAACGAACGGTGGCCCGATCCCGGCTGCGGACGATCCTTCGCTCCGCCGCCCCACTGCTGCTCATTGCCCTGCTGTCGGGGTGCCTGCTCCCGCCGGAGCCGGTGACCGAGACCGGACGCGAGGTCTTCAACCTCTACATCATCGTCCTGATCCTGGCCGGGATCGTGTTCGTGGGCGTCGAGGGCTTCATCATCTACGCCGTCGTCCGCTACCGCCGGCAGCCCGGTGATGACGTCCTGCCCGAGCAACACCACGGCAACACCTTGATCGAGATCGTGTGGACGATCATCCCGACGGTCATCGTCTTCATCCTGTTCGGCTTCAGCATGGCGACCCTGGGGGACATCGAGGCACGAAGCGAGGATCCGGGCGTCACGATCCAGGTCGACGGATTCCAGTGGAACTGGACCTTCGTGTACGAGGACGGCACCAAGGTGGTTGGCAGCGGCGCCGAGCCGCCGGAACTCGCCGTGCCGATCAATGAGCCGGTCCGTCTCGTCCTCAATTCGATCGACGTCAACCACGCGTTCTACGTCCCGCAGTTCCTCATCAAACGCGACCTCATCGACCTGGGCGAGAACGGTCGGGACAACGAGCTCGAGTTCACGATCACCGAGGCCGGGACGTACGCCGGCCAATGCGCGGAGTTCTGCGGGACTTCCCACGCCGAGATGGACTTCGTGGTGAATGCGATGCCGCGCGCCGATTACGACGAGCACATGGCTGCGCTGGCGGCCGGCTCGCCGCCTCCGACGAGCGGCGGCGACTGCGCCACGACCATCGAGATCAAGGCACGGGACATCGCGTTCGACATCGGCGAGTTCGAGGTCCCGGCCGACACCGCCTTCTGCATCGCCTTCGAGAACCAGGAGGACGTCCCGCATAACGTCGCGATCTACGATGGGGGCGAGGCGCTCTTCACTGGCGAGATCCTCAACACGGCGGGCAGCATCGTGTACAACGTCCCGGCCCTGCCGGCGGGCGAATTCCGGTTCATCTGCGACGTCCACCCACAGGCGATGGTGGGCGACGTGACGGTCACCGAGTAGCGGAGCGCCAGCGAAACCCATGGCAACCACCACCCTCGAACCCCGCACCGTCACGTTCTCCCGATCGTGGGTGATCGATTGGCTGACCACCGTCGACCACAAGAAGATCGGGATCCTGTACATCGTCAACAGCTTCCTGTTCTTCTTCGCGGCCGGCATCCTGGCGCTCGTCATCCGCACCGAGCTCGCCGTTCCGGGGCTGCAATTCCTGGATCAGAACACCTATAACCAAGCATTCACGATGCACGGGACGATCATGCTCTTCCTGTTCATCATTCCCGCCCTGTCGGGCTTTGCGAACTACATCGTGCCGCTCCAGCTCGGTGCCCCCGACATGGCGTTTCCGCGCATCAACGCGCTGAGCTTCTGGCTCCTGCCCCTGGGTGGCGGGCTGATCTTCAGCGGCTACCTGTTCGGCGGGGCCGCTGCCGAGGGCTGGACGGCATACTCGCCGCTCACCAGCGACCGTTTCGCACCGGGCGTCGGCACCGACCTGTGGATCATCGGCCTGACGCTGGTCGGGACCGCCTCGATCCTGGGGGCCGTGAACTTCATCGCCACGATCTTAAAGATGCGCGCGCCGGGCATGACCCTGTTCCGCATGCCGATCTTCGTGTGGACGGTACTTGTGACCGCGGTCCTCATCCTTCTCGCGACGCCGGTGCTGGCGGCCGGCCTCATCGCCCTGTTCATCGACCGCAACTACGGTGGCTCGTTCTTCGATCCGAGCGTCGGCGGCAACCCGGTGCTGTGGCAGCACATCTTCTGGTTCTTCGGCCACCCCGAGGTCTACATCGTGATCCTGCCGGCGATGGGCGTGGTGAGCGAGATCCTGCCGGTCTTCAGCCGCAAGCCGCTGTTCGGATACCGTGCCTTCGTCTTCGCCACCGTCGCCATCGGCCTGCTGAGCTTCAGCGTCTGGGCCCACCACATGTTCACGACCGGATCGGTGTTCCTCCCATTCTTCAGCTTCATGACCGCACTGATCGCCATCCCGACCGGGATCAAGATGTTCAACTGGCTCGCGACGCTCTGGCGCGGCAAGCTCATGCTCGCGACGCCGATGCTGTTCGCCCTCGGATTCCTGTCGATGTTCCTCATCGGAGGCATCAGCGGGGTGATGCTGGCCTCGCCGCCCATCGACTTCCACGTCCAGGACACGTACTTCGTGGTGGCGCACC
>JBDSJJ010000178.1:0-10912 GCA_039917415.1 Candidatus Limnocylindria bacterium | reverse complement strand
GGGAGTACGTCCCCGACGCGGCAGCGGTCGAAGAGCTGTTTGCCGACGACCCCGACGCGGATGTGGTGGCCACGCTTCATCCACGCTTGGCGCTCTACATCGGCTCGGTTGCGATCGCGCGCGATCGCGGGTTGCTGGGAGCTGGGTTCGGACGCTACGGAAGCCACCTGAGTCGCTCCGACTACAGCCCGATCTACGCGGAGTACGGCCTGGACAAGGTCCCGCTCCTCCAGGCGGATCGGGCAAGCGCCGTCACCGATACGTACTGGCCCATGGTGCTGGGTGAGACGGGTGTCATCGGCCTTGCCGGGGCGCTCGTCTTCATGGGAGCCGTGTGGGTCCGGCTCTGGCGCGCCACTGCGGCTTCGACGACCGTCCTGGAACGCGCGATCGCGCTGGGGATCCTCATGGTGTTCGTCGAGGGGCTGGTCCGTTCGCTCACGTCCTCGGTGTACACCGCCCCGCCGATCGCGTACTTCGTCCTGGGCGCTGCCGGCATGTCGATCGCGATGCAGCGGACGGTCGCGGAGGATGCCGAGGCGAGTCAGCCCTTGCCGACGTCGCGCTGAAGGCGGCGGACAACCTCGGCCGTCTCGTCGTCCGGGCCGTGGCCCGGCTCGGATGCCGGCCCGGCGAACGTCCCGAACTGCCGATCGCCGGCATCCCCGAGGCCCGGAACGATGTAGCCACGCTCGTTGAGGTGGGAGTCGAGCGCGGCGATGTGGATGTCGACGTCGGGGTGGGCAGCCGACAACGTCGCGACGCCCTCGGGGGCGGCGATGAGGCTGACCTGCTTGATCCTCGCCGCTCCCCACTGCTTGAGAATGTCGACCGTCGCGGCGGCCGATCCGCCCGTGGCGAGCATCTGGTCGAGGATGAGGCAGACCTGGACAGTCGCCGCGTCGGGAAGCTTGTTGTAGTACTCGACCGGCTTGAGCGTTCGTTCGTCTCGGTATAGGCCGATGTGCCACACCTGCGCTGACGGCAGCAGCTCGAGCATTGCGTCGACCATCCCAAGGCCCGCGCGCAGGATCGGAATCAGGCCGACCTTTGGCTCGAGTCGCGCCGCCGTCATCAACTCGAGCGGCGTCTCGACCGGCTCAGGGCGCGTCTTCAGGTCTGCCATCGCCTCGTATCCGAGGAGCCACGTGAGCTCGCGCACCAGCTCACGGAACTTCTTGGGCTCCGTGGTCTTGTCACGCAGGATGGCGAGCTTGTGCGCCACCAGCGGGTGGCTGCTGACGTGGATTGCGTCGGGGTTCGTGGCCGGGGGCATCGGCGCGATTCTAGACCGCCCCACGTGCTAACAATGCGCCGATGCGACTCTCGCCCGCCCCACTGCCGATGGCCTTCGGCGCCTTCGGCGCCGTGTGGGGCGCCTGGCAGGCCGCTCTACCGGACCTTGCCGCCCACTATGGCCTTTCGACCGGCCCGCTCGGACTGATGCTGACAGCCGGCTTCGCGGTCTCGCTGCCGGTGATGATCGCGACGGGAAAGCTCATCGACCGCATCGGATCCCAGGTGGGCATCGCCGTGACGTCGATATCCCTGGGCATCGGCCTTGCCACGGTCGGACTCCTTGGCCCCCTCCCGATCCTCGTGGTCGGCGTCGTCCTGCTCGCCGCGGGGAGCGGCTCCTTCGACGTTGCCATCAACGGATCGGCGATAGGTGACGCCGACTGGGGACGCGCCTCGCGCCTGACACTCCTTCACGCGTCATTCAGCGGCGGCGGGCTGCTTGGCGCCGTGGCAGCCGGGGGCGCAATTGGTGCCGGGATTCCGTTCCAGGCGATCTACCCGGTGCTCGGCGTCATTCTCATCGCATCCGCCAGTCTCTCGCTGGCCGGGCATCGGCGGCCCGTGGTTCGGGAGGGCCGCGTTCCGCGCGCCGTCGCGATCACGATGCTGCCGCTCGCCGCGCTCGCCGGACTCGCCTTCCTGGCCGAGGGATCGATGGAAACCTGGTCGGCGATCTACCTGCGCGATTCTCTCGGTGCCGCCGCGTTCGTGGGCGCGCTCGGACCGGGGGCCTTCCACGCGGCAATGCTGATCGGGCGCCTCGTCGGAGCCGGCATGGCGGGGTCGCTCGGCGCGGGCGCGACGCTCCTGGCATCCGGGAGCCTCATCGTGGCGGGGATGGGCGTGGCGCTTGCGGTGCCGTGGCTGCCGGTCGCCATCGGCGCGATGTTCGTCGCGGCCCTCGGCGCCGCGTTCATGGTCCCCGTGGTGATCAGCCTCGCCGGTCGTCGCGCAGGTCCGTACGCCGGGCGGGCCGCGTCCTACGTGCTGTCGCTCGGCTATGCCGGGTTCCTCATCGGCCCGTCAGCGGTCGGCCTCCTGGGTGAGGTCGCCGGCCTCCGTATCGGCCTTGCCGTGATTCCGGCGGCGGCCCTCATCGTGATGCTCGCCTCACGGTCCCGCATCGTACGCGGGTGACCAGCTGGTGCGCGTCGTGCGGGAGGTTCTGACCTGGATCTACCTCGGCTGGCGCCTTGCTGCTAGGCTATCGGTTCGTGTCTGACCCTTTCGCGCATGGACCGTGTGCCAGCCCGTCGCTCGGATCCGCCACCAGGAGGTTAGGAGAGCATGGTCTTCGGATCAAAGCGAGATACCAAGCCGGACAGCCTATCGCGCGAGGACGTGGTCGGGAACCTGTATCCGGATAACCTGACGAGTGAGGTCGACGTGGCACAGTCACCCAGCGAATTCCCTCGCCGCGATGAGCGCGGCAACGAGAGCGTCATCGATCCCCATGCCCGGTTCAACGGGAAGTACGTCAGCGATCGCGACCTGCGCATCGAAGGCGAGGCGCAGGGCGAGATTGAATGCCAGGGGACGCTGATCATCAGCCCACAGGCACGCGTTCGCAGCGCGATCAAGGCGCACAACGTGGTCGTCAACGGCGACTACGAGGGCGACGTGGATTGTGGAGGACGCTTCGAGATCGGCTCGACCGGTCGCGTGAAGGGCAACATCAAGACGCAGGTGCTGGTCGTCAAGGAAGGCGCGCACTGGGAAGGTGGCGTCACCATGACGCGAGAGCCCGGCCCGCGCCCGTCTCCCACGAGCGGACAGCCCGGGCAGAGCGGTGCGGCCCCCGCCAACCGTGCGAGCGGTGGAAGCATCTTCAGCAAGGGCGAGCGCGAAGCCGAAAAGGGTGCTGCCGAGCAGCCTGAGGGGCAGCCGGCAGGCCAGGGTGGCAGCGGCCAGTAGGCCCGCCGCGGCCCACCCCGAGTGAGCCGCACCCGACGTCCCGCAACTGCTGCCCCACCCGTTCTGGTGGAGGTCCGGCGGGGGGATCGGGTCGAGTCGGCGCATCGCGGCGCGGTGGCCGTGGTCGCCCCCGACGGATCGCCGATCGCTTCGGTTGGCGATCCCGACCAGTTCATCTTCCTGCGCTCGAGCGCCAAGCCGTTCCAGCTCGCCCCGTTCGTGGCGTCCGGTCGCTTCGACGAGTATCAGCTCGGTGACGACGCCCTGGCGGTGATGGCCGCCAGCCACAGCGGCGAGGATCAGCACGTGCGCCTCGTTCAGGAGATCCTGCGGCGAGCCGGCCTCACCGGCAGTGCCCTCCACAACCAGGTGCACGCACCGTTCGACACGGAGACCTCTCGGCGCCTGATCCGCGATGGCGAGCCGCCTACGGTGCTCCGCGGCAACTGCTCGGGCAAGCATGCGGCCATGGTGCTGTTCGCCAAGGCCTCGGGCTGGCCGATCGACGGCTACTGGCAGCCGAACCACCCGGTGCAGCGCCAGGCGCTGGAGACGGTATCGGCCCTGTCAGATGTCCCGGTCGAGGAAATCGCCCAGGCCACCGACGGCTGCGGCGTCGTCACCTTCGGGACGCCGCTCCGCGGCCTGGCGCTGGCCTTTGCCCGGCTCGCCGACCCGAGTGCGGTCGCCGATCCGCCCCTGCGGGCCGCGCTGACCCGCATTCGGGACGCGATGATCGCCCACCCCGAGCTCGTCGCCGGAGCTCGTCGCCGGATCGATACGGCACTCATGCGGACCGGCGCCGGCGCGCTGGTGGCAAAGGGCGGGGCGGAGGGCGTGGGGGCTGTCGGCCTCCTGGCATCGGCCGCGGGCGGGTGGTCACCGGCCGGTATCGCGCTGACGGTGGAGGATGGCGGAGCCTCGCCCCGTGCGGTCAACGTCGCCACGTGCGAGGCCGTGCGGCAGGCAGGGGCTCTCACGGACGCCCAGCTCCAGACCTTGTCCGAGTTCGCGCGGCCGACGATCCACGACCCGCGAGGAGAGGTCACCGGCGAGATCCGGCCAGTGTTCAGCCTGGGCTGACGGGACGAGCGGCGCCGGGCTCACGGCGCGACTCGATCGCCACGATGACGAGCATCGCCGAGGCCACCACGGCGAGCGGCCAGATCGGCGCCAGCGGCGCGACGATGGCGAGCGCGACGAGCATTGCGCCGAGCGCGACCGCACGGATCACCAGGATGCGTCGGTGGAGAACCCAGTACGAGACGGCGGAGAACCCGACGAACAGTGCGACGCCGACCCCGAGCGCGGCGATCACCGATCCGGATACGGGCTCATCGGGATGGGCGACCATCTCCTCGACCGCGACGGCGAACCCGACGATCCCGCAGATGAGGGGAAAGTGGGCCAGGCTGAAGGCATCGCGCGCAATGGGTCCGAACCGGTCGGGCGGAGCCGCGACAAAGGCGTGCTCGAGGCTCTTCTGCAGCCATCCAAAGTACGACCACCACATCAGTCCCGCGATGACCAGCGCCACCGCCGCGACGCCGATCAGCGCATCGGTCCGGATCTCCCCGGCGACCGCCGTGCCCGCCACGATCAGCGATTCGCCGAGCGCGATGATCACGAACAACCCGTGCCGCTCCGAGATGTGCGGCGGATCCAGCTCCCATACCGCCGCTCGTCCGGCCACCGCGGCAGCTCCCAGGTCGGCGGCGATGGCCAGGAGCCAGAACCAGGTCCGGATACCGGGATCAAGCAGTGCGCCCACGAGGACGAGGACGAGCCCGATCGCCGAGAACGCGGTCCAGGTGAGCACGCCACGCTGCCCGGACCCCTCGTGGTCGGTATCCATCCGAACCTGAAGGCCGAGGCCGAGGACCCGCACCAGCACGTACGGAATCGCGAACCAGATGGCGTCCTCCTCGAAGGCATGCGGCACCATCGTCGCCATGACGAATGCGATCCCCGTGGCGACCAGCGTCACCAGGCGCACCGCCGAGTGGGTCGTGTCCGCCGGGTTGAGGGTCCACGTGAACTGGGTCCACGCCCACCAGATCAGCCAGAACAGCAGGAGCGAGCGAAGGACGCCGCCCACCGTGAGGTCGTGCGCCGTCAGGACGGTCACCTGAGTTACCGCGAACACGAACACGAGGTCGAAGAACAGCTCCACGAACGTGACCGGCTGCGGCTCAGGCGCCCGCATCGACCGGCGGCCTACCGTTGTCATGAAGCTCCCTGTCGCGTGGCAGCGAGCGTAGCACCCGCGACGGGCCGAAAATCAGCCCAGCGCTGATCGCACCAGCTCGGCGAGCCGGATGAACACCGGGGCAAGGATGATCGCCGGCAGGAAGCTCGCGACGCGGACCGGCTTGAGGTCGAGGAGCCGCACCGCCACCCCCATCAGGACGAGGCCGCCGGCCGCGGTGACGGCCAGGATGGTCGCCTCGTCCATCGCGCCGCGGAACAGCGTTGCGCCAGCGGCGATCCCACCCTGCACGATGAGCACCGTCAACGCCGAGAGGTACACACCGGCGCCGAGCGCCGCCGCGAAGGCAATGGCCGCCACGCCATCGAGCAGCGACTTCACCGACAGGAGCTGGATGTCTCCGGTCAGGCCGTTCTGGAGTGATCCGAGGATCGTCAGTGGTCCGACGCAGAACACGATGCTGGCCGTGACGAATCCCTCGGCGATGCGGCTGGGGCGCTCGCCCGACGACAGCCGTCGCTGGAACCAGGTTCCGAGCCACTCGAGGCCATCATGGAGCCGAAGGAGCTCACCGGTGGCGACGCCGAGCAGCAGGGCACCGAGGATGGCGAGGTCGTCGCCGGGCCGCGCGACCGGATCGATGAAGATCGAGATCGCCATCGACGTGGCGATGGCGAGGGTGAAGAAGGCGAGGCCGGTGGTGAGGCTGGCCTGCATGCGCGCGGGCATCCGGGATCCGATGAGCAGACCGATCGTGGCGCCGACGAGAACGGTCGCGACGTTGAGCAGCGTGCCCGTCAGGAACATGGCGCACAGCCTAGCCGGTCACGGCTCCAGCATGATCATCTCGAGCTTCTCCACGGACTCGGTCATGTCGCGGCTGGCGGCGAGTCCCGCGCATGGCATCCGCCGCATGCCGTGTAGCCTAGCGACGACCATGCATCGCGGCGTCGCACTCGTCCTGGCCGGCATCGGACTGGCAGTGACGGGCTGTGCGCCGGCGGTGCCCTCACCCGGCGACCAGGAGGATGGAGTGCGATTCGTTGCCCTCGGCGACTCGTACACGATCGGCACCTCGGTCGCGGAGTCGGAGCGCTGGCCGAACCAGCTCGTCGAGCGCATCGGCGAACTCGAGCTGGTGGGCAACCCCGCGGTGAACGGGTACACCTCGCGGGATCTCATCGAGCGGGAGCTGCCCCTCGTCAGTGACCTGCAGCCCGAGGTCGTGACGGTCCTCGTCGGCGTAAACGACGTCGTCCAGGGCGTGCCGGACGCAACCTATGCCACGAACGTGGCGGCCATTCTCGATACGCTTCTGACACAGGTGCCTGCCAGTCGCATCGTGTGCGTGGCCACCCCCGACTACACGCTGACGCCGCAGGGATCCGCGTTCGGTGACCCCACGCGGCAGCGCGCGGGCATCGAGCGCGCGAACGCGATCCTGGGCGACGCGTGCAGGTCTCGGGACGCTCATTTCGTCCCCGACATCTTCGAGATCAGCCGCCTCGTTGCGCAGGATCCGGGGCTCGTTGCCGACGACGGCCTGCATCCGTCCGGTGCGCAGTACACGCTGTGGGTGGACGCCATCGCCCCGGTCGTCGCCGAGGCCCTCGGCACGGCCCCTGCTACGCTTCCTCACGAATGACGAACAGCCAACGGCCGGTGCGCGTTCGCATGGCGCCGAGCCCGACGGGGCCTCTCCACATCGGCACCGCTCGCACGAGCCTCTACAACTACCTCGCGTCCCGCCACGCCGGCGGAACGTACGTGCTGCGCATCGAGGACACCGATGTTGCGCGCAGTACCGATGCGTTCGAGCGCGACATCATCGACAACCTGCATTGGCTTGGCATCAGCTGGGACGAGGGACCCCAGGTCGCCGGCGGCGACGAGGTGGGGGCCTTCGGGCCATACCGCCAACGGGACCGCATGGAGCGTTACGCACGCGAAGCCGATCGGCTCCTTGCGTCCGGCGCTGCCTATCGGTGCTGGTGCACGCCAGAGGAGCTCGATGCGGTTCGACAGCAGCAGGAGGCAGCGAAGGAGCCGCCGCGCTACAACCGGCGCTGCCTCAGCCTGTCGGACGCCGAGCGGGGAGCCTTCGTGGCCGCCGGCCTGCGGTCGGTGATTCGGTTCCGGGTCGAGGCCGAGGTCATCCGGTTCGACGACCTGGTTCGCGGCCAGGTCGAGTTCGATAACGCGCTGCTGGGTGACTTCGTCATCGTGCGAAACGATGCGTCGCCGCTCTACCATTTCGTGGTGGTCGTGGACGACGAGGCGATGGAGATCACGCACGTCATCCGCGGGGAGGATCACCTCAGCAACACGCCGAAGCACATCTCCCTCATCCGTGCCCTCGGCTATCGGGAGCCTCGCTTCGGCCACATCCCGTTGATTCTCAACTCCGACCGGTCGAAGATGAGCAAGCGCAAGTCCCAGACCTCGATCACTGCGTACCGCGAAGAGGGCTACCTGCCCGAGGCCTTCGTGAATTTTCTGGCCTTTCTCGGCTGGTCGCCCGGCACCGAGGAGGAGATCTTCTCGCTCGACGAGCTGGCCGAACGGTTCGAGCTGGAGAAAGTGCACAAGGGCGGCGCCATCTTCGATCGCGATCGGCTCGACCACCTGAACGGCGTCTACATCCGCGCCCTGTCGGACGAGCAGCTCGCCCTGCGCCTGCGTCCCTGGGTACCCGATGCGATCGCCGATGACGGTCTCCTGCGCCTGGTCCCGCTCATCAAGGAACGAATCGTCAAGCTCGGCGACGTTCCCGACCTCATCGGCTTCGTGTGGGAGCCCGACGAAGTCGTTGCCGAATGGTACGGGCCCGATCTGCTTCATCCGAAGAAGGGCGGTCCGCATGAGGCGCGGGCTGCGTTGGAGCGCGCTCTGATCGTGCTGACCGAGCTGGATGACGCGGACTTCGCGGAGGACCTGCTCGAGCAACGCTGTCGCGAGGCGGCCGATGACGCCGGGATGAAGGCCGGCGACTTCTTCTCCCCGATCCGCGTGGCGGTGACCGGACGTACCGTTTCGCCGCCACTCTTCGCGTCGCTCGAGCTGCTCGGCCGCGACCGATCTCGGGCACGCGTCGAAATGGCACTCCGCAAGCTCACGGTGACGGCGTCATGACGCGGGAGGACGCTCCGTCGCCCGATGCGCCGCGACTGGATGCCCTGCTCGACGCGGACCTGGTGATTCCGATTCGCTCCTCGTCCGGCTCGACGCCGGACCCGCAGCTGCTCGGCGCGGACGCCTTCCGCCATGGGACCGATGACGCGGGCGAACGGTTCATCGCGGCATTCACGTCGCCCGCCTCCCTGTCCGAGTACGGGCCGGCGGGCAGCGACACCATTCGCATGGCGGCCCGTGACCTGTTCGAGCGCGCCGATGCCGCCCAGGAGCGCGTGGTCGTGGATCCGGGTGCGCCGACGCAGGTCGAGATCGCGCTCGGCATCCTCCCGTTCCTGGCCGCGGGCATCGACCCGAATCGCCCCGACGCCCTCCGTGCGCGACGCCCGCTCGGCGACCTCCCGGCCCTCGAGGTGCCGGAGCAGATCCCCGAGCCGTTCGGGCGAGAGCTCCACGCGGCCCTTGACGAGCTGCCGTACGTGGAGCGAGCGTGGCTGCTGAGGGCCGGGTCTGCCTGGACGGCGGGTGTGCAGCTCAATGCCGACGCCCTGCTCGCCGACTTCGACGCCGTTCGCAATCGCCTTCACGCGGTTGCGACCGAGCACCTCGGCTCTCGGCGGCTGCTGGCGGTCACCGATCTCCGCGCCCCGGTGCTGCGGGAGATGTACGACGCCACCGCGGCACCCTTCTTCGTGCGTCATGACGAGCGCAAGAGCCTGGTGTCCCGCCTCTTCGGGAGCTAGGCCCGCCCGCCCTCGGCTTGCGGTACCAGGACCAGCCGTCCGTCGACATCCCCGGCGCGCAGCCGCCGGTGCGACTCCGCCGCGTCCTCGAGGGGCAGGAGCTCCGTCGACCAGGTGATGCGACCCTCATCGGCGAGGCGCACGACAGCGCGCAGGTCGCCGGCCGATCCCCAGGCCACGGTGGTCAGCCACGACTCGATCGGCACGTGCTCGAACCCGAACCGAATGTCCGCCCCGGCCTCCCCGACCAACACCAGCAGTCCGTCGGGTGCCAGCGCGCCCGTCGCCTGCCTGAGTGTCTCCGACGAGCCGACGAAGTCAAAGGCCACATCGAAGCTGCCCGTGACGGGTTCGTCGGCATCAGCCAGCTGGACGCCGTCGGCTCCGAGCGCCATTGCTCGCTCGAGGCGGGCGGGGATCCGGTCGCGGACGGTGATGGCCAGCGTCGAACCATGGGCCGGCAGCAGCCGCAGATACTGAAGCGCGAACTGGCCGAGCGCCCCACAGCCGATGACGAGAACCCGCGCGCTCTCCTTTAGCCACGGGTCCGCTCGCGTCACCGCGCGATATGGGGTGATGCCGGCGTCGGCGAGCGGCGCCGCGTGGGCCGGATCGAGCCCGGTCAAGATGACCAGGTGGCGCGGATGCGGGACAAGGAGCGCGGACGCGTAGCCGCCATCGGCCTGGAAGCCCGGCGCCACCGCATCAACGCAGCGCTGCTCGGCCCCGCCGCGACACTCGCGACAGTCACCGCAGCCCCAGCCGCCGAACACGACCACCGGGGTGTCGATGGGTGGCGCGCCCGTCACCTCGGGCCCGTACGCGTCGACCCAGCCGGCGACCTCGTGACCCAAGGTGACCGGCGGGACGACCCGGGTCTGGGCGCCGTCGACCACGTGAAGGTCGGTGTGGCACACCCCGCAGCCGGCGACGCGAACGCGCACCTGCGTCCCCAGCGGCTGGGGAAGGGGAACGTCCTCGATGCGCAGGCCGTTGCCCGGGGCGTGGAATCGGACGGCGCGCACGCGTGGCTACGAGCCGGTCGAGGCGTCTTCGGCGGCCGGGATGGGCTCGGAGAGGGCACGAATGACGCCATCGACGAGCACATCGGGCTCGACGCCGACGAGTACCGCGCGGACGACTCCGTCGATGTCGGCGGCCAGCGCCATCGGCTGGACGACGTTGACGTTCGCCCCGGCGGCGGCGGTCTCGATGCCGAGCATCTCGACCGCACTGCGGCGCTCGTCGCTGAGGAGCAGGAACGGGAGCTTCTGCTCGGCCGCGAAGGCCGTCTGCTGATCCTCGGAGTCGCAGCTGATGCCGTACACGGCGATGCCCGCCTCCCGCAGCCGCTGGTGTCCGGCGACGAGTGCCTCGATGGCCTTCAGGCCGCGTCGACGCCCCGCCCCCTCCAGGGTCGGCGCCCCGAAGAAGAGAAGCAGCGAAGGTTGCTTGGTGACCTGGCTGCGCAGGTTGAGGAGATATCCGTCGGTGGCGCGCAGGCCCACGGACGGCAGCGGGTCACCGGCGGCGATGGTTGCGGTCATGCCTCGATTGTAGCGGTGCCCAGCCGGACGACGCCCTCGAGACGATGGACCAGCCCGTCCCGTTCCAG
>JBDSJJ010000177.1:0-16393 GCA_039917415.1 Candidatus Limnocylindria bacterium | reverse complement strand
TCGATGTGCTGTCCGCCCTGCCGGCCCTGCTCGCCACGGCCGTGCTCGGCGCCGCGGGGGTCGCCGCGGTCGGCACGTTCTACGCCGGCGTCACCGTTCGGCTGCGGGCGCGCGAGGTCATGCTTCCACTGCTCATGCTTCCGGTCCTGGCTCCGCTGCTGCTGGGGGCGGTGAAGGCCACGTCGGGCGCGCTCGCCGGTGATCCCTTCGGGGAGCTCGGGTCGTGGCTGCAGCTCCTCGTCGCGTTCGACGTCATCATGATCGTTGCCGGAGCGGCGACCTACGGCTATCTCCTGGAGGATTGATGAAGACCCGGATCCTCGGCTTCGTGGCACTCGGTGCGGTCGTGGCGGCCACCAGCGTCGCCCTGTTCGTCGTGCCTCCCGACCAGAACCAGGGAGACGCCCAGCGCATCATGTATCCGCACGTTGCATCGGCTTGGCTCGCGTACCTGTCGTTCGGGGTCACGGCACTGGCGGGCATCGGATGGCTGTGGAAGCGTGACCTGCGACTGGACGCGGTCGCGCACAGCGCGGCCGAGATCGGAGTCATGTTCACAGCGTTCGCCATCTGGGGCGGAATGATGTGGGGACGCCCGGTATGGGGCGTGTTCTGGCAGTGGGAGGACCCGCGTCTGACGACCACCGCCCTGCTGCTGGCCCTGTACGTCGGCTACCTGCTGCTCCGCCGATTGACCGATGACCCGGAACGCCGCGCGACGCGTGCCGCGATCGTGGGCATCGTGGCCGCGGTCGACATCCCGATCGTCCACTTCAGCGTCGAGTGGTGGCGCGGCCTGCACCAGACCGCCACCATCGGCTCGCCGGACCGGGTGCTCAACCCGGCGGCGCCGATGGTCTTCGTCGGCACCCTGCTCGGGATGCTCGGCGCCTTCACCCTCGCCTGGGCGTACCTGATGGTCCGCCGCTACCAGCTCGCCCGTGCCGAGGCGGAGCACGAGGAGGCGATCCGGATTGAGCGACTCATGACGGCCCGCACCGCCGAGGTGGCCCGATGACCGACGCCGCTTTCGTCATCGCCGGGTACGTGGTGATCGTCGGTGGGCTCGCGCTCTACACGCTCGGCCTGTGGCGTCGGCTGCGCGACGCGCGGGCTTCGGATGACGAGGCGCGATGACGGTCGCGCACCCTCCTGAGCCGATCCTCCCGCCGCGTCGACGGCCATGGGGAGTCCTGGTCCTGGTTGCCGTCGTGGTCGTCGTCATCGGCTTCCTGGCGTTCAGCAGCATCGGCAATGCGCTGGTCTACTACCTGACACCCACCGAGCTGCTCGAGCGCGGTGACGCCGCCGTCGGCGAGACCGTGCGCCTGGGTGGGCTCGTCGAAGTCGGCAGCGTCGCGGGGCCGGCAACCGACCTGCGGTTCGTGATCACCGATCGCGAGAACGGCATCGCGGTTCACTCGACCGTTGCCCCGACGCGATCCTTCCGGGAGGGAAGCGGCGCCGTTGTCGAGGGTCGCCTGGGTGCCGATGGCGTCTTCGAGGCCACGAACGTGATCGTGAAGCACGACGAGAACTACGAGGTCCCCGCCTCCGGCGCGCTGCCGTCCGACAACTCGTACCTCCCTGGCGAATGATCCCGAGCATCGGGCACGCGGCGATCGTCGTGGGGTTCGGCCTGACCCTCTATTCGCTGGCGGCCCACGTACTGGCAGGTCGGAGCGGGGATGCGCGCCTGTCGGTCAGCGCCCGGCGTGCCATCATCGGCTCGTTCGTGGCGGCCGGCGTGGGCTGCCTCGCGATGATCGTCTCCCTGCTGACCCACGACTTCAGCGTGCTGTACGTCGCCGAGAACAACGCGACGACCACGCCACCGTTCATCAGCGTCATCAGCCTGTGGGCGGCACTGGAGGGCTCGATCCTGTTCTGGACGCTGCTCGCGACGGGCTGGGCCGCGCTCGTCCTGCACCGATATCGAGCGCGCCACCGCGCCCTGATGCCGTGGGTCGGCGCGACGCTGTCAGCGGTCAACCTCTTCTTTTTCGCGGTGATGGTCTGGCCCGGCAATCCCTTCCTGCTCACCGCTCCGGTCGGCAGTGAGGGATCGGGGCCGAATGCTCTGCTCCAGAACCACCCTTTCATGGCCCTGCATCCGCCGCTGCTCTACCTCGGATATACCGGCCTGGCGGTGCCGTTCGCGTTCGGCATCGCCGCGCTGATCACGAGGCGGCTCGACGAGGAGTGGCTCCGGATCGTTCGGCGCTGGACGCTGGTCCCGTGGATCTTCCTGACCCTCGGC
This sequence comes from Candidatus Limnocylindria bacterium, assembly GCA_039917415.1. Taxonomy (GTDB): domain Bacteria; phylum Chloroflexota; class Limnocylindria; order QHBO01; family QHBO01; genus JACDBZ01. The sequence continues at coordinate 14,133 of JBDSJJ010000177.1, read as the reverse complement.
ATCGTCGCCGGGGCGTGGTGGAGCTACGAGGTGCTCGGCTGGGGTGGCTACTGGGCGTGGGACCCGGTTGAGAATGCGGCGCTGTTGCCATGGCTCACCGCGACCGCCTTCGTGCATTCGGCCATGGTCGCGGAGCGACGAGGTGGCCTGAAGATCTGGACCGCCGCGCTCGTCATCGCCACCTTCGTCCTCACGCTGGTGGGCACCTTCCTCACGCGGTCGGGGATCGTCGCCAGCGTGCACTCGTTCACGCAGTCCGCGATCGGTCCATGGTTCCTGGGAGCGATCGTGATCTCGCTCGTCGCGTCGCTCACGCTGCTGGTGTGGCGTCTGCCGCAGCTGGTCGGCGGCGGCCGAGCCTCGGGGACGGTCAGCCGCGAGTCGGCCTTCCTCTTCAACAACGTGCTGTTCCTGGGCCTGACCTTCGCCGTGCTGTTCGGCACGCTCCTGCCCCTGATCGTGGCCTCGACCAGCGGCGACACGATCAGCGTCGGCGCCCCGTGGTTCAACACCGTCACCGTCCCGATCTTTGTCGCGCTCCTGTTCCTGATGGGCGTGGGTCCGGCCCTGCCGTGGGGGACCGCGTCATGGACGACCGTGCGCTCACGGTTCATCACGCCGCTGGCCGTGGCCGCCGCGACGACGGCCCTGGCTCTCGTGGCTGGTCTCCGCGAGGCGGTGCCACTGGGCACGCTCGCGCTGGCCGCCTTCGTGGGGACGATCATGCTCGACGAGATCGTCCGCGGCGCGCGTTCTCGCGCTCGAGCGCGCTCCGAGGACCCGGCGACCGCCACCTGGCACCTGGCGACCCGCAACCGGAGGCGGTACGGCGGCTACACGGTCCACCTCGGGGTCCTCGTCATGGCGGTTGCCGTGGCGATCTCGTCGGGATTGGCTTCGGATCGCACGGTGACGCTGGCGCCCGGCGAGAGCGCCGAGATCGGGGGCTATGTCATCCGGCACGATCGCCTGGCCATCGAGCCGCTGGCGAGCGACGCCCGGGTCATCGAGACGCGGGCCGAGGTGACCTATTCCGGCCCCCAGAGCGGCACGCTGGCCACCGCGCTGCGCGACTATCCCAACTCACAGGCCGCCATCGCCACGCCCGCCGTACGCACGTCGTTGGCCGAGGATCTCTACGTGACGCTGCTCGCCTCCGACGCGGCGACCGGCGCGGTGACACTCCACCTGTTCCTCAACCCGCTGGTGGTCTGGATCTGGATCGGCGGCGCCATCGTCGGGCTCGGTGCGGGATTCGCGATCTGGCCCGAACGCCGCCCCCGCACCGTCGAGGTGGCCGAGGCACATCAAGCACCGGCAGCCGCGATGGTCGAGGGCACCTGACATGCGACGCACGCGCTGGCTGCTGGTGCCGATCATCGTGATTCCGGTGACCTGGCTGCTGCTCTCGGGTTTCAGTCGCGACCCCCGCGAGGTTGCTTCGCCCCTCATCGGCCGGCCGGCGCCCGAGTGGACGCTCACGACCCTCGACGGTGAGACGCTCAGCAGCAACGACCTGGCAGGCCGGCCGTACGTCGTGAACTTCTGGGCCAGCTGGTGCATTCCGGCATGTGTCGACGAGCATCCCGTGCTGGCCGATGCGTTCGCCCGTTTCGGCGATGACGTGGAGTTCGTCGGGATCCTGTACCAGGACGACCCGGCCGCGGCCGCAGGCTTCCTGGGCCGGTATGGCGACGCCGGATACCCGCACGTCATGGATCCCGGTGGCCGGATGGCGATCGAGTTCGGCGTCACCGGCCCGCCCGAGACCTTCTTCGTCGATGCGGCCGGCAACGTGGCGGACAAGAATTTCGGCCCGCTGACCGACGCCGTGATGGCCGAGAAGCTGAATTCCATCATGCCGGCGGCAAGCCGATGATCCGCTGGTGGCCGGCCGCGGCCGTGGGGCTGGCCTTCGCCGTCGCTGCGCTGGCGGTGATCACCATCCTCACGCCATCCGGCTCGACACCCGATCAGCGCGCAGATGCCCTGGCCGGTGAGCTCCGCTGCCCGGATTGTCAGGGCCTGTCCGTGGCCGATTCGCCGACGCAGTCGGCGCGTGAGATCCGGCGGCAGATCGATGGCTTGGTCGGTGAGGGGGCGAGCGATGACGCGGTGCGGCAGCACTTCGTGGATCGCTACGGCGAGTGGATCCTGCTGGCGCCGACCGCGCCCGCGGCGTGGATCCTGCCGTACGCCGCCATCCTTGCCGGCAGCATTGCGCTGGCCGCCTGGCTCCGGGCTCGGCGCAGCTCGAACGCGCCGCCGTCACCCACCCTCACCGAGGATGAGCGTCGCCGCATTCGTGCGGACGCGGAGGCGCTCGATGCCTGAGGCGTTGATCGTCGCCGCGGCCCTGCTGGGTGCCGGCCTGTTCGTCCTTTGGCCGCTGATCGCGACACCGGCCTCGCCCGATCCTGTCATCGAGGACGAGGATGCGGCCGTGATCCGGCACCGGGTCGCGCTCGAGGCGCTGCGGGACGTGGAGACCGACCGCCGCGCGGGTTCGCTCGACGCCGCGGCGTACGAGTTGCAGCGCGCCGAGGCCGAGGACCGGGTGGCCGCCGCCGCGGTGATCGGCGTCGCGCGGGACCGCGTCCCTGCCGTCGACGGGCGTGCTCGGCGCGCCGGCCTGCTGGCTGCCGCGGCCGCCGCGGCCGTCCTCCTGGCGGGGTCGTTCACCCCGGCCACTGGGATACCCAACCGGACCGAGACGAACCAGTCGCTCGTCGACGCACAGGCTGCGGAAGCCGCGCGCCAGGACCGGATTGAGGAGCTGCTGGTCGACCTGCGGGACGACCCGAGCAACGTCGCGGTCGTCTCGGAGCTGGCCGATGCGTACCTGGCGGGGACGAGCCCTGATGATCTCGTGCGCGCGGCGGCCAGTCTCCAGCTCCTCATCGGCCTCGACCCCGACCGGGCCGATGCCTACGAGCGGATCATGGGCGCCTATCTGCGGGCCGGAGACTCCGCCAACGCGCGGGCCGCCTACGAATCGTACGAGGCGCTGAGCGTCGCCGATCCGGTGGAAGTCGCGTTTTTCGACGGGCTCATCGCCCTGCGTGGCGAGGGCGACACCGAGCGCGCGCTGGCGGCATTCGATCGGTTCCTCGAGCTTGCGCCGGACGATCCGCGCGGCGGCATGATCCGCGGCCTGCGCGACCAGGCGGCCGCCACTGAATAGGTGCCAGTCAGTCGGCGAGGACACCCTTGAGCATGCGCTCGAGCGAGGCCAGGTCGTCGGTCGAGAGGCGATCGAGGAAGTGCTCCTGGACTCCGCGAAGGTGAGTCGGGGCTGCCGATCGCAGCCGGTCCATTCCGGCGTCGGTGAGCGACGCCCATTGGCCGCGCCGGTCGCTTTCGCACGTCACGCGCTCGACGAGACCCTCCGCGCACAGCCGGTCGACCAGGCGCGTGGCACCCGAGCGCGACAGCACCAGCTGATCGGCGAGGTCGCTCATGCGCAGCCGTCTGGCCTCGGCGACCGACAGCTGCACGAGAACGTCGTAGTCGGTGAGGGCCATGCCCTGGTCCGCCTGCAGCTCCCGTTCGAGGTCCCGCACGACGCGGGCGTGCGCCTGGAGGAAAGCGCGCCACGAGGCGAGCCGGGTGTCATGTCGCGTGATCGTTCCGGTCATCTCCGATATTGTTGCACACGCAAGCAACCGGGGTGTATAGTTGCACAGTCAACTATCAAACCGACACCTGCACCACCTGGAGCACCCCGATGACCTGGAACCTGGACGCGGCTCACTCTTCCGTGACCTTCAGCGCCAAGCACATGATGATCAGCACGGTTCGCGGAAGCATGCACATCCGCGACTTCGACCTCGACTTCGACCCGGATGACCCGAGCCGTTCACGCGTCCGCGTGGCACTCGACGTCGCCAGCATCGACAGCGGCCAGGCCGGTCGCGACGAGCACCTTCGCTCCGCGGACTTCCTGGATGCCGCGCACCACCCCGTGATCGAGTTCGTCAGTACGGGCGTCGAGGGCAACGGGACGAGCGGCCGGATTCACGGCGACCTGACGATCCGAGGCACGAGCCGGCCGGTCGTGCTCGAGACCGAGTACGCGGGGATGGTGCCCGACATGCGCGGCGGCCAGCGGATCGCCTTCGCCGCCAGCACGCGAATCAACCGCGAGGACTTTGGCCTGACGTGGAACGTTGCGCTCGAGCAGGGCGGATGGCTCGTGAGCCGGGACATCGGGATCGAGATCGAGATCGCGGCGGTCGCGGCGACCGAGGAGCAAACGGCCGCAGCGTGACGCTAGGATGCGCCGATGCCGCGTCTCGACTATCCGACCCCGCCACGAAGCGAACAGTCCGATGATCACCACGGCATCAGCGTGTCGGACCCGTACCGACCGCTCGAGGACGCCGATGCGCCGGCAACTCGCGCGTGGATCGACGCCGAAAACCGCCTGACCGGTTCCATCCTGGACCGTGTCGCGGCCCGCGGCGCGATCCGCTCCCGGATGGCCGAGCTCTGGGACCACCCACGAGCTGGAGCGCCGTGGCGCCGCGGGGCCCGATGGTTCGGGCTCCGCAACTCCGGACTCCAGGACCAGGACGTGCTGTGGATGGCGGACGCACCGGACGCCGAGGGCGCGACCCTGCTCGATCCGAACCGGCTGAGCACCGACGGGACGGCCGCCATGGTGGCCACCGCGACCTCGGACAGCGGCGAGCTGGTCGCGTATGCGGTCAGCGACGCGGGCTCCGACTGGAGGACGTGGCGCGTCCGGCGGGTCTCCACCGGCCAGGATCTGCCCGATCGGCTGCCGTGGAGCAAGTTCTCATCGGCGGCCTGGAGCGCGGACGAGCGAGGCTTCTTCTATGGTGGCTATCCGGCGCCGCAGAGCGGTACGGCGAACGAGGCGCCGAACATCGACATGGAGCTGCGCTACCACGCGCTGGGTGACGACCCCGCCGGCGACCGGGTCGTGTTCTCGAATCCGGAACAACCGGAATGGGGCTACGAGCCCCAGGTCGTCGACAACGGGCGTTGGCTGGTTCTCACCATCTGGCGTGGCACGGACCCCACGAACCGGGTGTATGTCGGCGACCTGTCCGCGGGCGTCGACGAGATCGGTGTTCGCCCGCTGCTCGATGACGACGATGCCCGATACCAGCTCGTGGGCGCCGCCGACGGCTTCCTCTACCTGCTGACCGACAAGGACGCGCCCCGTGGTCGCGTGGTGTCCACGGACGCTGCGGAGCGCGGTGAGCTGCGCGAGCTCCTTCCCGAGGGCCCGGACACCGTGGAGGCGGCTCGCCTCGTCGGGTCGCGCCTGGCCATCGTGTCGCTCCACGACGCGCACCATCGGCTTCGAATCATCGAGCTCGACGGCCGTCACGTCGCCGACGTCGAGCTTCCCGGCGTCGGCAGCATCGATGCGCTCGAGGGCCGGCCCGACGACGACGAGCTGATGCTGACCTTCACGACCTTCACTGCGCCGTCACGGGTCCTCGCCGTCTCCATGGCCGATGGGCGGGTCCGAGACTTGCGGCCCACCACGTTGCCGTGGGACCCGTCTTCATTCGTCACCGAGCAGGCGTTCGTGACGTCCGAGGACGGCACCCCGGTCCCCGTCTTCCTGACCCATCGGCGGGGCCTCGAGCCGACCGGCGACGTGCCGACCCTGCTCTACGGCTACGGTGGCTTCCAGGTCTCGATCGGCCCGACCTTCAAGGCCGAATGGCTCGCATTCGTGGAGCGCGGCGGCCTGCTGGCGGTGGCATCGCTGCGCGGCGGTGGGGAGTACGGACGCGAGTGGCACGATGCCGGGCGGCTCGCCAACAAGCAGAACGTGTTCGATGACTTCGCCGCGGTCGCGCGGTGGCTCGCCGGATCGGGCTGGACTCGCGCGGAGCGCATCGGCATCAGCGGTCGCTCGAACGGAGGGCTCCTTGTCGGTGCGAGCATCACTCAGCATCCGGAACTCTTCGGTGCAGCGATCGCCGAAGTCGGGGTGATGGACATGCTCCGATTCCATCGCTTCACCATCGGATGGGCATGGACGAGCGACTACGGTTCCGCCAAAGACCCGGAGCAATTCCGCACGCTCCTTGGCTATTCGCCGCTGCACAACATTCGCGACGGGCTGTCGTACCCACCGACCCTGGTCACGACCGGCGACCACGACGACCGGGTTGTCCCGGGCCACTCGTTCAAGTTCGCCGCCGCGCTTCAAGCGGCGCAGGGATCGGAGGCGCCCGTGCTCATCCGCATCGACACCGACGCCGGCCACGGGGTCGGCAAGCCGGTGAGCAAGCTCGTCGAGGAACGGAGTGACGTGCTGGCGTTCCTCGAGATGGCGCTTGGAGCGGGTAGCGGCTAGGCCCGCCGAACCTCGATCCAGAAGGTCGATCCGACACCCTCGACGGAGCTGGTTCCCGCCGAGCCACCGTGAGCCTCGGCAATGTGCCGCACGATCGCCAGCCCCAGTCCGGCACTCTGGCTGTCGCTCCCGATCTCGTCCTCGGTGCGGGCACGTGAACGGTCGACCTTGTAGAACCGCTCGAAGATTCGTGCCTGGTGGGCCAGCGGGACGCCGAGGCCGTCGTCGGCCACGCTGAATCGGACCCGAGCGTTCGTTGCGCTCCAGCCGATCCGGACCTCGCCGCCGGGATGGCTGAACTTCACCGCGTTGTGGGCAAGATTGAGCAGTGCCTGTTCGAGACGCGCCGCGTCCGCCATCGCGCGAGCGGAATCGGTGGGGTCCGGCAGCTGGCTCACCGTCACGTCTCGCCGATCGCCCACGGGCCGGATGCGCTCGATGCAGGTCGCAACGACCGCGCCGGGGTCGACCGCCTCCAGCGCGAGGTGTGTCTCACCGGATTCGATTCGGCCCAGGTCCAGCAGCTCGTCGACGAGGGTGGCGAGGCGATCGGTCTCGCGCTCGATCTGGGATGCGAAGTCGCGGACCGTCGGCCCATCGTCCACGGAACCGGACGCGATCGACTCGGCCAGCAGACGCACCGAGGTGAGGGGCGTTCGCAGCTCGTGGCTGACGTTGGCGAGGAGGTCGCGCCTGGCCCGCTCGGCACGACGCAGGGTGCTGATGTCACGAAGGGCAAGAACCATCCCACCCCGAGGCAACGGGATCGCGTCGATGACGTGGATGCGTGGCGCCGACGGGTCGAGCTCGGCCTCACCCGTCTGAGCCCGACCGCTGCTGGCGCAGCGTCGTGCGACCGCGTCGAGCGAACCCGACCCGAAGGCAGCGATCAGACTCATGCCCGCCAGGCTGGCCCGCGGACGGCGCGCAATCTCCGCGGCTTCGGCCCCGGCCCCCACGATCCGCAGGTTGTCGTCGACCAGAAGCAGCAGATCTCGGCCTCGATGATCGAGGAGCGCCTCGAATGCGGCGTCGGCGGTCGGCTCGTTCACGTTGCAGGCGGAGCGAACGCGTAGCCCACGCCGCGCACGGTCCGGAAGTGGTTATGGTCACCACGCCCACGCAGCTTCCCGCGCAGCCAGCTCACGTGGACGTCGACGGTCCGGCCGTCGCCGATGTACTCGTACCCCCAGACACGGGCCAGCAGCTGGTCACGCGTAAAGATGCGGCCCGGCGATGCCGCCATGTGGGCCAGGAGGTCGAACTCCTTGGTCGTGAGGTGGATGGGTTCCGCGTCGACGGTGACCTCCCGCCTTGCAACGTCAATGCGGACCGTACCGAATGCCATCTCGTCACGCTGCTCCGCCTCGTCAGAGTTGTGCCGGCGGCGGCGGAGAACCGCCTCGATGCGGGCAAGGAGCTCCGGCCGGCTGAAGGGCTTGGCGACGTAATCATCCGCGCCGACCTTGAGCCCCACCACGCGATCGATCTCGTCGCCCTTGGCGGAAAGCATGATGACCGGCGTCGTGACGCCGTCACGACGGAGCACGCGCAGCACCTCGATGCCGCTCATGCCCGGCAGCATCACGTCGAGCAGAATGAGGTCGAGCCCCGGATTCCTGCCCGCTTCAAGGGCCCCCTCGCCGTCGACGGCGAGGGCTACGTCGTAGCCTTCACGGGAAAGGCTGAAACCCAGGGCCTTCCGCAGGGCCGAATCGTCCTCGACGAGCAGGAGCCGTCGGCGCATTCGTCCTCCTACGGGTTGAGGTCCTCGACCTGGCCGGTCGCCAGGTACACGACGTCCTCGCCGATGTTCGTCACCCGGTCCCCGAGCCGCTCCAGGTGGTGCGCGGCGAACAGCATGTGCGTCGCCTGCCGCGCGCGCTCGGGATTGGCGCTCATCAGGGCCATGGCGTCCTCGTAGACGCTGTTGTAGAGGTGATCGATCTCGTCGTCGCGCTCGCAGACAGCGCGTGCCCCATCCTCGCTCATGTCCACCAGAGCCCGCATCGCCGCGCGGAGCTGCTCGCGGCAGATCTGCTCCATGCGTGGGATCTGGGGCAGGATCGGGATCTCGGGCTCGGAGGCCAACTGCTGGCTCAGCTTCGCGATGTTCACGGCGTAGTCGCCCATCCGCTCCAACTCGGCCGACGCGTGGTACAGGGCGAGGAGCTCGCGAACGTCACGTGCGACCGGCGCCTGCGTCGCAATGAGCGTGGTGATCTCGGTGTTGATATCGCGCTGGAGGTCGTTGACCTCGCGGTCCTCCCAGCGCACTTTGTCGGCGAGGTCCGGGTCCCGGTTGACGAGCGCGCGGCCAGCCCGCTCGAGTGCGTCCTCGACCCGCGCGCCCAGCCGCAGGACATCGTCCTTCACTCGATCCAACGCCCGATCGAAGGTCGCGCGTGGGCCTACGTGGCGCTGCGCGGCGTCGTCGACGGCTCGCTCCATGGTGGTCCTCCTCCCCTCAGCCGAACCGGCCGGTGATGTAATCCTCGGTGATCCGATTAGCGGGTCGCGTGAAGAGCTCGTCGGTGGCCGCCATCTCAACGAGATAGCCGGCCCGATCCTCGCCCATGGTGAGGAAGGCGGTGTAGTCGCTTGCGCGTGCGGCCTGCTGCATGTTGTGGGTCACGATGACGATCGTGTAGTTCAGCTTGAGCTCCCGCATGAGCTCCTCGATCTTCAGCGTAGCGATCGGGTCGAGGGAAGAGCACGGCTCGTCCATGAGGATCACATCGGGCTCGACCGCGATGGCGCGGGCGATGCAGAGTCGCTGCTGCTGGCCGCCGGAGAGCGCCGTGCCCGGCGACTTGAGCTTGTCCTTGACCTCGTCCCACAGGGCCGCGCGCTGGAGCGATTGCTCGACCAGCTCGTCCATGCTGTCGCGGTAGCCGGCGATGCGCGGTCCGAACGCCACGTTGTCGTAGATACTCTTCGGGAACGGGTTCGGCTTCTGGAACACCATGCCGATCCGACGCCTGACCTCGACCGGGTCGACCGCCCCATCGTAGAGGTCGACGCCGTGGTAGCGGATCGACCCCGAGATGTGCGCCGTGTCGACCAGGTCGTTCATGCGGTTGAAGCTGCGGAGCAGGGTGCTCTTTCCGCACCCGGACGGCCCGATGAGCGCGGTGATGCGGTTCTTCGGGACCTGCAGGTTGATGTCGCGCACCGCCCGGAACGTCCCGTAGTAGCACGACACGTCGTTGAGCTCGAACACGATCTCGTCGTCGCCGAAGCGCATCGGCATCCGCTCGTCCGCCGCGGCCGGAACACTCTGCTCTGTCTCGTCCACCTGCTGCGCGCTCATGAGCCGTATTGTCCGCCCTTCGTCGATGGGCTGCTCACCGTCGGTGGCAGCCGGCGGCCGGGTCGTCAGGGTCATCGGGTCACCACTTTCGGTCATATCGATTGCGGAGGATGATCGCGGTCGCATTGACGACCAGGATCACGCCGAGCAGGACGATGATCGCCGCGGCACCCAGCGCTCGGAATTCGGCCTGTGGGTAGCCCGCCCAGTGATACACGAGCGTCGGCAGCGTCGTGTAGCCCTCGAACATCTGCTCCCACGGCGCGCCGACGAAGCTGAAGGTCCCGGCGATGGCGCCGACCATGAGCAGGGGCGCCGTCTCACCGAATGCCCGTCCGAGGGACAGGATCGTCCCGGTGAAGATGCCCGGGGCGGCGTAGGGCAGCACGTGGCTGCGGATCGTCTCCCATCGGGTCGCGCCGACCCCGTAGGCTGCCTCTCGGATCGATTCAGGCACCGCGGTGAGCGCCTCCGACGTCGTGATCACGACGATCGGCAGGACGAGGACGGCGAGCGTCAAGCCTCCGGCCAGCAGCACGCTTCCCAGCCCGAGCGCCGTGGAGAACACGGCGAGGCCCAGCAGCCCGTAGACGATGGCGGGCACGCCGGCGAGATTGCGGATGTTGGTCCGGATGAGCCGCGACGAGCGCGAGTCGCGGGCGTACTCCTCGAGGTAGACGGCGGCGCCGATGCCGATCGGAATGGCAAGCGCGGCGACGATCAGCGTGATCGTCAAGGAGCCGATGATGGCCTGGAGGATGCCGGCCCGTGGGGCGCGGGCCGACACCGTCGAGGTCAGGAAGTCGAGTGGGCGCTCCGCGAGCACGGGAAATGCCTTGACCAGCGTGTCGCCCACCAGGACGAACAGGATCCCCACCGCGACGAGCAGGGAGAGCAGCAGACCCGCCTCGAGCAGCCAACCGGCCCAGTCGGGACTCCCGCCTCGTAATCGGAGCGCCACAGCGTCGCGAGCGCTCAGCCCCTCGGTGCGCGCGGCCATCAGTACTGTCTCCGCACGCGCCGCACGAAGGCGTCGGAGACGAGATTGAGACCGAGCGTCATCAGGAAGAGCAGGAACCCCAGGAAGTACAGGCTCTCGAAGGTGAGCGCCGCCCCGCGGACCTGGTCCGAGCCGATGGCCAGCGCTGTCATCGCGGCCGTCATCGTCTGTCCCTGGTCGAGCGGGTTGAGGTTGAACAGCGACCCTCCGGTGGCGCCGGCCACCATGGACACGATCATGGTCTCGCCGATGGCGCGCGAAACGCCGAGGATCAGCGCCGCCACGATCCCGGACACCGCGGCCGGCACCACGACCCGGATGCTGGTGGAGCGTCGTCGGGCGCCCAGCCCGTACGAGGCCTCGCGCAGGTACTGCGGCACGGCGTGCATAGCGTCTTCCGCGACCGAAGCCACCAGCGGCGTGATGAGGATGCCCACCGCCAGGCCCGCGGCGAGCATGTTGAACAGCGGTGCTCCGAAGACGGCCTGCACGATGTTCGGGCTGATGAACGCCAGGGCGAAGAATCCGAGGACGACCGAGGGGATGGAGGCCAGGAGTTCGATGATCGGCTTCAGGATCTTGCGCGACCGCCGGCCGGCGTACTCCGAGAGGTAGATCGCGGCCCCGATGCCGAGCGGCGCGGCCACCAGCATGGCGATGCCCGAGATGACGAGCGTGCCGGCGATCGGCGTCGCGAGGTCGTACAGGCCGCGGCGGGGGAACCATCCATCGGTGAAGAGGGCGCTCGGGTCGACCTGGACGATGAAGTTCAGCGCATTTCCGGCCAGGGTCACGATGATGGCCACGCTGATGACGACCGACGAGGCGGCGGCCGCCAAGAATAGGGTGCGAATGGTCCCCTCACGCCGCCGTCGACCTGCGCCAATCTGCAGGTCGGTCGGCGTGAGGGAGCCCTGGGGCATGGTGCTGGGCGCCGTCATCGGAAACCTATGGTAGACGTCATCGGCTCTCCCAGGCCGCGCGCGTCTCGGCCAGCGTGTCCGCTGTCAGGCCGACGTATCCCGCCTCCTCGACCAGGGCTATGCCCTCGTCGGAGAGGTAGAAGTCCACGAACCCGGCGAGGGCTGCGTTGTCCGCCGCCTTGTCCGTATTCACATAGATGTAGAGGTCGCGGCTGACCGGGTACTCGTTGCTGGCAATCGTCTCGGTCGTCGGTGCGACGCAGCCGTCTCCGCCGTCGACCTCGAGGGCCTTGATGACGTCGGTGTTCTCCTCGAAGAAGGCGAATCCGACCCAACCGAGCGAGGTCTCGGTGCCACTGATCCCCTCGACGATCACGTTGTCATCCGCCGATGCGGTGTAGTCGGCCCGGGCGACGGCGTCCGTGGCCCGTGCCTCCGCGATTTTGTCGAAGACGAGCTCCACGAAGCTGTCATATGTTCCCGACTCCTCACCCGGCGCGGTCACTTCGAGCGTGGCGTCGGGATAGGGGACGTTCGCCGTGCCGAACTCGTCACCCAGCTCGGTGGTCAGCTCATCGGCGAGGCTGCCGGCGTCAGTCCAGTTGTCGAAGCCCTGGGACTCCGGGCCGAGCAGCGCGTAGAGATCGAGGAACGAGAGACAGCTCACGGCGTCATTGGCCGTGGAGGTGATGACACTGATGCCGTCGATGCCGATCTTCAGCTCGACGTACTTGATGCCGTTGTCGGCACAGGCCGCGGCCTCCTCATCCTTGATGGTCCGCGATGCGTCGCTGACGTCGGTCTCCCCATCGCAGAATAGGGCGAAGCCGTCGCCGGTGCCCGGGCCATCGACCTGGAAGTCGAAGTCGCTGGCCTGGGCGGAGTAGTCCTCGGCGACGAGCGAGGTGATCGGCTCCACCGTCGATGAGCCGGACACGATCACGGTGCCGCCGGCGCTCCCCGCGTCGTCCGTGCCTGACGGATCGGCCTGGCCGGGAGTGGTCACGCAGGCGCTGAGCACGAGTGATCCGACAGCCACGACCGGAAGCATGCGTCGATGCCATGGGCGCAGTACGTTCAATGCGTCTCCTTCACGTAATCGAGGCCCGCAGCGCGGCTGCAGGCGCACGTTGACGTGAAGAGCATCGAGTCGGGTCGTGAAGGTGGCCATAGGCGCGCATCAACAGCGTGTTAAGCGTCCGGTCAGCCTCAGCCGAGGACGGGAGTCAGGACCAGGTACGCGACCGCCGCGGTGGCTCCCGAGGCCGGGATCGTGAGGATCCATGCCATGACGATGCTGCGCGCCACGCCCCAGCGCACCGTCTTCAGGCGGTCCGAGGATCCGACGCCCATGATCGCGGAGCTGATGACGTGCGTGGTGCTGACGGGCATCCCGAAGTGCGAGGCAGCGAAGATCACGCTGGCGGCGGTCGTCTCGGCCGCGAAGCCGTGCACCGGGTCGAGCTTCACGACCTTGGTGCCCATGGTCTTGATGATGCGCCAGCCGCCGGCGGCAGTGCCCAGGCTGATCGCCGTGGCGGCGAGGATGATCACCCACAACGGCACCTTGAACTCGGGAATGACGCCTGCGGTCACGAGGGCCAGGGTCATGATGCCCATGGTCTTCTGCGCGTCGTTGCTGCCGTGGCTGAACGCCATCCACGCCGCGGACAGCACCTGGAGCCGGCGAAACGCGCCATTCAGTCGCCCGGGATGGGCGCGTCGGAACACGTTGAAGATCAGGCCCATCAACAGCAGGCCGATCACGAAGCCGAGGATCGGGGACCCGACGAGCGGGAGAAGCACCTTGTTCACGATGCCGTCCATCTGCAAGGCGCCGAAGCCCGCGGCGATGAATCCGGCCCCCAACAGTCCGCCGATGAGCGCGTGGCTCGACGACGAGGGAATGCCGAGCCGCCAGGTGATGAGGTTCCAGGTGATGGCGCCAACGAGGGCCGCGGCGATCACGGTCTGCGACTCGACGTTCGTGTCGATCAGCCCGGAGCCGACCGTCTTGGCCACCGCGGTCCCGGTCAGCGCACCCGCAAAGTTCGCGACCGCGCTCATGCCGATCGCCCACCCGGGCCTGAGTGCGCGCGTGCTGACGCTGGTCGCGATCGCGTTGGCGGTGTCGTGGAAGCCGTTGATGTAGTCGAACGCCACCGCGAGGCCGAGAACCACCAACAGGACGATCGTGAAGCCTTCAGGCATGTTTGACGACGATGCGCTCGATCACGTTGGCGACATCCTCACAGGAGTCGATCGTGTCCTCGAGCAGCGCATAGAGATCCTTCCACTTGATGATCTCGAGCGTCTCGTTGCCGTTGGTGAACAGGTCGGCGATGGCCTGGCGCACGACGCGGTCGCCGTCGTTCTCGAGCCGATGGATCTCGATCCAATGCGGTCCGACGTTCTTGAAGCCCTTGAGCTTCTGGAGTGCCCGGACGATCTCCTCGACCTGCTTGACGATGATCTCGGCCTGGTCGTGGGCGGTCTGGGTCGGCGCCGAGATCTTGTACAGGATGCAGGTATCGGCGACCTCCTCGATGAA
>JBDSJJ010000176.1:0-9209 GCA_039917415.1 Candidatus Limnocylindria bacterium | reverse complement strand
CATTGTCCCGCGAGTCGCCGGTGCAGTGGCAGTCGGCCATGCTGCCCGACTTGTCGACCACGGCGACCATGGCAACGTCCGGCGAGCGTTCCCGGTCCCGGACGGTCATGTAGACCGGCAGCGCCTCTTCGATTGGCGTGCCGATGTAGCCGCCGGCGCCAAAGCTGCCACGGCCGCCCAGCATGACGAGTCCCTTCCCCAGGTCACGGACGTAGACTTGGAGGGATGCCATCGTCGCGTCGCCGAGATCGCTGGCCTCGACGTTGTCAAGGACGACGGCGTCGTAACCGGCCAGGCTGGCGAGGGACGAGGGGACGCCTCCGGCCGGGACAACGGTCACCTCCAAGCTGCCGTCGCTCAGCGAATCGACGAGGTCCGCGGCACGCGTCGCGTCGTCGGTCGCAACCAGGATCTGGGGCTCGCCCGTCACGAGCACGTAGGCATCGGCGGCGTTGTTCTGCGCGAAGCGGTCGGTCGGCGACTCGATGACGGCTCGAAACACGTGGAAGCCCGGTTCGGCCGCCGTGACGGAGAAGGGAAGCGTCGTGATTCCGGGCTCCAGCTCGAGGTCGCGCGTCGCGACCGTCGCGCCGTCCGCCAGGAGCCGCAGGGTGGCGGGCGTGGTGATCGTCGAACGCAGCCGCACCACGAGGTCGATGGTCTCGCCGACTCGCGCGCCCGGGGGCGCATCCACCGCATCGACCAGCACCTCGGCAGCCGACTCGTCGGCCGGGGTCACGACGTCGAGACGGACACCGCGCGCGGCGGCGGCCGCAATCGCATCATCGGCCTGGCCGGATGTGTCATTGCCATCGGACAGCAGGACGAGCCGCTGCTGGAATCCGGCTGGCAGGATCGCCGCGGCCAGGCGCACCGCTGCCGCCACGTCCGTCGCGCCGACGACCGGCTCCGACTCGGGGTCCGCAAGCTCATCCAGCGCCGATGGCAACCGATCCACCAGTGCGTTCGCGCCAAACACCACGACCCCTGCCGTGTCGCCCTCCGGCATGTCGCGCACGCTGGTCCGCGCCCAATCGACGAGCTCCTCGCGACTGGCGTCGAGCATCGAGGCCGATCCGTCGAGCAGGAACACGACGCTCAGCCGGTCGGACGGCAGCGCCAGCCGCGCACCGGACAGCGCCAGGACGAGGGCCGAGACGAGGCCGATGCGGATCACGAGCGAGGCGATGCGCCGCGCTCGGGGCAGCGTGCGGGATGCCGCGTACCACCCGATGCCGATGATGGCCAGGGCCGGGACCAGCAGCCAGAGCCAGGCCGGATCGGAGAAGGCGAGCGGGAAATTCATCGCGGTCGCCCACCGAATGGCTGCGGCCTCGGGCCCATTGCGCGCCGAATGCTGCGACGAGTGAGCCGATGAAACAGCATCCATTCGACCAGCAGCAGCGCAAGCGCAACGAGCGCCAGCGGCCACCACCACTCCGCGCGGGTGGGCTGCGTGGAGGGACCCTCGGATTGGCTGACCCGTCCCATCTCCACGATGCGCTGGGGGTCGTCCGGGCGCACGTCGGACTCGTCGGCGCTGAAGAGGTTCACGGCCGTTTGGCCAAGGCTGATGTCGTCGAGCTCCGCGATCTCGCTCCGGGCGCGGATCTCGCGCAGACCGACCAGCTCGGCACCGGGAATCGTCGCGCGCCCACCGACCACCGGCACCTCGAGTGCCTCGGTGCCCGCTCCGGGAAATCCGGCCGTGCCGATCGTCTCGAGCGCGATCCGATCGATTCGGGGATCGACCGCCACGCTGATCGACTCACCCAGCCGCAGCGAGGACGGCAGGATGCCGTCGGTCGCCGGTAGCAGGTAGTCGACGAGGTTGCTCATGAGCAGCGGAAAGGCGACCTGCAGCGGCAGGTCCGACTCGCCGAGGTCAAACCCGATCAACCCGATCCGCCGTCCGCCTTCCTCCCCGACGGCGATCATCGGGTTGCCACCGCTGGTCGAGACCACCTCACGCATCCCATCGGACAACACGACCTCGCGCGTGCGACCGACGTGGACCGTCGACAGGTCGACGAAGCGCAGGATCGGCTCCTCGGGATCCACCCGTGCGATGACCGGGTTCGTGATGCGAGCCGCGACGGCGCCGAAGGTGCCATCCGCATCGGGGTCGATGTACAGCGCCGGGATCGTCGGGGCGCTATCGGGGACGATCCCGTCGAAGACGAGGAGGCCGTACGGCGGACCGCTCTCCGCAGCGTCCGCGAGCGCGTCCACGTAGCCGTCCTCGTCGACGGCGTACAGCTCGAGCCGCGGAAGGAGCGCGAGCGCGTTCTCGAGATACGCGCTGCCGCTCCCGACCAGCAGGGCCCGCGATGTGACCTCGGGCGGCGCAATGGCGAAGGCACGGTCGTCGGTGACCAGCGCGTCCGCACCGGCCAGCCGTGCCTCGATCACCCTGGCCGATCCCGGCACTGTGCTCACCAGGGCTTCCGAGCGCTGGCCGGCGGGAATCGCGAGGTCACGGGCATCGACCAACGACCCATCGGCGTAGATCTCGAGCCGCCGGGTCGCGTCGACGGCGGAGGGGTTGACGACGGCGACGAACAGGTCGAGCTGCGCGCCGCCGGCGCGGCGCAGCGCCGACAGGGCGGCAATCGCCTGGTTCGCATCCGTGGCTCCCACGCGTTCGACCAGCACCGGGGCGCCGATACCCAGGTCGGGCAGGCGATCGCCGGCCGCGTCCGTCACGACCACGACCGTGGAGTCGCTGTCGCGCCGGGCCAGTGCCGATGCCAGGGCAAACGCGTCGGTGAGGTCGCCCGGCAGCTGCGTTGCCTCGATCCCATCAATCGCCTCGAGGGCCGCGTCAGCATCGTCGGTCTCGCTGACGACCACCTCGGCGCTGTCCGCGGCGGCCACCACGGTGACTCGTCCGCCCACCGGCAGGCGCTCGACGACGTCCCGAGCGCGTTCGCGCGCCAGCGCCATGCGGTCCTCGTCGTCAGTCCGGGTCGCCATCGAGGCGCTCGTGTCGACGATGAGCACCACGTTGGCGGCCAGGTCCGAGTCGACGGCGTTGAACGGCCGCGCGGCAGCCAGCACGACGATCGCGGCGATCAGCAGCTGAAGCAGCAGGAGCCAGCTGAACCGCAGCCGCTGCCACGGGGCATTGGCCTCGACATCGCGGATCAGCTGCTGCCAGAGGAAGGTGGAGCCCACCGGCACATCCCGGCGCCGCAGTCGCAGCATGTAGAAGGCGACGATGATCGGCAGGGAGACGAGGCCGATGAGGGCCAGTGGCGCGATCATTCCACCACCCGACGGCGGCGCAGGACGTCGAACAGCAGATCGGCGACTTCCAGGTCGGACGGCACCGCGACGTAGGCGCCGCCGCGGCGGCTCACGAAGGCCGCGATCTCGGCCTGCCACTCAGCCAATCGGGTGCGGTAGCGGTCGACCAGGTCGTCGTCGCCGGATACCTCGACGGCGTGACCCGTCTCGTTGTCGACCAGTCGCACGTCCGGTGCCACCTCGGGCTCCAGCTCATCGGGGGCCAGCAGGTGGAGGACCGAGAGTTGGCAGCGGGTGCCGGCCAGGTCCCGCAGGGCGTCGAGGTACCCAGGGTCCATGAGATCGCTGATGAGGATCAGCGGCCCGGTCCCGCGCAGGCGACCCGCGTAGGACCGGGCTGCAGCCGCCAGGCCGGTCAGCCGCTCGGAGCGGGGCTCCGCGAGGAAGCGGAACAGCTCGAGGGCGCGCCGCTTGCCGCGCATCGGACGCATGCCGGTGGCCTCGCCATCGCCCAGGAAGGCGACGCTGACGCGATCCATGCTGGCCAACCCCAGGTAACCGAGGGCGGCGGCGGCACGGCGCGCCGCGTCAAGCTTGTTCGGCTGGCCGTAGTCCATCGAGCGCGACGCGTCCACGAGGACATGGACCGTGACGTCCTCCTCTTCCACGAACAGCTTGACGACCAGCTTCTCGAGCCGTGCATAGGCGTTCCAGTCGAGCTGGCGCAGGTCGTCCCCGGCCGCGTAATTACGGTAGTCGGCGAACTCCACGCTCTGACCGCGGCGAACGCTGCGCCGCTCACCCTTCATGCGCCCCGCGGTCATGCGCCGCGAGGCGAGCTCCAGCTGCTCGAGGCGGCGCAGGAATGCCTCGTCGAAGAACGGCGCGCGCTCGGTAGTACTCATCGGTTCGGATCGTATATACGAGATATACGATCGTCCGAGCTTGCTACTCGGCCGGCTCGGTGGGGGTCTCGGCGATGACCGCCCGGACCACGGAATCGGTGCTGATGCCTTCGGCCTCGCCCTCGAAATTCAGGATGACCCGATGGCGGAGGGCCGGCGGAGCCACCGCTTGGACGTCGCCGTACGCGACGTTGAACCGTCCGTCGAGCAGCGCGTGGATCTTCGCCCCCAGCACCATGGCCTGGGCGCCGCGTGGGGACGCGCCGTAGCGGACGTAGGACTTCACGATCTCCGGCACCCGCTCGGTGTCGGGGTGGGTGGCGCGCAGGATGCGGATGGCGTAGGCCATCACGTGCGATGCGATCGGCACGTCCCGGGCCAGACGCTGCATGCCGAGCACATCGGCGCCGGTGGCGGCCTTGCCGACCTTCGGCTGATCGATTCCCGTCGTCCGCTCCATGATCGAGATCAGGTCCTCCTCCGAGGGGAACGGCACGTCGATCTTGAAGAAGAAGCGGTCGAGCTGCGCCTCGGGCAGGGGATAGGTGCCCTCCATCTCGAGCGGGTTCTGTGTCGCGAGCACGAAGAACGGCTCGGACAGCGTGTACTGCTGCTTGGCCACCGTGACGCGGTGTTCCTGCATCGCCTCGAGCAGTGCGCTCTGGGTCTTCGGCGTGGCCCGGTTGATCTCGTCGGCAAGGACGAGGTTCGAGAAGATCGGCCCCTGCTGGAAGCGGAAGCGCCGCTCGCCGCCCTCCTCGACGATGATGTTCGTGCCGATGATGTCGGCGGGCATCAGATCCGGCGTGAACTGGATGCGGCTGAATCCCAGGTCGAGCACATCGGCCATCGTGCGCACCAGCATCGTCTTGCCAAGACCGGGCACGCCCTCGAGCAGCGCATGCGATCCGGCGAGCAGGCTGATGACGGTCTGTCGCACCAGCTGCTGCTGTCCGACGATGAACGACCCGACCTCGGTCTCGATCCGTTGCGCCATCTCGGCGAACTGCTCCGGCGCCAGATCCTGGGTCGGCTCGGCGGTGGTGGGGGTGATCGGCTCGGTCATGGATCCTCTGCTTACTCGCTCGGGTCGAGGCGGGAGAAGTAGTCGCGGACGAAGTCCTTCAGGGTGATCGGCACCTGCTGCCGATCGAGTGCAGATTGCGCGTAGTCGTTGAACAGGTCGAAGACCGATGCGTAGGGGACCACGCTGTCGTTGTCGAAGCCGACGCCGGATCCGCTGCCCGTCTGGTCGGTGCCGCCGTTCCCGCCGCTGCCCGCGATGAAGTCGGGATCACCGGGCCGGCCGAAGCGATCGAAGTCCGAGAGCACGCTTCCCTCGCCGTCCGTCTCCGATCCCTGGTTGCCCGACGTCGGGCCACCGAAGCTGCCGGTGCGAACGCCGCCGCCCGGGATGCGCCGAACGTTGGTGCCGCCTCCGTTTCCGGCCTGCCCACCGCTGCCGGGCTGGTTGCCACTGCCCGGGTTGTTGCCCGAGCCCGGGTTGTTCCCGGAGCCCGGGTTATTCCCGCTTCCTGGCTGATTGCCGCTCCCCGGCTGGCCGGATGCCCCCGGCTGTCCAGAAGCACCCGGTTGGCCCGACCCGGGCTGGCCGGACGACCCGGGCTGGCCGGACGACCCGGGCTGGCCGGACGACCCAGGTTGCCCCGAAGCGCCCGGCTGTCCGATGGTCGAGCCCGTGGGCTGGCCCGCGCGCGCAACCTGTCGCGCCCCGTCCTGGAGGGCCGATTGGGCCCGTGCCAAGTCTCGCTGCACCTGGCGATCCCGTGTCGCATCGCGCATCGCATCGGCCGCGCGTTCGAGCGCCTCGGCCGCGGCCTGGCGATCCTCCTCGCTGCCGCTGCGCGCGGCGGCATCGAGAGCATCCGCGGCCTCGGCCAGCGCACTGGCCGCCGCGGGCTGGGAGGCGGCCCCAGCCTGGGCCGCGCGACGAAGCTCATCGGCGCGCTCGGCGGCCTGCTCCGGAGTCATCTCATCGGCGCGCTCGGCGAGCTCCTCGAGATGGCGCGCGGCCTCCTCGGGATCGCCTTCGGGGTTCGCGTCGGGGTCGTCGGTGGCCGCCTGCGACACGGCGCGGGCCAGCTGGGTGAGGGCGGCGTCGCGCTCGGCGGCCTGCGGATCCGTCTGCCGCGACAGCTCTTCCTGCACGGAACCGATGCGGGCCAGGGTTGCCTCGCGATCGTCGCCCTGCTCGCGCAGCTGCCGGACGAGCTCGTTCAGCTCGCGCGCCAGCTGCTCGCGGCGGGGGTCGGGATTCTCGACGTTCTCTTCACCGACCTCGTCGGCGATCGCCTCCACGCGCTCCGCAACGCGCTCCGCGGCCTGGCGTGCGGCTCGGCGCTGGGCGAGCAGGTCGTCCTGCGGATTCGGCCAGGCGACAAGCAGCAGTGCCATGACCATCCCGATCCCGGCGACGGCCAGCGGCGTGCGCGCCAGGCGCGGGCGGAAGGCGCGGCGCAGATCGATCTCATTGAGTCGGGCGCGCGCGTCGGCCAGCTGCCGAGCCTCGAGCGCATCGCGCGACTCGTGGCGTGCCAGCTCGAGCGCGGTGCCGAGGCGCTGGCGCATTCCGAGCTCCTCGTCGGCTCGACGGGCCGCCTCGGCCAGCGTCGGGCGTCGGCGCCAGCTGTCGCCAAACCAGGCGACGATCGCCACAGCGCCGATCAGCGCCTGGACCGGCAGCGTGGCTTCGATCGGGAAGGCGCGGGCGACGAGCTGGACGAATGCGACGAGCAACACGGACGCGGCCAGGATCACCAGCCCCGATCGCACCGACCGGCGCCACCAGAGCCGCCTGCGGAGCGCCTGGAGGCGTCGAACGGAGTCTGGTCCGAGGCGCTCGGCGACCGCGGCCAGGATTGCGCGTTCGTTCATGCTCGCGGCTCCTCGGGAATCTCCGCGATCTCGGCAGCCTCGGCGTCATCCGCGGTCCGCGGCAGCCGCCCGCTCGATCCGCGGGCTCGCCGGAACGCCCACCGCATGCCCGTGGGCACGACCAGTCGCGTTGCCGCGTATGTGAGGAGCGCCGAGATCACCACGAACGTGATCGTGACCCGCGTCCACCAGTACCCGGTGGTCGGTGCCGCTGCGTTGTCCAGGACGTTGCCGAATTGGTCGACCGGCCGGCACTCGTCGCCGATGCACTCGACGTCTCCCCCGAAGTTCACCGCGTCGCCGCGCATCTGCGCGAGGAGGCTGCCGATGCCACCGGACCCGCCGGGCTCCGCATTGGCCACCACGTCGAGCATCGCGACGCCGGGATTGAGGTACATCAGCTGTTCCGGCGCACGCTTCGGTGGCCCGATGCCGAAGCCCTGATCCGACTGGTTGGCGACAACCGTCCAGAAGATGAAGAGCATGGTCGTGCCGACAGTCAGCGCGAGCATGGTGATGTAAGTGAGGACCGTCGCGGCCTGGGTCCGCTTGAGGAGCGCGGAATAGAAGAGGCCGATGGCTCCCAGGAGCAGCGCCGTGGCCAGCAGCACGACCTGCTGCCGGACGATGTCGTCGACCGACGCCCCGCCGTACATGAGCACGATGGCGGTGATCGGGACGGCAGCCACGATCATCAACACTACGAAGGCGAGCGCGGCCGCCAGCTTGCCGATCACGATGGCCGCCGGTCGCATCGGCGTGCTGATGAGGAGATCCAGCGTCTGCTTCTCGCGCTCCATGCTGATCTGGCCGGCGGTGAAGGCCGGGGCGATGAAGCTCACCAGGATGAGCTGGAAGATCGAGAGAAGCGTGAAGATCGACTGCCCGATGATGGCCGATGCATTGGCTTGGCCGCCAAACCCGCCGAAGCCCCCGCCGATGCCACCGACGTTCGGCGCCACCACGACGTAGACGCCGTAGGTGATCAGGGCCAGGATGACCAGGTACACGGTCAGCACGATGAACGCGCGCCGGCCCCGCATCCGGGACCGCAGTTCCTTCACCATGATCGTGGCGACGGACGCTCCGAACTCGCGCACGGCCGACGGGCGCGGCGGACGTCCCATGCTCGCCTCCGTCGTCGTCATGCCGCCGTCTCCTCGTCGAGGTGTCCGGTGACCTTCAGGAAGATCTCCTCGAGGTCGCTCGTCGCCTGGTTGAAACCGACCACCCGGTGCCCCGCCTCGATCATCGCGCGAAGCAGGTCGGCCTGGCCGTCGGGTGGCCCGTCGAACGACGCCTCGATGCGCGTGGCGCCGTCGGTGTCGATGGTCCCCCCAAGGACGTCCGCGATGCGTGGATCGGTTCCGAGCCACGCCCGCGCAGCTTCCACCGCCCGTTCATCGCCGAGCACCTCGATGCGCAGCAGCGCGCTGGCGCGCAGCGACCGCTCGATCTCGCCGATGCTCCCGGAACGCAGGACCTGGCCGCGATCGATGATCGCCACGCCGGTGCACATTTCGCCGAGCTCGGGCAGGATGTGGCTGCTGACAAGGATCGTCTTGCCCATGCTGCGCAGCTCGCGCAGGATCTCGCGCATCTCGACCCGGGCCCGCGGATCGAGGCCCGACGCCGGCTCATCCAGGATGAGCAGGGCGGGGTCGTGGACGAGGGTGTGGGCCAGGCACAGCCGCTGCCGCATGCCGCGCGACATCGTCTCCACGTAGCCGTTGCGCTTCTCGGTGAGGCCCACGATCTCGAGCAGCTCATCGATCATGCGCGGCCGGCGGTTGGCCGGTACGCCATAGCAGCGCGCGAAGAAGTCCAGGTACTCCCAGACGCGGAGGTCGTCGTACACGCCATAGAAGTCGGGCATGTAGCCGATGCGTCGCCGAACCTCCAGCGGATCCGCCTCGACAGAGATGCCGGTGACGTACGCCTCCCCAGCCGTGGGCGCCAGCAACGTCGCCAGGATCTTCATCGTGGTCGTCTTGCCGGCTCCGTTGGGGCCGACGAGCCCGAAAATCTCGCCGGGCCCGACGACGAGGTCGACCCCGGCCACGGCCAGCTGATCGCCGTAACGCTTCACCAGGCCGCGGGTCTCGATGACGGGCGTAGTAGGCATCATTCGCCGATCACCCCGCGCACCTGGGCGCTCAC
>JBDSJJ010000175.1:0-10716 GCA_039917415.1 Candidatus Limnocylindria bacterium | reverse complement strand
GGCGGCAGCTCGGATGACGGATTCGCCGAGGCAAGCACGATGGCCTGGCCGATGGCGCTGCCGAGCTCGATCAGCCCAGACTCGTCGCCATCGGGCATCTCGTAGATCACGAGCTCGTCGCCGTGCTCGTCCGCCGCGATCTCGGCGACCACCTGATCTCCGGCGACCACCTCGATGCGCGCATTATCTCGACGCCTCAGCGCAAATCGGCCGGTCGGACCTGCAAACCTCAACGGGATACTCGGCATGGCAGGCAGAGCGGCCCGCGAACGTGATGCGATGAGCTGGACCGCATGGATGCCTGCTCCGATCCCGAGCCACACTCCGATGAGCAGTGTGGGAACGGCCACGGTGATTGGATCCCAGGCGCCGAAGCCGACGATCGTCGTCGTGACCCCGATGGCCACGCCGATGCGAAAGATCGCGTCACGCGACGCCCCGGCATCCGACGCAGCGGCCCGGCCCGGCATCACTTCGGCGATGCCACCGAGCCACCGAACGAGCGCGGCCGGCCTAGAGGCCGGCGCCGGCGTGGTCAGGCTTCCGACCTGCATGGCGTTCACAACTCCAGCGTAGGACGCCGGTGCGTCGCGGAACATAGGAACGAGGTACCCCTCCGGCGGTCGGAGGTCCCGCTTCGGTCGTCTGCCGTTCCGGATCCATCGGCGCACCTCCACGGGCTTATCCTCATCGCCATGACCACCCTTCCGATCAACGGCATCGACCTCGCCTACGACGAGTCCGGCGCGGGGCCGCCGCTGCTCCTGATCCACGCTGGAATCGTCGACCGGCGGATGTGGGACGACGGGCTGCCGGCATTCGCCGAGCGGTTCCGCGTGATTCGCTTCGACATGCGCGGCTACGGCGACTCGCCGCTTCCGTCCGGACCGTTCTCGTACACCGATGATGCGGTCGCGATTCTTGCCGCGCTGGGCATTCCGCAAGCCTCGGTCCTTGGTGTTTCGATGGGTGGGCACATGGCGCTCGACCTGACCATTGCCCATCCGGAGCTCGTGGAGCGCCTCGTGGTCATCGCCTCGGGCATCGACGGCTGGGAGCACTCCGATGCGATGAAGCACGAATGGGATCTCGAGGAGGCTGCCTGGGACTCGGGCGACCTGGACGAGGTGGCGTGGGTCAACGTGCGGACGTGGCTGGACGGCCCGACCCGCGGCCCAGACGCCGTGCCGGCCGCGCTGCGCCAACGCGTGTGGGAGATGCAACGTCGCGCGCTCGACTACGACAACGACGACGCCAAGGGCGCGTGGGCGACGGAGTCGCGCCGAGCTCGGCTGGGGGAGATTTCAGTACCCACCCTCGTCATGGTCGGAGCCCTGGATCAGCCTGACTTCGGCGAGATCGCCCGGATGTTGGCGTCGGAGATTCCCGGAGCCCGGTTCGAGGAGCTCCCCGGCGTGGCGCATCTCCCGCCGATGGAGGACCCGGAGCAGTTCACCGCAGCAGTCCTGCCGTTCCTCACCGCCTGACCCGCAGGCTCACCAGAGCGCGAGGCCAGTCTCCTCGTCCGGCGTCCGCACCAGGGACACCCCGCTGAACTCGCGGATCATGACCTCGGCCGCGAAGACCTCGCAGCCACGAAGCAGATGGCCGCCGACGGTGGCGCCGGACGCATCGGCAAAGGTGGCGTGCGCATGGAGAAACGACCTGTCATCGCGCAGCGAAACGTTTCCCAGGAACCCCACGATCTCGTGATGGGTCCGCGACTCGAGCTCCCGGTAGCGCCGGTCGTGCTGCTCGTAGTAGGCATACGCCGCCCGTCGCAGCGCGCCGATGACCGTCACCTGCGCCGCGACCACGCTGTGCTCGGCGCAGAACGCGTCGATCTCCTCGACGAGGTCGCTCCCCGTCTCGAGCCGCCCCACGAATCCCCGCCCCGCGGAGACCTCGGACAATCCGGCTGGCAACGGTCAGGTCCTCCTATTCGAACTGCTTGAGGTGACGAACGATCGGCAGCGAGGCGGCAACGCGCGCCGGGTAGAGTCCGGCCAGCGCCGCGACGCCGGTGCCCACCAGCACCACGGCCACGAGCAGCGCCCATGGCAGCCGCAGCCCGCCCGCCAGGTCGGCCGACGACCCGCCGCTGACGAGCGCGAAGGCGACCAGCAGCCCGGTGACAATGGCCAGCACACCGGCGATCGCGCCCATGATGGCGGCCTCGGCCACGACCATGGCCTGCACCTGGCCGACGGTCATGCCGTGCGCGCGCAGGATCGCAATCTCGCGCACCCGCTCGCTGATGCCGACGCCGAGCGTGTTGACGATTCCCAGTGCGCCGATGACGACCGCGATCAGCGCCAGGACGTCGAACAGCCCCACCAGCCGATCAAGTGACTGTGCCAGGTCGCCAGCCAGGTCGCGCGCCGTGAGTGGCTGCGCCGCCAGCTGGTCGGCTGTGTCGCGGACCGAGCTCGCAAACGCGGACGGTGGGATGTCGGCCTGCGGGATCATCACCCACAGCGAGGCAGCGGTGACGCCGAACAGGTCGCGCGCATCGGCGCTGCTGACGAGCAGTGCCCCGTCCGGCGTCCGTGCGGGCAGCGTGTACTCCACGATTCCGGCCACGCTGAAGTCCATGGTCTCGGAGCCGGGCTGGCCGACGGCGAGGACGTCCCCGACCTCGATCCCCTCTCGGGTGGCGAGCGAAGCCGGAACGAGAACGGCGCCGCCGTCGCGCAGGTCGGCATAGGCGTCGGCCCGAAGCGCGCCGTTCACGATGAGCGCGCCGGAATCCTGGAACACGTTGGGGTCGATACCGGCCAGGCTGACCTCCTCCTGCGCGTCGTCGGTGACGCGAACGGCGGGCAGCTCAAGCACCGGGCTCGCAATCTGGAGGCCCGCCGTGGCCTCGAACGTGGGACGGAACGTTTCGACATCGAGTGGAATGCTGCTGCGGATGGCGTTCCCGCCGGGCAGGATCGACGCCACCCAGCGCTCGGCGCCCGCACGCGCGGACTCCGCGACCGTGCCCAGCGCCACGACCGCGGCCAGGGCGATCATCATCGCGCCGACTGTCAGCCCCGTTCGCACCCGGTCACGCGACAGGTTGGCCCGTCCGAACAGGCCCTGGGCGCCGAAGAACCACTCGAACGGTCGCCCGATGATCCGCCCGATCGGCTCGAGCACGTAGGCCGTCGCCACCGCGCCGCCGAGCAGGAGCGCCAGCGACAGGATGAGCGGAACCACTGGTGTGCCGGCGCGCTCGATGGGGAACAGGATGATCCCCGCCGCAACGACCACCAGCTCGATGACCACGAGCGTCCGCAGCCGATCGCCGAGCCCCTGCCCGGATCCCCGCGACGGCCGCAGTGCAGCCACGGGAGACAGGCGGGCCGCCCGCAGGGCTGGAACGACCGCGCCGGCCAACGTGACGCCCAGCCCCAGCACGAAGGCGAGCGCCAGGCCACCGATCGGCAGCGGCAGCCCGACCACCAAAGCCGCGCGCGTTGACGCGAGAAAGCCGATCATCAGCGCCGCCAGCGCGATGCCCCCCACGATCCCAAGCGCGCTGCCGGCGACACCGAGCGCCGCCCCCTGCCGCAGGACGAGTCCCAGGACTTGCCGAGAGGTCGTCCCGGCCGCTCGCAGCAGGCCGAACTCCCGAGTTCGCTCCCCGACCGTCATGGCCAGCGTGTTTCCGACGAGGAACGCCCCGACGACCATCGCCACCAGGCCGAACAGGAAGGCCACGGTGCCGAAGCTCGCCTGCGCCGATGCCAGTCGCTCCGCCGCGTCCATGGCGGTTTCGACGATGAACGGCTCGTCGAGCCGCTGGGTCACGAGGCCCAGGGCGACGGTCGTGTCGCCCTCCCCCAGGTCGAGGTCGAGGTAGCGAATCGGTGCCGGCACCTCGAACGAGTCATCGAGCGTCGAGCGCGACACGACCATGACGTTGCCCTGCTCGAGGACGGCGAAGCCCGTGTCGGCCATCAGTCCGATGATGCGGAGCGGGGGCATGTCCCGGCGGCGTCCGTCGAGGCGGAGCTCGTCGCCGAGGCCCAGCCCATGCCGCGCGGCCCATGACGCCGGGACCAGCGCATCGGTCGGATTGTCGGCCGAGAGCGGGACCCCGGCAACGAGGCGCGGCTGGCGGATCCGCTCGTCGACCTCCGGATCGATGCCCACGACGTGGAGCGAGAAGACCTGCTCGTCGTCACCCGGCGCGGTATGCACCACCAGCCGGCGCTCGCTGACGGGGGCCGCGGTGACGACCTCGGGGATCGCCCGCAACGCCTGGACGGTGCGCGGTGTGAACCCGGCCTCGTCGAAGGCCCGGAGCCGGACATCGGCGGCACCGAGAAGGTCTGCCGTGGCGCTGCGCAGGGCGGCGTCGGAGGCGGCGCCGGTGATCATCGTGGCCGCCACGACCGCCACGCCGAGCGCCACGCCGATGACGGTCAGGCTGGTCCGCAGCGGACGGGCACGGAGGCCCCGCCAGGCGATGTTCGCCAGGCGCATCGGCGGCTAGAGCCCGAGCTCGGCGAGCCGCGCGATCAAGGGTCGAGCCTGGTGATCGCTCCGTCGACCGAGCGTGATCTCGTCGCGAATCTGGCCGTCGCGGACAACGATCACCCGATCGGCGTAGGCGGCGGCACGCGCGTCGTGGGTCACGAGGATCACCGTCTGGCCCAGCCGATCGGCCGAGTCCCACAGCAGGTCGAGGATTTCGGCGCCGGTCGTGTAATCGAGGTTGCCCGTCGGCTCATCGGCGAGGAGGATGGCGGGCTTGGTGGCCAGCGCCCGGGCCAGCGCGACGCGCTGCTGCTCACCGGCGGAAAGCTGGTCGGGCCGATGGTCGGCTTTGTCGGCCAACCCCACCATGCCGAGCAGCTCCGCGATGCGCTCGCGGTGGCGGCTGGCGTGGTCGCCGGCGATGAGGAAGGGAAGTGCGACGTTCTCCGCGACGCTGAGCAGCGGAATGAGGTTGAAGAACTGGAAAACGAAGCCGGTCTTGTCGCGTCGCGTGAGCGTGCGGCGCTCCTCGTCCAGCGCCGAGAT
Source organism: Candidatus Limnocylindria bacterium (assembly GCA_039917415.1). GTDB lineage: Bacteria > Chloroflexota > Limnocylindria > QHBO01 > QHBO01 > JACDBZ01. Next base: position 5,700 of record JBDSJJ010000175.1, on the reverse strand, counting down.
CCCGATGCCGTCGATGACCACGTCGCCCGAGGTCGGAAGGTCCAGGCCGCCGAGCAGGTGGAGCATGGTCGACTTGCCCGAGCCGCTGCTTCCCATGATCGCCACGAACTCGCCGGCGTTGACCTGGAGCGAGACGCCGCGCAGGGCCTCGACCTCGCCGTCACCCAGGGCGTAACGCTTGACGAGGTCGCGGGCCTCGAGGATCACGGTCATGGCCGCAGTCTACCGACCGGTGCTGATCGCTGCGGCTTCTGGGTGGTTGCTGCCAACGCAAACGACTGGATTGCACGCCTGCCCGGGGATCAGCCGAAGAGGAACCCCAGAAGGGAGCCGACGATCCCGTCGAACAGGCCGACCTCTGCCGGCTCGGCAGCCGCGACCTCCATGCCACCGGGCTGCGAAGCCAGCGTCGGGGCCGGCTCGGATGGCGCGGAGCTCGGGACGCCGAGGGCGTCATCGGCTGCCAGCCGGGCCGCACCATCGATCTGGGGGCGTTCCAGCACCAGCGCCGCCACGCCGTCGAGACCCGCGGTCGACGCCGGCCGGGCCGGAGCAGACACGACCATCGCCTTCGGCTTCGGCTCGGGCTTCGGAGTCGCCGCCGCGACCGGTGCCGGCGCATATCCGCCGCCGCCGTCACCACCACCGCCACCACCGCCGCCGCCACCGCTGGGAGGCGGAGCCGGCGTCGAGGAGCCGGAGGCCTGCATGAACAGCTCGGTGTACATGCGGGTGTTCTGGACGTAGCCCTGGTACTGCTTGTTGTCCGCCGCAGCAGCCCCGACCCCGCCATGGGTGAAGCGCCTATCGAGCACGTTGGCCCGATGGCCGGGTGAGCCCATGAACTTCTCGTGCACGCGCACCGGCGAGTACGAGTCGTCGAGGCCGGAGTTCCAGCCGATGTTCTCGCCGGCCCAGTCATAGCGCAGGCCGTTCGAGTCGTAGTAGGTGTAGACCTGGCAACCACACCCGGGGATCGTATGGCTGAAGTAGTCCCGGTTGAGCAAGTCCTGGCTGCGCCATCGGGCGAGGCTCACGAGCGTCCCGTGCTGCTGGACGGGTGCCATCCCGTTGTTCGTGCGCGCGCCATTCATGAGCTGCCACAGGGTGGCTTCGGCGGATCCCTGGTTCCAACCGCTGGTCGCGGCCGGGCTCCAGGTCAGGACGCCGGCGGCGAGGAGAGCGCTCATTCCGAACACGAGAGTGCGAGCGATGATCCGTCGCGGGCGACGGGTGGTCGCGGGCAGGGACATGGAGACCTCGTCGTGGGATTCGTGAGTCGGGCGGCTCGGTCGCCCATCCGAACCCTATGGGTCTCCCGCCCCCCGGTCACTAGCCGACTGGTCCGGGTGGGGGGCATGACCCAGCTGCCGTCTGGGTCCCATTGCGGGTGGGACCATCGGCCCATGCGGCGTCCGGCACGCGCCATGCTGGTGAAGCCCAGTGTGAAGAGAGGAAGCGCTCCGGCGCGGCAACATTCGGTCCTCGTGGTCGACGACGATGACAGCGTCCGATCGTTCTTCGTCGATGCCCTGACCGATGCCGGCCACGCGGTGTCGACGGCGGTGGATGGCGCCGATGCACTCGACCGGCTCCAGGCAGGACCCACGCCCTGCGTCGTGCTCACCGACCTTCGGATGCCGCGCATGGACGGCTGGGAGCTCTCCCGGGCCGTGGCCAGGGACCCACAGCTGGCCAGCATCCCGGTGGTGGTGGTCACCGGCGACAAAGTCCTCTCGTTCAGCTCTCCCGCCCGCGACAAGCCGTGGTCCGCGAGCGAGCTCGACTCGATTGTCCAGCGGTCGTGCTCCCTGCACCGCACCGGCAGCGGCCGCCGCTGACCCGTCGCTAAGCCTTCGCGGCCTCCGCCTTGGCGGCCTTGTCCGCCGCTGAGCCTTCGATCTGCTCGTCGACGTGCTCGTCCTCCACCCGATCGGCGGCGATGGCGACAAGCTCTTCGGGGGTGGCGTCCGGCGCATCGCGCCGCGCCTGCTCGATCGCCTCCTCCATCTCCACGGCTGGTGTCTCCTCGATCGTCCGCAGGTTCACCGCGTAGGTGAAGAACACGTTGAGGACTGCCAGGACGGGGATCCCGAACAGGGCGCCCCACAGGCCGGCGACCTGCGCGCCGATCAGCAGCCCGACGAGGACGAGGATCGGATGCATCCCGAGCGCCTCGCGCATCAGGCGCGGCTGGAGGTAGTTCACCAGGACCGTCTGCACGATGAGGAGGACGGGCGCCACCACGAGGAGCAACCCGGGATTGAAGATCGCGGTCGCCAGGATCGGCGGCACCAGCGCCAACGGTGGGCCGAAGAACGGGATGAGCATGGCGATCGCCGAGATGGCAACGAGAAGGAAGCCGTACGGCAGATCCGCGAGAAAGACGACCGCGATCGTGAGCAGGGTCTGCATGGAGGCCAGGATCACCTGGGCTCGCAGGAAGCCACCGAACGCGTTCGAGACCGTTCGCTGCAGGATCTCGTACTCATTGGCATAGCGGGACGGGATCACGCGACCCAGCCGCGTGACGATGCGCGAGCTGTCGGCCAGCATGTAGAGGCTGAGGATGATGACGAGGACCAGCGCACCGAGCACGGCGAGCGTGACCGACGGCACATCACCGAGGATCTCGAAACCGATCCGTCCGACGGTGGCCTCGACATCCCGGTACAGCCCCACGAGATCCGGATCGAACCTGCCGAACGCGATGGCGCCCTCGAAGTCGTTGAGCGTGCCCTCGATGCGTGCTCGCGTCAGCGGGAAGTCGGCGGCGATCTCGCCCATCGAGGTGCCGATCGATGAAGCGGCATAGAAGAGGACGAATCCGCTGCCGAGCAGCGTCAGGGCGTAGACGGCTGCGATGGCGGCCCCGCGCGGCAGCCACCGGCGCTCGACGACCCATCCGACCACCGGTGACAGCACGAAGGCCAGCAGCCATGCAACGAACAGGATGAGGACGATCTGCGTGAACCCTTCGAGGATTCGCAGCAGCAGGCCGATGAGGAGCAGGGTGACGTAGATCGTGGCGACGATGAGGAATACCGAGCGCCACCATCTCTCGCGCTTGCCGCGCGTCGCATCTGTCGCACCGTCGTCGGGCCCGGTGTTCACGCTGCCTCCGCTCGCTCTCGTGGCAGGCGAGCAATGCACGCGGCATGCCGCGTCGATTGCGGCCCGATGTCAGGCAGGAAGGATCTCGACGCTCGTGACCGGCGTGGATCGCAGGTTGCCGATGAGGAGCCGTTCGCCCGGGACGATCCTCGGGACGGTGGCCTCCCATCCGGATGCACCCCACGAGGTGCCGACCGCTCCCTCGCGCGGCAACCGCCGCCACTGCACGCCATCGGTGCCGATCGAGAGGACGTAGGTCGAGCCGGAAGCCGTCTTCGCGAGCACTACGGAGTTCATCTCACCCTCCGAGCGGCATCTTCCGGCACGAGCCGAGCCGCGTCAATGGCTTCGCCGGGGTTCTGGCGGCTCGGTGGAACCACGATGTATCGGCGGAATGCCGCCCGGACTGCGATGGCGGCGCCGTTGCGCCGATATGTCGGCCGTCACGTGGCCCGAGCACCCCGTATCGTGCCGTTCGGGCCAACCTACAGCCGATATTTCGGCAGGGTGGCGCCGGCAAAGGCATCCAGGCGCGATTCCGACGATCTATCGGCGCCGCGATCGGCGGGGCGGCCGGCAGGGCGGGGGGCGGCGGGCGGCCGCGGCGGGACGGCGGCGGCGGCCCTGGCGAAGTGGCATTCTGTCGCCGGTCAACAATCGAACCGATGAGGAGGCCCCGCGGTGGAGTTCTACCCGTGGATCAAGACGCTCCACGTCCTGTTCGCGATCGTGGCTGTGGGCGCGAACATCACGTACTCGGTCTGGATCGCGCGGGCCGCGCGGGAGCCGGAGCACACCGGGTACGCGCTGCGCGGCATCAAATTCCTCGATGATCGGATCGCCAATCCGGCCTACGGCGGGTTGCTCGTCCTCGGCATCCTCCTCGTGCTCGGCGGGCCGTGGGAATTCACGGAGCTGTGGGTGGCGGTCGCCATCGGCCTCTACGTCGTCATGGGCGCGGTGGCCTTCACGATGTACTCACCGACTCTGACGAAGCTGATCGCCGCCTACGAAGCGAATGGCGCCGATAGCGCGGAGTTCGCCGCGCTCAGCGGACGGAGCCGGATCGTCGGCATCGTGCTGGCGGTGCTGGTGATCGCGATCATCGTGCTCATGGTCGTGAAGCCGGCCTGATCCAGGAAGGCAGGAGGCATCGGAGAATGGGTGAGCGGTTCGACACGATCGTCATCGGCCTCGGCGGCATGGGGTCGGCCTCGGCCTTCCACCTCGCCGCGCGCGGCCAGCGCGTGCTGGGCCTCGAGCAGCATGACCTCCTCCACGAGCTCGGTTCCTCGAGCGGACTGACCCGCATCATCCGGCTCGCGTACCACGAGGACCCGTCGTACGTTCCACTCCTGCGGCGCAGCTACGAGCTATGGCACGAGCTGGAAGCGCACGCCAAAGAGCCACTGCTCATCAAGACCGGCAGCGTCGAGGGCGGACCGGAGGACGGACCGATGTTCCGCGGCGCCCTCGAGGCCGCCGAGCTGCATGACATCCCGCACGAGGTCCTCGACGGCCGCGAGCTTCGCCGGCGGTACCCGGCCTATGTCGGTTTCGACGACGCGACCCGCGTGGTCTACCAGGCCGATGGCGGCTTCCTTATGGCCGAACGGGCGATCCTGGCCCACGTGCGCGGTGCCATGGCGCATGGCGCCGACCTGCGCTTCCGCGATCCGGTCCGTGGCTGGGAGGCGACGTCGGATGCGGGCGTGCGCGTGACGACGGATTCGGGGACCCACGACGCCGATCGGCTGGTGATCGCCGCCGGTCCGTGGGCGCGCAAGGTGGTCCCGCGCCTTGAACGGCTGGCCGTACCCGAGCGCCAGGTCGTCGGCTGGCTCCAGCCGACTCGACCCGAGCTGTTCACGCCCGAGCGGTTTCCCGTCTTCATCATGGACGTGGAGGACGGCAGCTACTACGGGTTCCCGGTCCATGACGTGCCGGGTTTCAAGTTCGCTCGCTACCACCACCGCCGCGAGCCGATCGACCCCGACGACCCCGATCGCGGCGCGAACGCCGAGGACGAGGCACTGCTCCGCGCCTTCGCGACCCGTTACTTCCCCGACGGTGCCGGCCCGACGGTGATGCTCAAGGCCTGCATCTTCACGAACTCACCCGATGAGCACTTCATCGTGGATCGCCTGCCCGATGCGCCCCAGGTCAGCATCGCGGCCGGATTCAGCGGCCACGGCTATAAGTTCTGCAGCGTGATCGGCGAGATCATGGCGGACCTCGCCATGGATGGGTCGACCCGGCACGACATCGGCCTCTTCCGGCTCGACCGCTTCGACGGATCGCCGGAACCGGCCGATGGTCCTGTTTGACAGGATCGGCGCCTCAACCGACACTGGCGGAGCCGCAGCACACCTGTCGCGGGGCATGAGTTGCCCAGGCACGGGAGCGCGGACCGAATTGAATTCGACCCTTCGCGGCCGATCAACGCCCGGCTCGACTGACTCTCCGGTCAGCGTCAACGTTTCGCCGGGCTGCCGCACCCTTCGTACTCACTGCGCCTGACCGGGCCCGCTGCGGCGGGCGCGTGGACGTCAGGAGATCCATGTCCTTTTCCGAGCTCGGGCTGCG
>JBDSJJ010000174.1:0-3126 GCA_039917415.1 Candidatus Limnocylindria bacterium | reverse complement strand
CTGGGAGCAACGCCGTGGGCGCGTTTCGACGTGGATACCACCCTCGACCTTGCGCTGCTGCGCCTCGCCACGCGGTTGTCGGACGTGCGGGAGCTGGAAGTGTCGGTGCGCGGCTATCTCGAGATGGCGCGTCTGCCCGGGGACCGCGCGCTGGAGGTTCCGAACCTCGGACGGATCGGCGAGGTGATCCGCGATCGGTCCGCCGAGCTGGTGGTGGCCGGTCGGATCCCCGGCGCCACGTGGCAGGAGCTCGAGACCGAGACGGCATGTCGGGTGCGCGGCCTGGTTGAGGAGCGGGGAATGCGGTCGGCGCGCGATCCCGCGGCGGCGCCGCGCTCGATCCTGGCCGCTCTGATGGCGCGCACCTCCCCCGCCGAGCTGGTGGACGAGCTGGCGGCGCTCGGAGACGCGGTGGTGCTCGACTCGCGGGTGCTCATGGCCGCCGTGGCGGAATCGTCGGACGCGTCGGCGTGGCCGCCGGAGGAGGAGCGATTCGCATCGGACTTCGGAGACGCGGTGCGCGTGGCCACTCCCTGGCTGCACGAGCTGGTCGAGGCGGCCAATGCCGCGCCCGTGCCCTTCCTCATGGGTGGGCATGCGCTGGTGAGCGACGGGTTGCGGCTCATCGTGGCGGCCGCCTGGCAGGGACGCTGAGGCCCACGCTCGCGCGATAGATCGTCGATTCGGAGCCGGAACGTGCATTCGGGCGCCGCGATGCCGATGTATCGGTCAGTACGCGGCCCGAATCGGGTCAATCGCACACCTAGGGCCACGTGGGAGCCGATGGATCGGCATTTCGGGACCCAACCGCGTGTTCGGGCCCCGTTTCGCCGATGTATCGGCGACCACCCCTGATGGCCAACGGGCCACGCGGCAGAACACCCCTGCTAGACTGTGATCGAGTCGGGATCGTGCTCAGGCGCCGCCCCGCTCCACCAACGACGAACCTCAGCGTCGGGCCACGGCCCGACACGCCAATGCACCGCGTGCAACCGGAGTGGAGATGGATCACACCGGACTGCTCTACGTCATCGGATTCGCGTTTGCCGCGACGTCCTTCGTCTTCGGCACGATCCTGTTCAGTTGGCTGATCACCCATCGGCGCCGGCGCCCGCAGAAGGGGCTGCCGTACGAGTCGGGGGTCGACACCATCGGCGACACCTGGAGCCGCTTCGGCCTCGCCTTCTACCTGTATGCCCTGCTGTTCGTCGCCTTCGACGTCGAAATCATCTTCGTCTACCTGTGGGCCATCACGGTGCGGGCGCTCGAGTTCCAGGGGATCATCCTGATCGGGATCTTCCTGGCCGTCCTCATGTTCGGCGAGCTGTACGCATGGAAGAAGGGTGACCTGCGATGGCAATAGACCGACCGACCACCACCGACGCGCCGGCTGAAGCCGGCACTGCGCCGATCATCATTCCGGACCAGGCGCGCCAGAGCGACATGCTCCGCGAGTTCGGCATGGACGAACACCCGCAGGGCGGATTCCACGGCCTCCTCGAGGTGATCCCGACCAAGGCCGACTACATCCTCGACCTCATTCGCGCCAACTCCCTGTGGCCGCTGCTGTCGGGCCTCAGCTGCTGCGCCATCGAGATGATGAGCACCGCCACGAGCGTGAACGACATCGACCGCTTCGGCATGTTCCCGTTCCGCGCCAGCCCCCGACAGGCGGACGTTCTGATCGTCGCCGGCACGTTGACCACGAAGATGGCCGGGCCGCTGGTGCGCCTGTGGGAGCAGATGCCCGAGCCGAAGTGGTGCGTGGCGATGGGCACCTGCACCACCTCCGGCGGTCGCTTCAAGCGCAGCTACAGCGTGGTGCAGGGCGTCGACCGCGTGATGCCGGTGGACGTCTACGTTCCCGGATGCCCACCGCGCCCCGAGGGCCTCATCTACGGAATGATGAAGCTCCACGAGCTGGTCAAAGAGCGACGCGGCCAGTGGCGGACATATGTCGACCGCGGCCCGCAGCGCACGCGCTGGGAAGGAGATGTCCGCTGACCACGCCCGTCGCGGCCGGCGCGCTTGTCCGAGTGCTGGCTGAGCGCCTCGGTTCCGACCTGCGCAACCTATGGACCGACGAGGACACCGTCGAGTACCAGGTCGATGGCGAGCGCGCCCACGACGTGCTCCGGACGCTACGCGACGATGACGACCTCGCGTTCTTCATGCTGGCCGATGCCGCGGCCGTCGACTACGGTCCCGGCGAGCGGTTCGAGGTGGTCTACCACCTGTTCAGCTGGAAGCACCCCGGCTGGCTGCGCATCCGCGCGCACGTCGATCGAGACGACCCGCGCATCGCGACGATCACCGACCTGTGGGAAGGCGCCATGTTCCACGAGCGCGAGATGTACGACATGATGGGCATCGTGTTCGACGGCAACCGCGACCTGCGCCGGATCTACATGTCGCCCGACTACCGCAGCTTCCCCCAGCGCCGTGACTTTGTCCTGCCCGATGACGCCGCGGACTCGTCAGCGGCCGGCGTCCGGCCGCTCGAGCGCCCCGAGACCTGGGACCTGACCCGCTTCAACCAGGCTCCGGGCGTCACCTTCCCGCCATCGGCGCAGCGTGACGACGCGCCCGGGGAGGCCGGCGGCGAGACCCTTGCCAGCAACAGCCGACCGCAATGACCAGCATCGATCCCGAAACCCGCATCCCGGACCCGATCGAATTGGATCGGGCCGAAGAGGAGCGGCTGCGCACGGCTGCCGGGCTGACCCCGCTGCGGACGAACCAGGGAGGCGAGTACGCCGGCTTCGACCAGGTCGGAATCCCGGACCGACCGCCCCAGACGGAGCGCGAGCGCCAGGTCTACACCCTCGATGAGGGCGAGATGCTCGTGAACATGGGTCCCCAGCACCCGTCCACGCACGGCGTGATGCGTCTGGTGGTCAAGGTGCGCGGCGAGATCATCGTCGACATCGACCCGGTGCTCGGCTACCTGCACCGCGGCATCGAGAAGCTGTGCGAGAACGCGACCTACACCACGGTGCTGACCTACGTCGACCCGATGGACTACCTGTCGACGATGCACAACGAGCACGCGCCGGCGATCGCCTTCGAGAAGCTCTACGGCGTGAAGGCGCCGCCCCGTGCCGAGTACATCCGGGCACTGGTCGT
>JBDSJJ010000173.1:0-5956 GCA_039917415.1 Candidatus Limnocylindria bacterium | reverse complement strand
GCGCCGGCCAGCAGGCAGGCCAGCGCGCCGACGACGAGGAGCGTGATGAGCTCCGTCATCGGCCGCTCAGACCGGGACGACCGGTCAGCTCAGGAGGGCGGTGTCCGCGACACCGGTCCGCGTGCCGCATCGGTAGCAGGACGCGTCGCCGGCGGAGAGGGTTGCGCCGCAGTTCGTGCACTCGAGGGACAGGTCTCGCTCGCACTGCGTGCAATACCGGGCACCGGCAGGGAACTGGAGCCGGTCGTGCGCGCAGTAGGGCACGCCGCGCGGGACATCGTCGCCGGTCGAGCCGCCGGCTGGCAGCGCGACCGCGTGGTCTGCTGTCGCGCGCTCGGCGATGCCAATCTGGCTCACGCGCAGGTAGCCGACTACCAGCCAGAGGAGGTAGAGGCCGAGCAGGCCGAGCAGGACGAGGGGAAAGAAGAACCCCAGGCGGTTGCCCCAGTCGGTGGCGAGCCAGTTGGCGACGTCTCGAATCAGGTCCATGGCGGGCAGATTCTAGCATCGGCTACACTCCGCCGAACACGCCAGCGGACCACGCGATGCAACGACCGCGCCTCGACCGACACGCTCCGCTGACCGAGCTCCACGTCCACCTCGGCGCCGCCGTGACGCCGGCCATCATGTGGGGCATCGCCCACGCGCAGGGCATCAGGCTGCCGACCAAGGACTACTGGGCATTCCGCGATCTCATCACCGTCGGGCGCCGACAGCGAAGCTTCGAGGCCTACCTCGAGTTGTTCCACTGGACCGAGCTCATCCAGTCGAGCCCGACCGCCGTCGAGCGCAGCGTCTACGAGGTCATCGGCGGGGCGTATCGCAAGAACAACGTCACCGGCCTCGAGCTGCGCTTCAACCCGATGAAGCGCAACCGCGGCGGCGAGCAGGATCTCGATCACATCATCGCGGCCGCGGTGCGCGGCATGGACCGCGCCATTCTCGAGTATCCCCAGGTGCGCGCCGGGCTCATCTTCTGCCTCGATCGGTCGTTCGCGCCGGCGCTCAACGAGATCATCGCCTCCAAGGCGATCAGCTGGCGGAGCCGCGGCGTGATCGGCATCGACATTGCCGGTCCGGTCACCGACAGCTTCCGTTTCGGCGACTACACCGATATCTATGCCGAGTGCCGTCGTGCCGGTCTGGGGCTCACGGTGCACGCCGGCGAGACCGGCGGTGCGCACGAGGTGCGGGAGGCGCTCGAGGCGCTCGAGCCGGATCGCATCGGCCACGGCGTGCGGAGCGTCGAGGATCCGACCGTGCTCGCCATGCTGCGCGAGCGTGGCACGGTGCTCGAGGTCTGCCCGAGCTCGAACCTCAACACGCGGGTGCTCGGCAGCCTGAGCGAGGTGCGACGCGTGCTGCGCGCGCTCGTGGACGGCGGCGTTCGGTTCACCGTGAGCACCGACGGTCCGGAGATGCTGCGCACGTTTCTGCGCGACGAGCTGAACCTGCTGCTGCGCCACGAGATCCTCGACATGGACGAGGTGCAGCGTGTGATCGATACCGGAAACGAGGCGAGCTTCCTGGACCGGGCGCCGGTCATCGAGACGTCGGTCTCGGCGCGGGTCGAGGACCGCACCGGCGATGCGCCGATGCCCGTCGAGGTGGGCGGCTAGGCCCGTATACTGCCGGCCGTGTCATCGATCTGGCGACCGGTCCGCGAGCGTGCCCCGGCGCGGAGCCTGATGGTCGTCGTCGCGCACCCCGGTGACGAGGCCTTCGGCTTCGCGGGCGCGATTGCGAGCGCCGCGGCGAGCGGGGCGTACGTCGTGGTCGTATGCGTCACGCGAGGCTGGTTCGACGCTCGGCTCACTGCCTCCTCGCCCGCCCCCGGCGGAAAGAATCGCGACCTGAAGTTCGGCGCGGTCACCTGGCGCAACCTCGACACCGTGCGCGAGGATGAGCTGCGGCGGTCGGTCGCGCTGCTCGGCGTCCGCGTGGTCCGCATGCTCGACTACGCCGAGGGCAACCTCGATCGCGAGGATTTCGACCATCTCGTCGGTCGCATCGTCGAGCCGATCCGCATGCATCGACCCGAGGTCATCCTGTCGTTCGGCCCCGACGGGGTCACCGGTGACACCGATCACATCGTGCTGTCGCGGGCGGTGCGAGCCGCCTATGACCGGGCCGCCGAGCCACTCGCCTATGAGGACGACCTCGAGGAGGACCAGGTGGCGTGGCGAGCCGCCAAGCTCTACGACCTCGTGGTGCCGGCCGACGTGGTCGCCTCCCTGGGCGAACAGAAGCCGGCCGGGGGGTATGGATCGCCCGCCGAGCGGACGGTTGCCCTCGAGCTCGGAGAGCTCGCTCAGCTGAAGCTCGCCGCCATCAGCCGCCACGTATCACAGACCGGGTCGTCGGGGCCGTTCCATGACTGGGGATCCGAGCGACGTGACGCCTGGCTCGGGACCGAGCATTATCGGCTTGCGGCCTCGGCGCTTCCCACCGCTGTCGACGGCGAGAATTCCCTTTTCGACGGGCTGACGTAACCGCGCCCACGGCTCTCTGCCGCGACCACTCGATGTGTCGAGCGAAGTTCTCCTGAAGGCCGGGGCGCGCGTCAGGACCTCGCTATTTCGAGTGCCGGCCAGCATGATCGGAGGTCGCCCGGGCCATGCGTGAGCGTGAGCGCTCCATCAATCGAGCAATCGACACCCCGGTCCCCCTCGATGTGCGGTTCACTCGATATTTCAAGGCCCGCCGCATGTACCAGGGTCCGCCCGTGAAGGTCGGTCCCGCACCTGCTACGCTCAGTGTGCCGCATCGGTCCCGCACGAAGGAGCCCCCGAGCCAGCCCATGTCCGATCTGCTCACGAACGACAACATTCTCGCCGCTCTCGGCAGCGTGAAGGACCCCGAAATCGGGCGCGACCTCGTCTCGCTCGGCATGGTGAAGAACGTCGTCATCGACGGAAGCGTGGTTGACCTGACTGTCGAGCTGACGACGCCGGCGTGCCCGCTCAAGGCGACGATCGAGAGCGATATCGGCGACGCGCTGAGCGCCATCGGCGCCACGACGGTGCGCGTCGACTGGGCCAGCAACGTCAAGCGATCCTTCGGCGGACCGGCAGCCGACCTGATCCCCGGCGTGAAGAACACGATTGCGGTCGCATCCGGCAAGGGCGGCGTTGGGAAGTCGACCGTGGCCGTGAATCTCGCCGTCAGCCTCGCGCGGGATGGCGCTCGCGTCGGTTTGCTCGACGCCGACATCACCGGTCCGAACGTGCCGATCATGATGGGTACGCAAGGCGCACACGTGACCGGATCGGGCGGCAAGCCGAACCCCGTGATCAGCCATGGCGTGCAGATGATGAGCATCCAGTACTTCCTCCAGGCCGATGCGCCGGTGATCTGGCGCGGACCACTCATCCACAGCGCCATCGCCCAGTTCCTGCGCGACGTTGAGTGGGGCGAGCTCGACTACCTCGTCATCGACCTGCCGCCGGGGACCGGCGACGCCGCACTCTCCCTCAGCCAGCTCATCCCGCTCACCGGCGCGGTCATCGTAACCACGCCGCAGGAGGTGAGCCTCCTCGACGCTCGCAAGGCAGTCGGCATGTTCAACAAGGTCAATGTGCGGACGCTCGGGGTGATCGAAAACATGAGCGGGTTCATCTGCCCGAACTGCAGCGAGGAGCACGACATCTTCGGCTCAGGCGGCGGCGAGAAGATCGCCCGTGAGCTCGAGCTCGAGGTGCTGGGCCGCATCCCGCTCGAGCCGGCCGTCCGGGCCGGCGGGGATGCGGGCGTCCCGATCACGTCACCCCAGTATCCGGGTGGTGATGACTCGCCCGCGGCGATCGCGCTGCGTGAGGTGGCGCGGATCGTCGCCGGCAAGGTGAGCATCCTCGCGGCGCCCGTCGCGGTCGGCAGCGGCTCGATCTAGCGTCGATCCGACACAGGACGGAAGTCCTACCCGCAGGGGATTGCGGACGACCGGTTGCCCGATGACACTTCCGCGCATGCGGATTGCTGCCATCTCCGACGTTCACGCCAACCTGCCCGCCCTCCGGGCGGTTCTCGACGACATCGCCAAGATCGGCGCCGATGCCGTCTACTGCACCGGCGATGTCGTCGGCCGCGGGCCGCACCCCAACGAGACCGTGGAGCTGCTCCGCAGCCTCGACGTCCCGACCGTCCAGGGCAACTGGGACGAGGCGGTGGGCATGGACCGCGAGCAGACTGGTGCCGCGTGGGACTCGGCCGAGGCCGAGGCCACGGGGGATGCGTCGATGCGCTGGACGGCCGGCGTCATGGACGAGGAGCATCGATCCTGGCTGCGCCAGCTCCCCAAGACGATGCGCCTGGATGTCGCGGGTCGCTCGATGTACCTGTTCCACGGTTCGCCGATTCGCGAGAACGAGTACCTCTGGTCGGACCGACCGTCGCGGGTGCTGGCCCGGATCGCGAGCGACGAGGCCGACGACCTGTTCTGCTTTGGCCACACCCACGAGGCGTTCCATCGGGTCGTGGGCCAGGCGCACTTCGTGGCCTGCGGGTCCGTGGGCTGCGGCACCGAGGGTGATGCTCGTGCCCGGTACGCGGTCATCTACATCGGCGATCCGGAGATCGCCATCGGCTTCCGCTCGGTCGACTACGACCACCTCTCGGTGGTGCGCGACATGACCGCGCAGGGCCTGTCGGTCGACCTGCTCCGGGTCCCGCCCAGCCAGCACCCGCATACGCCGACGCAGGCGATGTCGGGCTGACCTTCAGGAGCTCGAGGTCGACTCCGCTGTATCGGGCTCTGCCGCGGCACGGCGCTCGCGCTTCTCCCGCGAGTAGGGCCGGCCGATGGCCGCGGGGGCCATTGAGCGCCCGACCACGCCGGCGAGCACGATGATGGTGATCAGGTACGGCACCGCGCCGTAGAACTGGGTCGGCACGCCGGCCAGGAAGTCGCCCAGCGCCCCCTCCGGGGGACCGAAGCGCACTGCGCGCTGGATGCCCTCCGACGCCGTGAACAGGAGCGCCGCGCCCAATGCGCCGAGCGGGGTCCAGCGCCCGAAGATGAGGGCCGCAAGCGCGATGAATCCTCGACCGTTCGTCATCTCGCCCTGGAACGAGTTCCCGAACTCGATGGTCAGGTAGGCCCCTGCCAAACCGGCGAACACGCCACCCAGGATGACGTTCCGATAGCGCAGCCCGATCACGTTGATGCCGACGGTCTCGGCTGCCTCCGGATGCTCACCGACCGCGCGAGTGCGCAGGCCCCAGCGCGAGCGGAAGAGGAGAATCTGCATGACGATCACCGCAACCAGCAGTGCGAGGCCGATCGGTCCCTGTGAGAGGACCGCATCGAACAGCCAGCCGACGCCTGGCAGGTCGGTGAGCGCGGTCGGCGTCTCCAAACGGCTGAACTGGCCCGCGGAAGGCGGCGCCGACCGGCTGACGAGCAGGTTCAGGTAGCCCGTGATGCCGACCGCGAAAATGTTGATGATCGTGCCCGAGATGATCTGGTCGGCGCGAACCGTGATCGAGAGCCAGGCATGGACGAGGCTCACCAGCATGGCGGCCGCGATGGCTGCAGTGAGCCCGATGAGCAGCGGGGCGCTGATGCCGAGCGGACCGATGACATCGCTCGGGACGAGCTGCGCGGTGAGGGAGGCCGTCCACCACGCGACGAAAGCCGCGGTCAGCATCATCCCCTCGATGCCGATGTTGACCACGCCGGATCGCTCGTTCATGAAGCCGCACAGGGCGCCGAGGGCAATCGGCGTGGCCGCCCCCACGATCGTCGGCGCGATGATCGGAAAGACGTCGATCAGGTAGCCGATGAACTGGAAAACGACGCCGATTATCGGGATGCCGTACACGACGTCCATAGCTACTTCGCGACCTGCTCGCCGTACGAGCGGGTGACCGTCTGCAGCTCGGACACACCGCCTCCGTCGGCGCGCAGCCGGAAGATGGCTCGCACGATGAGGTCAGCGGCGAGGAAGAACAGGATCAC
>JBDSJJ010000172.1:0-4981 GCA_039917415.1 Candidatus Limnocylindria bacterium | reverse complement strand
TCTTCTCGGCATCCTCATCCGAGATCTCCGTGCCGAACTCCTCCTCGAGACTCATGATGAGCTCGACCAGGTCCAGCGAGTCGGCATTGAGGTCCTCGACGAAAGAGGCCTGGGGCTGGACCTCTTCCTCGTCGACGCCGAGCTGCTCGACGATGATTTTCTTGAGGCGTTCGTATGTGGTGCCGTCTGTCACGAGTTCAGGCTCCTCCACCCGATGATCTGGAAACACTTCCTAACACGCCATTGACGAGGCGTCGCGCTGCGTCTCCGGCGTAGATCCGGGCGAGGGATACGGCATCACGCATCGTCTCCCCGCTCGGGGTCGCGGCGGAGTATAGCACCTCGTAGATCGCGCTCCGGAGGATGGTTCGCTCGACCCGGCCAAGCTCGGCAACGGGGATGAGGGGCGCCTCGACAGCGATCCGCGCATCGAGCGCGTCGCGATGCTCGGCCACGCCATCCACGATGCGAAGCGCGTGCGCACGCACCGCGTCAGGGACTTCGCGCTCATCGGCGAGCCTGGCGAGCGCGTCACCCGCCGAGCCGGGCCGGAACTCCGCCTCGAACAGGGCCAACAGGGCCAGCCGCCGTGCCAGCATGCTTGCCGCAGACGGTCGCTTCGCCGCGCGCGCGGGCATCGTCAGCTCCGTTCCCGATGCAGACGTGCCGCGATGCGGGAGCGCACTCCGCGATGGACCAGTGCTGGATGCTCCTGTGTCCACTTGGCGATGAGGTCCGGGACGCCCGCCTCGGCCGATTCCGAGGCAACGCGCATGGCGTGCTCGATCATGCGAGCTTTGGCACGGCCGTGCGTCACGATACTCACCCCTTTGACGCCGAGTAGCGGCGCCCCACCAAAGCGCTCGTAGTCGAATCTCCCCTTGAGGCGGTCGAAGCCTGGCCGCAGCGCCAGCAGCGCGAGCGGTGCCACCAGCCCCTGCTGGAGGTCCTCACGCAGGGCGCGAAAGATGAAGCTCGTGATGCCTTCGAAGAACTTGATCACCACGTTGCCCACGAACCCGTCGCAGACGACCACATCGGCCCGATGCGCGATCATGTCATGGGCCTCGATGTTGCCCACGAAATGGAGGTCGAGGGATGCCAGTTTGGCATGCGCCTCCTTGGCGAGCTGGTTACCCTTCTCCACCTCCTCGCCGATGTTCAGAAGGCCGATCCGAGGATTGGTCACGTGCAGCACGTGCTCTGCGAAGATGGCGCCCATGGCAGCAAACTGCACGAGATGCTCCGGATCCGAATCGACGTTTGCACCGACGTCCAGAAGCATCACCGGTCCGGTGGCGGTCACCATGTGGGCGGGCAGGGCCGGCCGATCGATGCCCTCGATTCTGCCGAGCCGAAGGATGGCAGCCGCCATCGTTGCGCCGGTCGAACCCGCACTGACGACCGCGTCGGCGTCCCCATCACGCACGAGATTGGTCGCAACCAGGATCGACGACCGGCGCTTCGTTCGCAGCGCGGTGGCCGGATGGTCGTCCATCTCGATGACCTCGGGCGCGTCGACGTAGCGCACGTTGGGCGGGTCGCCCTTGCCGTACGCCGCGACTTCACGCTCGAGGCGCGGCAAGTCGCCGACGAGGCTGACCTCGTCGGCGGGCTGGCTGAGTGCGTAGTCGACGGCGCCGCGGACGATCTCGCGGGGGGCGTGGTCGCCTCCCATCGCGTCGACCGCGATGCGCATGTGGGTTAGCGCTGGCCTTCGACCGGGGAGACCGGCTCGATCGCGACTGCTTCGCGGCCGGCGTACCAACCGCACGTCGGACAGACGTGGTGAGCGCGCTTCAGCTCATGACAGTGGTCGCATTCGACCAGCGGCGGCGCGCTGATCGCGAGGTGCGCGCGGCGTTCGCCCTGGCGCGCCTTGGATACTTTTCGCTTGGGAACGCCCACCCGGAACTCCTACCAATGTGTGACGGGACGCCGCAGTATAGCCGCAGCGCGGACCTCGTGGCGAATCGATCGCCTACTGCTCTGGCCCCTTCAGGAGCGCAGCGAGCACGGCAAGCCGGGGGTCGATGTCGTCTGCCTGGTGAGCGTGGTCGCCGGCGTCCATGCGCAACCCGCACTCGACGCACAGGCCGGGGCAGTCGTCGCGACACAGCGGATGCATCGGCTCGGTCAGAGCCAGTTCGTCGTGGAAGACGCCACCCAGGTTGATCTCATGGTGCTCGTCCACGCGCAGGGTGGTATCGGGCTCGGTGGGGTCGACCGCCAGCTGTGCCCCGCTCTCCGGGTCGACGGTGGGCAGAAACTCCTCGTCGATCGGCACGCGGACCTCCTCGACATACGCGTCGGCGCAGCGAGCACAGGTGCGCCGCAGCGGCGCACGGACCGAACCACGCGCCAGGATGCCGCGGTTCGTGCGCTGGAGGCGGAGATCCGCGTCGAGGGGGCCAGCCAGCTCGACATCCGAACCCAGCATGACGTAGTGGTCGCGCAGCCTGACGTCGCGGATTGCGCCGGGGGGCTCATGCAGGAGCCCGGCGACGTTGAACGAGGTCATGGCCGGGAGGCGGCGCTCGGCTGCTCTTCGGGATCCACGACAATCTCGTTGCCGGTCGGTGCGCGGCCGTCCGTTGCGGACGGTGGGCGATGCCGCTCGTCGAGCATGTCGATTCCCCGCTTGATGCTGGTCAACGCCTTGATGCACTCCCCCTCGAGCCGGATGAGGACGCCGGCCGCGTACTCGTCCGCTCCACGTCGCACCTCGGCGGCCTCCGCCTGGGCCTGCCCCAGCAGCTCCCCCGCGCGCTCCTGGGCGGCGCGCACCAGCTCGCGCTCTTCGAGCATCTGGGCGGCGCGCTCCTGGGCTCGGGCGATGATCGCGTCACCCTCGTCGCGGGCGCGCTCCGTGATGCGACCCGACTCCTCGGTGATGCGCCGGGCCTGGCGCACCTCGTCGGGCACAGCGACGCGCAGCTGGTCGACCAGCTCGAGCACAGTGGCCTGATCGAGGACGACGTTGTTCGTCAGCGGCAGCTTCTTTCCGGCTGCCACGATCGACTCGAGCCGTTCGACCAGGAAGATGATGTCCGTGGCGCTACCCCTCCTCGCGGCCGATTATACGCGTGGCTCCGCGCGCAGTCGTTCGACGAGCGCCTCGGCAACCGGCGGCGGCACCATCGGCCCGATATCGCCGCCGAAGCGCGCGACCTCCTTCGTGAGCGACGAGCTCACGTACCCATACTCGAGCGCGGTCATCAGGAAGGTGGTGTCGACCTCGGGCGCCAGCTTGCGATTGGTCAGGGCCATCTGCAGCTCGGCCTCGAAGTCGCTCACCGCCCGCAGCCCGCGGACGATGAATCCCGCGGCGTGGCGTCGCGCGAAACTGACGGTCAGCCCATCGAAAGCATCGACGGTGACGTGAGGCCCGAGCTCAGCGACGCTGCGCCCGATCAGGGCGACGCGCTCGTCGATGCTGAACATCGGATCCTTCTTCGGGTTGTTCAGCACGCCGATCACGAGTCGATCGAACAGGCCGGACGCGCGCCGCGCCACGTCGAGGTGCGCGTTCGTCATCGGGTCGAACGAACCGGGAAAGACCGCAACCCGCGTCATCACTGATCCGCCTCCATGAAGGTGAGCATCGTCTCGCCGAACCGGCGCTGCCGGGAGACTCCCAGTCCGGGGACCCCGGGCAGCTCGGTCTTCCAGAAGTGCTTGACCACCACCACGGCGCCTGGGGCAAGCGTCGGCTCGATCATCCGGAGCGGCGCCACGATATCACGCACCTCGTACGGCGGATCGAGGAACACGAGGTCGCGTACCTTGCCGTCGGAGCGGGCCAGATGGTGGAGGACTTCGGTACCGACGACCTCGGCGCGGTCAGCAAGGTCGGTCCGCTCGAGGTTGGCGCGCAGGGCCGTCAGGGCCGGACCCGCACGCTCGACGAACGTCGCGTGATCCGCGCCGCGGGACAGCGCCTCGATGCCGATCGCTCCACTCCCGGCGTAGAGATCGAGCACGCGCGCGCCCGGAACGCGGTCGCCGAGGATGGCGAACAGGGTCTCCTTGACCCGGTCGGTGATCGGCCGGGTGGCGTTGCCACGCGGGGCGACCAGCGGCTGTCCGCCGGCGGTGCCGGCGATGACGCGCATCAGGCGGCGTCTCCCTCATCCTCGAGTGGTGCGAAGTCGCGCTGCAGGCGAGCCAGGAGCGGCCGGTGAGACAGGGTCGCGTCGGTCTCGACGACGCTGCCGGCGAGGTCGCGGGCACGCTGCGCCAGCTCGACATGGCGAGGATCGAACAGTGATGCGACGCGCAGGGGGGGCAGTCCGGACTGCCTCGTGCCGAGGAGGTTGCCGGCGCCGCGCAGCTCGAGGTCCGCCTCGGCAATGACGAATCCATCGCTGGATCCGCGCACCACCTCCAGCCGGCGCTGGGCGATCTCGTCGGTCGCGTCGCAGAGCAGGATGCAGAACGAGCGGTGACGGCCGCGACCGACTCGTCCGCGCAACTGATGCAGCTGGGCGAGGCCGAAGCGCTCGGCATCCTCGATGAGCATCACGCTCGCGTTGGGCACATCGATGCCGACCTCGACGACGGTGGTCGCAACGAGGACGTCCATCTCGCCCGCCGCGAACGAGGCCATCGTCTCGTCGCGAATGTCGGACCTCTGCTGGCCGTGCACGATTCCGATCCGCGTGGCCGGCAGCGCGACGCGCAATCGGGCGGCTTCTGCCTCGGCGCTGTCCGCTTCGAGAGTCTGTGATTCGGCGACCAGCGGAACGACGACGAAGGCCTGCCGGCCGGCCCCCACCTCGGAGGCGATGAAGGCCTCGATCTTCGGCAGCGCGCGGCGATCCCGGATCTCGGTGCGGATCGGCTCACGGCCCGGCGGCAGATGGCGGATGGTGCTGATGGCGAGATCGCCGTAGACGGTCAGCCCGAGCGTGCGCGGGATTGGGGTCGCCGTGAGGGCAAGGACGTGCGGTTCGCCGCCCGCACCCTTGGCCTGGAGCGC
>JBDSJJ010000171.1:0-5442 GCA_039917415.1 Candidatus Limnocylindria bacterium | reverse complement strand
GTACGCTAGTGACCCCACCCTGAAAGGCGGCCATGACCGACCGATGCATCCACGGATTCGAAGAGCAGATCTGCGCCTCCTGCCGCCGATGCGCACACGGACTGCTCGAGTCCCGATGCGCGACGTGCAATCCGAAGACCGCGCGCGAAGCCACGATCATGCTGGCCAACGACGCTCCCCGACCGACCGAGGAGCACAGAGGCTACGAGATCTCGTACGTGCACGGTGAGCGAAGCTGGTACATCCAGGCCGACGCCGATGCGCCACGTTCCCAGAACTCGTATCGCAGCGCATTCCAGGCGCGTCGCGCCATCGACGAGATCCTGGACCAGCCCACTCCGGTCACCAGCGGCGGCAAGAAGAAGAAGGGCTGACGCCCGCCGTCACCCTCGAGGTCGAACGCCGGTCTGAGCGCCGGCCCGTTCGTTGACACGAGGTTCGCGAATCTTCAGTGCAGCCGAGAGCCTCCGTCGGGATCGCTGCCGCCTTCGGATCCCTCACCGCCTTCGCGCAGGAAGCGCTCGATATCGGCGATGAGCTCGTCACCCTCGGGGAGCCGTGATTCGTCGGCCATGAGCTCGAGACGCTCGACGTGGGCCCGCGTGTCCTCGTCCGAGGCCGCCGCGGCGTCGAGCATGGTGCGACGCTCGAGGGCACGTACCGCGAGCGAGCCGATCGGGACCTCCGCGCCGAGGTAGGTGCCCAGGGTGCTCAGCAGGGCGATCGATGCTGTCGGGTACGTGGCATTGACGTAGTGAGGCACCTGCGCGAAGAAGCCCACTGCCGGGATGCCCGACGTGGCGGCCGCCAGCTCGAGCACGGAGAGCAGCGCCGCCGGAACGCGCAGCAGGCCGTCCGGACCCTGGCGGATCCCGTCCGGCAGCAGGCCGGAGGCGGAGGCGGTGGCCAGGATCGGCACGGGGCGCGTGTGGGGCACGGCGGCGGGAATGGCGCCCAGGCTTGCCCAGCTCGTCACGCCCAGGCGCTTGGCGAGCTCCACCACGTCGGACGCCAGCTCGCGCCAGCGGTAGTCCGGCTCGGGCCCGCTGAGGACGAGCAGATCGCGATCCGCGATTTTGGCCGCGGTGAGGCGCAGCTCTGCCCAGGACAGGCTGGTGAGCCGTCCGTCGACAATGTCGAGCACCGGGCGTCGGGAGCGAAAGTCGTAGATCGCGTCCGAGTCGAAGGTGGCGACCGTCGTTCCGTTGGCCGCGAGCTGCTGGGCGGCCGTCGTTCCGGCACCCCCGGCGTCGACCCAGCCCTCGAGGGCGGCGACCAGGATCGGTGCCTCGAGCGGCGGAACTTCATCGAGCCGATAGAGCGACATGGGACCAAGGATACGGCCACGCGTCGCGCCGACCGTCAAACGCGGTCGTAGACCCCGACGTGCCAGAGTCCGACGTGCCGGTTGTCGGCGAGCCGGAAGCCACCATGGCTGAGCGTGCGCTCGAACGCACGGAGATCGTGGACGAAGCCCCGACAGCCCCCACGGGCAAGATCCCACACGTTCTCTGCGGCCCACATCGGGCGGTTGAGCAGGCCACGCCACCCACGGGAGTCGGGAACGGAAAGCGCGATGCGCCGGGTAGCGACCTCCATCGCCGCCCGGAGCATCTCCTCCGCCCGGCGCTCGCAGCACAGGACGCGATCCATCACCAGCCAGTCGTACGTTTCATTTCCCACCATTCGGCCCTCACCGACCTCGAACGTCGCCTGGCTGTCGAAGCCAGCGGCAGCAGCCCGCCGACGCGCAAGCTCGACGCTGGCTGCTGACAGGTCGATGCCGCGGACCGCGCGTGCCCCCATTTCGAGCAGCGCGACGCTCAGGCCGCCGGTTCCTGACCCGATCTCGAGGACCGTTGGGCGAACGAGTGGCGCATCGCGCATGCGGTCCAGCAGGCCGGCGGAAACGTCGGTGATGGTCGGAAAGCCATCGTCAACGTCCCAGTCGGACCACTCGCGGTCGAAGCGGCGCGCCACCCGAGGGTCGGCGCCGCAGCAGCCCTCGCGCGCGTCATCCGGAAGCGGTTCGATCAGCCCGCTCCCTGGGTCGAGGCGACGGACGCGAGGAACGCGACGTGCGATGTGCGGATCATGACGGCTCCGTATGGTTGGTGACGCTCGCGAGGATACCGCCGATGGGAAGGCCGCCAAGAAGGCGCTAGGCTGATGGCGATGGGCAAACGCAAGGCTCCCGAACCGGTCGATCCGAACCGGCTGAGTCGTCAGCACGCGGGCACCTACCGCTCGGGCGACGATCGCTTCGAGGTCCGCGAGGCCGATGCGGGCTGGTTCGTGGTCGACACCTCTCTCACGAACGAGTTCGGCCAGGAGCTGATCCACGGACCGTATCCGACCCTGAAGGCGGCTGGCGAATCGCTGCCCGAGCGACGAGCCGCCAAGGCTGTCCCGAAGCCCCGCGCGCCGAAGATCCCGAAGCGTGGGAGTGCCCAGGAGCCAAAGAAGCCCGAGCCGGCCGCGCCGAAGCCGCCGCCCAGCTGGATCGACGAGCTGTCACGCGCAGATGCCACGGACATCCGCAGCATGATCGCCGCACTCGAGACGGAGGGCATCGGGGACGCCGAAGCCGTCGTTCGGCGCGATAGGGACGGCCTGCTCCCCGCGGTCGCGATGCGACGCGTGGAGGAGCGCCTGGCCGCGCTGGTTGCCGACCTGCCCGAGGCTCACCGCGACTCGGCGCGCGCCGTCGCGCAGCGGGTGGCGGAGATCCTCAGCGCCGAGGGGACACCGTCACGAGGGCGGCTGCCCGGCTGGGCGCTCGTCGAGATCGGTCCAGGCGCTAACCCGCCGGCGCGGCGCATCGATCTGCGCCGCTAAAGAGTGCCAGCGGTCGTTGCGCGGCGGGCAACCCGTCGCCAGGTCCCACACATGGCCGATGTGCTGTCGCGCGCGTTCATCCACGATCCGTACTTCGCATTCCTCGCCGCCAAAGCCCCCGAGCGTCGCCAGCGGATGCGCGAGGGCTGGCGGGGCATCCTGCGCCACGGATCGGCGGGGCTTTCGGAGACCTACACCACCGATGAGATCGAGGGGGTGGCCATCTGGCTGCCGCCCAGGCACCGCGGACCATCGATCATCGATAGCCTGCGGATGATGCCGGTCATGGGCCGTATGGCCGGCTGGCGTCGCCTGCGGACCGTCGCGGCCGCCATGGCCGCGCTGGAGGAGCGACATCGGCATCACATCTCCGCCGACCACTTCTACCTGTCGGCCCTGGGGGTCGACCCGGATCGGCAGGGCGAGGGTATCGGGACTGCCCTGATGAGGCCCGTCCTCGACCGATGCGACCGCGACCGGATCCCGGCTTACCTCGAGACGGCGGCGGCCCGCAACGTGCTCCTCTATGAGCGTCTGGGCTTCGCGGTGGTCGAGGAGCTGACCCTTCCCGGCACCGACGTTCACGGCTGGCTCCTGCTCCGGCCCGCACCGGACTGACGATCCCTCAGTCGACCAGGGCCGCCAGCTCGGACCGAGCCTCCGCGAACGACGCGTGGCCCTGCAGTTCTCTCTCACTCTGCTCAAGAGCGTCGAGCAGCACGTGACCGCGCTCGATGACCTGCAGCGCCTTGGGATCGCCATGGGCGAGGGAGCGGAAGGCCGCCCGTGTCGACACGACGATCACGCGGACTCGAAGGCGACTGTCAGCGTCATCCATGGGGGCGTCCGTGCAAGCCTGAGGCCACACGGCTCAACCGGCTGGCGACCAAGCGTCCCGCCCAAGAGTGGGACCTTTGGACCATCCGGTGCGGGACATCCGCGGTGCTACGGTCGCTCAGGGACTCTGACACCGTATGCAGATGGTGACCATGCAACGTCTCTGGATCGGCCTGGTGGGGGTGCTCGTCGCGCTCCTCGCAAGCGCGCCGGTTGCGCTCGCCGCGAGCTGCCAGGGCGCGTCTCACCAGCTGTCCCTCTCGGACGGGACGGCCAGCCCGGGCGCCGGCACGACCTCTACGGTGGTGACGTTCTCGGTCCGCTACACCGACAACGGCGGCTGCGCACCGACATCGATCACCGTTGCCATTCCCGGCGTCGGCATTATCGTGATGAGCTCGATCCAGACCTCGTACGCCGATGGCGTGCTCTTCTCGCGCTCGCTGAACCTGCCGCCGGGCACGCACTCCTACTCGTTTTCGGCCACCAACGGGTCGGGCCGCGGCGAACAGACGGTGAAGCTCACCTCCGTCGCCCCGAGCTCGGTCATCATCCGGTCACCGGTCCCACCGCCGACTCCGGCTCCGACGGCGACGCCCGCTCCCACAGCGCCACCCTCCACCCCGGCCCCGACCGCGAGGCCGACCACGGCGCCCGTCCCGACGGCACCTCCGGCGCCGCCGACCATCGTGCCGCCCCCGCCTCCGCCTCCGGCGTCCGCGGCCGCCTCGCCACCGGTTACCTCAGCGCCAGCGGCGAGCACGCCGTCGGCGGTGCCCTCGTCGACCACCAGTCCCGCGATCACCGATCCGTCGAGTCCCAGCCAATCGCCCTCCGACTCCGGCGTCGTCGGTGCCCCCGGCGGCGGTGGGTCCCCCGCCCCGGGCGGTGGACTGATCGGACCGACATCCGATGAGCCAGGCGGAGGCCTGGCGATGCTTTTCGCGGCGGCCGCGGGATTCGGCATGCTCGTCTGGCTCGCTCGGCGCCGACGTCGTCCCTCGGATCAGGTGGTGGTCGCCGTTGCATCCGCCTCCGCTGCGAGCGCCGGCGCGATCGCCACGGCGGGAGTCATCGACGACGAGGACTATCACGTCACGCCGCTGCCGTCGATGCGGGAGCTGATTCCGCCCATCAACCCGGGGATTCTCGACGAGGGGGTGGAACGCGACGCCCCGCGGCCGGGAGAAGCTGCCGTGCCTCGCTGGCTCCGTCCCAGCGTGCGCGAGGGCCGCTTCGCCGGCGACCGCGATCGTCGGGGCGACTGGCACTAGGCGCTGCGGATCAGCGGTTAGGCCAGCGCGGCTGCTCGCGGTCGAGGATCGGCAGTGCGTCCCAATCCGCCCGGATCGGGCTGAAGACATCGATCACCACGGCGCCGTCGGGTCCGGCGCGAGCCGCGTGCGGAACACCGGACAGGATGCGCCAGGTCCCGCCCGGACCGAGCTCGCGTTCCTCGTCCGCGATGCGGAACGTCATCGTGCCGGAGATGACCACGCCATTCTGCTCATTCGGATGGCTGTGCTCGGGCGCAACCGCTCCGGGATCGAGCTCGACGATGGCCAGGGTGAGCTGCTCGCCCTCCACGCGGCGGGCACGAATTCCGTCCCAGACCTGGATGGGGGCGATGTCGGCGAGGTCACTCAGGTTCGTCATGAACCCAGTCTAGATGGCCGTTCAGGGATGACACGAGCGGCGTGGCACGGCAGGATGGAGCCGATCAGCCCGTGGGGACCCGATGACGCAGCTGCCACCGCCCGAGCATTC
>JBDSJJ010000170.1:0-6022 GCA_039917415.1 Candidatus Limnocylindria bacterium | reverse complement strand
GTGCCGTTCACCGGGATCCAGAATCCGGTGACCGCGGAGATCGCGCTCGTCAGCTACACGATCCTGATCCTGCTGCGGAACATCCTGGCCGGGCTGGACGGAGTGCCGGCCGAGGTCGTTGAGGCCGCCCGAGGCATGGGCTACACGTCGTGGCAGCGGCTGTGGCGTGTCGAGCTGCCGGTCGCCCTGCCGGTGATCGTGGCCGGCATCCGCATAGCCACGGTGACGGTCATCGGCCTGGTGACGGTCACGGCCCTCATCGGGTTGGGAGGCCTCGGCTACCTCATCGTCGATATCGGGTACCGACGCTTCTTCCTCACCGCCACGGTGGTGGGATCGGTTGGCGCGATCCTCCTCGCCATCGCCGCCGATCGCGGATTCGTGCTCCTCCAGGGAGCGCTGACCCCGTGGGCGCGGCGCCGGACGGGAAGCTGATGGAGTTCTTCGGAGAGGTCGCCGGCTGGTTCGCCGATCCGGCGAACTGGTCGGGGCAGGACGGCATCCCGGCGCGGCTCGGCGAGCACTTGGTGCTGTCGCTCATCCCGCTGATCGCCGCAATCCTCATCGCCCTGCCGATCGGTGCGTGGATCGGCCACACCGGTCGCTTCACGAACGTCGCCATCAACGTCGCGAACGTCGGCCGGGCCATCCCATCCCTGGCGATCCTCGCCTTCGTGGCGATCGTATCGCAGCCATTCTTCGTGATGATCGGCCTGCGCTCGGTCGCTTCCGAGGCCGCCACGATCGTCGCGCTGGTCGCCCTGGCGATCCCCCCCATCCTGACCAACACGTCGATCGGCATCGGCGAGGTCGATGACGAGATGGTGGAGGCCGGCCGCGGCATGGGCATGCGCGGTGGCCAGATTCTCCGCCAGGTCGAGCTGCCGGTGGCCCTCCCGATCATCCTGGTCGGGATCCGGACCGCCGCGGTCCAGGTCGTCGCCACGGCCACGCTCGGCGCGGTCGTGGCCACCGGTGGCCTGGGGCGCTACATCATCGACGGCATTGCGCAGCGCCGGAACGAGGAGGTGTTCGCCGGCGCGCTGATCGTGGCGTTCCTCTCGATCCTCACCGAGCTGGCCTTCACGGCCATCGCACGCGCGACCACCTCTCGCGGCCTGGCCGGACGCGACACCGCCATGACCGATACCGTCCAGGCGGCTTCTCCCCGCGGCATCTGACCCATTGGTTGCTTTGGCGCGTATGTCTTTTGCACCGTCATCAGCATGACACGTGCTGTGGCCTACACTTCACGCGTTCCGCGACGGCCCCGCCTGCGCGGATCCCATGTTTTGAAACTGGAGGAGAAACCCAGAATGCGGATACACCGCAAGCTAGCCCTCGGGGCGGCGACCTTGGCGCTGGTTCTCAGCGCCTGTGCGCCGGGTGAGAGCGGCAATTCACCATCGGCGAGCACACCGGCCAGCGTGGGCAGCGAGGGCGCGTCGATCACCATCGGCTCGGCCGGCTTCTACGAGGCCCAGCTCATGGCCGAGATCTATGCCCAGGCCCTGGAGGCCAACGGCTACACCGTTGAGCGCAAGCTCGGGATCGGGCCGCGTGACACTGTCCAGCCCGCGTTCGAGGCCGGCGAGTTCGACCTCGAGCCGGAGTACATCGGCAGCCTGCTGACGTTCCTCGGAGGCGAGGCCGCCGGGGATCCCGATGAGACGTTCGCCAGCCTGCAGACGGCGCTGGCCGACGTCGGACTCGAGGCGCTCGACTACGCGCCGGCACAGGACCAGAACGCCTTCGTCGTCCGCCAGGAGACCGCGGAAGACCTTGGTATCGGCACCATGAGTGAGCTCGCCGACGGCGACGGCGTCGCCGATCTCGTCTGGGGCCTGCCCCCGGAGTGCGAGACGAATCCGCTCTGCTCGGGCGCGCTCGAGGAGTACGGCTTTGACTACGGCTCGCTCGAGATCGAGTCCTATGGCGCATGCGATGCCCCGGTGGCGCAGGCACTGAACGACGGCGTCGTGGACGTCGCCGAACTGTGCAGCACCCAGCCGGACATCGAGCGCTTCAACTTCGTGGTGCTCGAGGACGACCTGCAGACGCAGCCGTCCGAGAACATCGCGCCGATTGTCAGCAGCGAGTGGCTCGCATCGGCGCCCGATGGCTTCGCCGACATCCTCAACGCGGTCAGCGCGGCGATGGACACCGAGACCCTCACGAGCCTCGGCGTCCGCGTGGCGGTCGACCAGGAGGCGATCGAGGACGTGGCCGCTTCGTGGCTGAGTGACAACGGCCTCGACTAGGCGGGGTCGCACCCAGCACACCCGCGGGGCGGGCCGGTTCGCCTGTCCGCCCCGTTCTCGTGCATCATGGATGAGCCGATGACTCCCCCCGCCTCGTCCCACCTCGCCCTGGCCGACTGGCGCCGTCGCGTCGCCGAGCTGTACGCCGGCCTGCGAGCCGATTCTCGCCCCGGGCCGATGCGCGCCGTCGCCTTCCGCAGCGCTCGCGACCGCCTGTTCGGGTCGCATCCGTCGTCCGCCGTCCCAGCCGACGCCCGGCGCGACTTCCTCGGGCTCGCGTACTTTCGGCACGACGCCGCGCTCGACCTGCGCGCCACCTTCGAGCCTGATCTGGACGCTCCCCCGCTCGACGTTCCGCGATCCGGCGAGGGGCCGCAGATCCCCATCGTGCGCATCGGCTGGGTCAGCTTCACGGTCGCCGGTCAGCCCTGCCGGTTGAGCGTGTTCTGGCTCAACGAGTACTCGGGCGGCGTCTTCATCCCGTTCCGGGATGCGACCAGCGGTCACGCCACCTATGGCGGAGGCCGCTACCTGTGGGACTCGGCCAAGGGCGCCGACCTCGGTTCGGATGGTGACGAGCTGATCCTGGACTTCAACCATGCCTATCACCCGTCGTGCGTGCTCGACCCGATCTGGTCCTGTCCGCTGGCTCCGCGCGAGAACTGGCTCACGGTGCCGATCGAGGCCGGCGAGCGACTTCCCGCTTCGAAGGCGCCATGAGTGACGCGGCAACCGACCTCCGCCATTGCATCAAGTGCGGGCGCGAGATCGGCCCGGACGACTCGATGTGCGCGGCGTGCAACCGTGCGGGCATGGTGGCTCCGTCGGCCTCGCAGTACCACGGGACGGTGGCCGTCGCGATCGTCCTCGCCGTCGCGGGCCTGGCTTTCGCCGCCAGCCTGTCGTTACGCGGGGTCGGCCCGTACGAGGGACGCGTGCTGGCCGTCGTGCCCGCCGAGCCGGCCGGATACACGATCAGCTACGTCGTGGCGAACGAGGGAACGCGCGCCGGGCGAGCGAAGTGCCAGCTCGTCGCCCTCGACGACGATGGACGACGCATTCGTACGCACGGAACAGTCACGAGCCAGATCCCCGGCGGCGAGAGCGCGGAGCTGGCCGCGGCGATTCCCGGACTGGAGGCCGAGCCGGCGTCGGTGACCGTCACATGCTCCTGAAGGAGGCCCTCAGCGCTCGAGGATGACGCTGACCTCGATGAGCCCCTCTTCCAACGGGGCATCGCTGACGAGTGCCCAGGCGGGGTGGGACAGATCGACGACCCGCTCGTCGGCCGTGCCCCAGTAGCACTGGCACCAGTCGACGACGGGCAGGCGGACGCAGCGGTCGGCGCACACGGTCACATGGCCGTCCACCTCGCCGGTGTAGCGACCGCCGAGATCGCCGGGGAGGGCGACGGTGGCTTCTCCCATCCAACCTGCCGTGCCGGGATAGTTGCTGCCGATGCCGGTGACGGTCGCGGCAGCCGTTGCGCCTGGCGCCGTCGGCGCGACAGCTGGCAGCGCCGTGGGCACGGAAACCGTGCCCAGCACGGCGCCGCGCTCGGGATCGTGGACGTTCAGGATCCCGGCATCGGCGCGAGCGCTCCAGCCGTCGATCACCCGGCCGAGTTGGAGTGGCTCGTCGGCGATGGTCATGGCGGCAACTCCGGCGGTCGCCACGACCGTGACGGCGGCGGTAGTCATCAGGGCGGCAAGCGCCCCGAGTCGAATCTTCACGTGAGGTGCTCCACCGGTGGTGCGGCATCGGCGCG
The DNA here is from genome assembly GCA_039917415.1 of Candidatus Limnocylindria bacterium. Classification (GTDB taxonomy): domain Bacteria; phylum Chloroflexota; class Limnocylindria; order QHBO01; family QHBO01; genus JACDBZ01. Next base: position 1,993 of record JBDSJJ010000170.1, on the reverse strand, counting down.
GGATGTGCGCCGACGGGGGGCGCGCGGCGTGGGCCAGCGCGGGGCGAGGAATGACCGCCCACTGCGGACCGTGAGGTCGCAAGAAGGATGCCACGCAGTATCCTGCGCGTCATGCAGCGATGGCTCCGAGCGCTCGCGGCGGCGCTCCTGTTCACGCTCGCGGCCACCGCCCCGAGTGCTGCCGCGGGCCCTCCGTTCCCGGATCCCGTCGATCGACGGGCCGTGTACGACGAGCCGGGCGTCCTGTTGCCGGAGACAGTCACGGAGCTCGAGCAGCGCATCGACGCGGTCGAGGCCGAGACCGGTGCCGAGATCGTCGTCTACATCCAGCTCGATCCGGGGATCAGCGAGGATGCGAACCTCGCCAAGGCTGCGGCCCTCATCGACCAGTGGGGCATCGGGCGTTCCGGATTCGATGACGGCCTCGTGCTTCTGGTCGGACTGCAACCGAATCTCATCAACGGCAAGGTGAGCCTGTTCGGCGGATCTGGCTTCATCAACCAGCACATCGACGAGGACGCGCTCACCGCCATCATCGACAGCGACTTCGTTCCCCGGGCCCGCGACGGCGACCTCAACCGCGCGACGCTCGACACCATCGACGCGGTCCAGGAGCGGATGGCCCCTGACACGATTCCGCTCACTGTCGGGCGGGTCGTGAACGCGGCGGTCGGGCTGGTCGGCGCTCCGCTGGCGCTCGTCATCATCCTGGGGCTGGCATGGACCCGATGGCGACGCGAGGGCGACGACCCGGACCTGACCGACTCGCCGTCCATCCTCATGGCCGGGCCGCCGGCGGGGATGACGCCACCCCTCGCGGCCGTGGTGCGCGAGGGTCGCGCCACCCAACACGCCACGAACACGATCCTTGCCGAGCTGGCGTCGACCGGACGCCTGGCGTTCCACAATCTCGACCAGGTGTCAGCGGCTCGCAGCGACGCCGATCCGAATCCCCTCACCGACCCGGCCATCGAGATCCTGTCTCGGCCCAGCGACGATGACCTGCTTCCCGTGGCCCAGCGCAAGGCATGGGACGCCATTACCGCGCTGGGCGGCGGCTCGAACAGGCTGACGCGAGAGCGACTGTGGGGGGTGAACGGGAAGATGGGCGCGGTCGAGAAGCTGCTGGAGAAGGATGCGCTGCGCCTCGGCTGGTTCACCGAGCTGCCGTCGAACGCCATCGACCGGGGAACGCGCGCCGGCATTGGCATCGGCGTCATCGGGCTCGGGGTACTCGGACTTGGCATCTTCCTTCCGATGAGCGGCGCGGTGCTGCTCGGAGGCGCGCTGGTGATCAGTGGGCTCGGCACGATCGGCTTTGGACGGGCGATGAGCAAGCGGACGTCGCAGGGCGCGTACGTCGAGGCGATGCTCAAGGCATATCGGCGCACGCTCCAGAAGACGATGGAGCAGGCTCGCTCCATGCGGGAGGTCAGCGAGGAGCCGGAGGTCGCGACCCTGGCCGACACGCCCGACAAGGCGGTGGTGTGGGGCTTCGCTCTGGGACTGCACGACGAGGTGGCGGCGCTCCTGGCCCGGGGTCTCGAAGAGCAGCGGGCTGCCACCGGCTCACCGGCGGGCGCCTATTACCCGCACTGGATGGGGTCGACATCCGGATCGGCCTGGTCCGGTGCGTCCGCCGCCGACCTCTCCGGCGGGGTGAGCCACGGGTCCGGCAGCATCTTCTCGGGCTCGGCCATCCCCGACATCGGCGGAATGTTCAACGCCCTGGGTTCCGTTGGGTCGACACCTCCGTCGTCGTCATCGTCGAGCAACGGCGGCGGCGGCTTCTCCGGCGGTGGCAGCTCCGGCGGTGGCGGTGGCTCGGGCTCCTTCTGAGCCGTTGCTGGCGCCCGGGGGAGCAACGGGCTAAGGTGGGGCGGATGAGCTTTAACCGACGCGGCCCCGACCGCCGTCCCGATCGCCCGGATCGTGACCGAAACGACCGACCCGATCGACCTCCGCAGCGAGGCGGCGACTGGCAGCCTCGTGG
>JBDSJJ010000169.1:0-4180 GCA_039917415.1 Candidatus Limnocylindria bacterium | reverse complement strand
CGCAAGCCGCGCGCCGGCGAGTGAGGGCATCCGCCGAAGTGCGGAGGACAGTCAAAAGGGCCGGCCCAGTGGGCCGGCCCTTCATCGTCTGACGTGCGTCAGGCGCTGGTCTCGCGGTCGACGCTATCCGGTGCCTCGCTGATCGGCTCCGCGCGGTCGGGTGTCGAGCTCTCGGCCGCATGACCGGTGTCGGCCGCGGCCTCGGTGACGCTTGCGGTCGTCTCGGCGCCGTTCGAGCCATTCTCGCGCTGGAAGATCGGCATCCAGTCGGCCTCCTTGGCTCGGGATGCGATCTCGTCGCGCACTCCATCGGCGCGCGATCCGATCTCGCGCCGGATCTCGCTCCCGCGCTTGGGGGTGAAGAGCATGGCGGCAATGGCGCCACCGATGGCTCCGAGGATCAGCCCCCCGAAGAACATGCCCCAATGGCGGCGCTCGGTGCGTTCGCGCAGTCCGAGGCGAGCGGCCGCGGTGTCGACCAGCTCCTTCCCGACGGGAAGGGCCGCACCGGCGGCACCCATGGCCAGCGTTCGACGCTTCCACAGGTCGCGGACCATCGGCCGCACGGATGATCGCCAGGTGCGATCGGACCAGCGCGCCGCCTCGCCCCCGGCGCGGACGACCGCATCGGCCGCATCCTGGCGCAGCGGGCGCGTCTCGCGCCAGGCGTCGGTGGCTCGGTCGCCGACCTCGGCGCCGCGCTCGGCAAGCAGGCCGGCCACGGTCTGACCGCGCTTGGCCATCTCCCGGGTGACGTTCGCGTCGGTGACGCGATCGATGAATGAACGGATGGACTCGGTGATGTCGTCGGCCGTCGCTGCCGGACCAGTCGGCATGGCTCTCTCCTCTATTCGGCCGGGTTGGGGTGCATGAAGTATGCCACCGGTTGGGCGTTCTGACTGCGGGCGGAGCTTCCGGCGCGTCCCAAACCTATACTCGGCGCGTGATCGAGACCGAAATGACCCCGGGCTTCCGAAGCGTCGGACAGGCGACTGCTCGCCGGCTGGCGATGCGTTCGACCGACCCCGCGCAGGCTGGCCGGACGCTGCTCGTGCACGGTCCCGCCGGCGCCGGGAAGGGGGCGTTCATCAATGATCTCCTGGCCCTGCTGTTCTGTTCGGCAACGCCCGAGGAGGAGCGTCCCTGCAACGCCTGCCGCGGCTGCCGGGATGCCAGGTCGCGCTCGCACCCGGACCTCGTTGTCGGTTCACCGGAGACGTGGCGCGAGGACCGATCGTCGGGCGAGAGCATCGTCGCCGCGGCGCGGCGGTGGCTGCTCGGGGCCGCGGGCGCTCCCATCGCCGCCAGCCGTCGGGTCGTCGTGATCGAGCAGGCCGATCGTGCCGGCGAGCAGGTCCAGAACGCCCTCCTCAAGGTGCTCGAGGAGCCGACCGACCGGCACACCTTCGTCCTGGTGGCCGATGAGCCGCAGGCACTGTTGCCGACGATTCGATCGCGGTGCCAGCCGGTGCGCATCGGGCCCGTCCCACGCCAGGAGCTCGTCGCGCACCTCATGGACATCCGTGGCCTGCCGGCCGACCAGGCCGATGTGCTCGCTCGCATCGCCGACGGCTTGAGCGGCACCGCCCTGGCCTTCGTCGACGACCACGAGCGACTGACCTGGCGTCGCCGCACCCAGGCCGAACTGCTGTCGCTGCTCGAGCGGGGCCGGGCTGATCGCTTCGGCTCGGCGCGCGACCTCCTCGACGACACGCTGCGGGCGGTGCGACCGGCGGCTGACGGCACCGACGAGGAGGCTCGGACGCCGGCCGCCCTCCAGCGAAAGGCCGCCGCCATGATCGTCGATGTTTGGCGCTCCCTCGCGCGTGACCTGATGGTGGCCGCGGTCGGCCGCCCCGGGCTGGCGCCTTCGAGCGAGCTGGCCCCGGGTCTTGCGGAGATGGCCGCCCGCGTCGGTGCGCCTGCCCTGCGCGAGTCCGCTCGCAATCTCGAGCGCGTCCACGCGGCGCTGGAGGAGAACGCCGCGCCGCGTCTCGCGCTCGAGGCGGCGATGCTGAGCTGGCCGACCCTGCCCCGGTGACCGCTCAGCGTCTGAAGGCCCGGATCGCCGGGCACGTGCAGGGGGTCGGCTATCGGTGGTGGGTGCGGCGCCACGCAGAGCGGCTCGCGCTGGTCGGTTGGGTCATGAATGCCGACGACGAACGATCCGTCGAGCTGGTCGCTGAAGGTGAATCTGCGGCGCTCGACGAGATGGAGCAGTTGCTGCGGCGCGGCCCGCCCGGCGCCCGGGTGGCATCGGTCGAGGCCGGTCGATCGGTGGCCAGCGGCGAGTTCGACGGTTTCGGGATCGTGCGCTCGTGAACGGGCGCATGCTTGGCTGCGGAACGCTGGCCGTTGGGGTCTTCATTGCGGTCGGGATCTTCGGAATTCTGCGGGCCGGGGCTCCCGCCGAATGCCCAGCCCTCCTGCCGTATCAGCCCGCGGCCTTCAAGCCGGTGGGCGACGCGACCACGGAGCCCGCACTCGAGGGCATCGATGGTCCGCTGGATCCCGCCGGGAGCACCTCGTTCGGACTGGCTCGCTGGGAGGTGTACGTCGAGCCTGGATTCGCTCCAGCCGCAAGCGACGCTCGCCTGCCGCAACGGATCGTGCTCGATTGCGGCGACGGCACCTTCCAGGCCTACCAAAGAGGAACAGAGTGACGCGTCGATCGATCCTGCTGCTGGTCAACCCGGTCGCGGGTGGCAAGCCCGGCTCAGGGCCGAACCTTCATGACGACCCCGAGCGCCTGCGACCCGATGCGCTTCGCGAAGCGCTCTCCGGGCGTGGCCTCGAGGTGCGGCTTCACGAGCTCGCCGAGGACGATGACGCCGGCTCGTTGGCCCGAGCGGCGGCTGACGATGGATGCGACGTCGTGGTGGCCGGGGGTGATGGCACCGTCTCTGGTGTGGCGACGGCGATGATCGAGCATCCCCACGGGACCATGGGGATCCTTGCCATGGGCAGCTACAACAACATGGCGCGCGGCTTCGGCATCCCGGTGACGCTGGATGCGGCACTCGACGTCATCGGCGCCGGTGAAACGGAAGAGATGGATGCCGGATGGGTCGTCCGCGACGGCGAGGACGGCCGTCCGTTCTTCGAGGCCGCTGGCGTGGGAGTCGATGCTATCGGCTTCCTGGCCGTCGAGTTGGCGGAGCGCCGCGGGTGGCTGCGCGCCGCCCGGTCGCTGGTCCGCGCCATGCGCGTGCGGAAGACGCCGATGCGGGTCGTGCTCGACGGCACGGCCTACCGCACCGGCGGCCCCGCGGTCACGGTCAGCAACGGGCCATACCACGGCATGGGCTTCGCCGTGGCGGCCGATGCGGACCCGACCGACGGCCTGTTCAACGTCGCGGTCTTCCATGGGATGAGCCGCTTCGACGTCGTCCGCCACTTCCTGTCGATCGCGCGCCGCCAGGAGCGACGCGAGCCCCGCATCCTCCAGTACCAGGCGACGCGGGTCACCGTCGAGGGCATCCGCCGCGCGCTGCCGGCCCACGCCGACGGCGTGAGCATCGGGGTCACGCCGGTCACGTTCGAGGTCAGGCCACGGTCGTTGCGCGTCTTTCGCTAGGAGACGTCGCCGTCGGCCAGGAGGCGCGCGTGGGTCGCGAGCGCGAAGCGGTCGGTCATCCCGGCGATGTAGTCCGCGGCCTGGGTCGCCGCCGAGGCCTCATGCTGCCGATAGGTGCTCGGGATGTCGTCGGGGTGGGCGAGGTGCCAGTCCATCAGCTCACGAATCACGCGGACGGCCCGCAGCTGCTGGCGCAGCTGCTCGTCGGCCTGGTAGACGCGGGCGAACATGAAGTCGCGGAGCTCGTTCATGACCTCCAGGGTCGCAGCGTCCATGCGCACCGCTCCGGTCCGCAGCGACTCCTCGACCACGGCCTGGATCATCGCGGCCACCCAGGCCCGACCGGGTTCCCCGAAGCGCTCGATGACCGACGGCGGAAACTCGCTGCCATCGAGGACCCCGGCGCGCAGGGCGTCCAGCGCGTCATGGGCGAGGTAGGCGATGCGGTCCGCGAAGCGGACGCAGAACGCCTCCGACGTGGCCGGCGGCGGGTCGATCTTCCACGAATGGGCCCGGATCCCGTCGCGGACCTCCCAGGTCAGGTTCAGGTCCTCGAGAACCTCGAAGATGCGCACCGACTGGGCGGCGTGGTGCCACTCGGCC
>JBDSJJ010000168.1:0-4017 GCA_039917415.1 Candidatus Limnocylindria bacterium | reverse complement strand
CCGGCCGCCGCCGGCGCCGGACCCGAGGCCCCGACGGTGGTCTTGGCCCATGGCTGGCGGGCCAACAAGAGCACGCTGCTGGATCGCGCGGCGCTGCTGCACGACGCGTACAACCTGGTCCTGTTCGACTTCCGGAACCACGGCCAGAGCTCCGATTCCCCGACCACGCAGGGCGTCCGGGAGCGCAGCGACCTGCGCGCCATCATCGACTGGCTCGAGCGCGAGAAGGGACCTGACCGGATCGCGGTCCTGGGTGTGTCCATGGGCGGGGCCACCGCCCTGGCGGAGGCCACGACTGACGTGCGGGTCGATGCGCTGGTCATCGAGTCAACCCACGCCACCTTGGCCCGTGCCGCGCAGGCCCGCCTGGAGACGAGCGGCTATCCCCTGGCCATGCCCGGCAGTTGGGCCATCCTGCTGGGAACGCTGGCCCGGACGGGCGTCGACGTGTCGGTGGTGGACCCGGAGCAGACGATCCGGCGCCTGGACGACCGCCCGATCCTGCTGATCTCGGGCGGCGCCGACGAGAGCATCGGCCCCGACGATGCCGAGACCCTTCGCACGCGGGCCGAGGAGGCAGGCTCGCCGGTCGAGCTCGAATTGTGCGCCGATGCGGGCCATGCCGAATCGAATGAAACGTGCGCCGGAGAGTACGCCGAATGGGTGCTAGGCTTCCTCCAGCGGGCCCTGTCGGCACCCGGCTGAGGGTCTCGCACCGGCCGGTTAAGGATGCCCTCCTCAGGTGACGGACGCGCAGTTCACGAGGTATCGATTTCCATGACGCTCGCCCCGACCGATGTCGACGCGCGCTTCGATCGCACGATTGATCGCTGGTTCCGCGACCAGCTCGCCCTCCATCCCGAGGCGGCCACGTATCTCGGCATCCACGACCACGACGGCGACCTTTCGTCGGGAACCCCGGAGGCCATCGACGAGGAGGTTGCCTTCCATCGGCGCGCGATCGACGAGCTGACCGCTCTCGACCCGGCCGAGCTGGGTCCCGATCGCGCCCTCGATCGGGACCTCGCCATTCATCAGGCCCGGCTCGCCATCCACTGGCAGTCGGAATACCGGCCGTGGGCGGGTGCTTCGCACGGCGCCGAGCACATCGGCGAGGCGCTCTTCCCACTCTTCACGCGGGATTTCGCGCCCCTCGACGAGCGCGTCGAGCGGATCATCGAGCGGCTTGAGGCAGCGCCCGGCTACCTGTCCGACGTGCGCCATCGGGTCACCGCGCCCGTTCGCCTGTGGACCGAGATCGACCTCGAGTCGACCGAGCACCTTCCCGGATTCCTCGACACGATCATCGCCGCGGCGCGCGCCGAGGCAGCCGACGAGCGGCTCACCTCCCGTCTGATGGTTGCCTCGGATGGAGCCAAGGCGGCGTTCGATGCCCACGCTCAGTGGCTGCGCGATGACGTTCTGCCCCGGGCCGATGCCGACTGGAAGGCCGGGCCGGATGGTTTTGAGGAGATGGTCCGGCTCCGCGAGCTCGAGGCCGATGGCGACGAGATCCTGGCGGTCGGCGAGGAGCTCCTCGTCAGCGAGAAGCGCGCGCGGGACGAGCTGGCCTCGGAGATCGATCCCACGGCGTCGCTGGCCGAGGTGGCCGATATAGTCAAGAACGACCATGCCGCGACCTTTGCCGAGGCCCTCGGCGAGTACCGCGAGTCCATGGAACGTGCCCGCGCCTTCGTGGTCGACCACGGCATCGCCACGCCGCCCGACGAGGATCACCTCAACGTCATCGAGACGCCGGCCTTCGTCCGACATCTCGTCCCGTTCGCGGCCTACTACGACCCGGCCAAGTTCGACCACACCCCGGTCGGGACGTACATCGTCACCCCGCCGTCCTCCCCGGAGATGATGCGGGAGCACAACCGGGCATCGATCAGCAACACGTCGGTCCACGAAGCGTACCCGGGCCACCATCTCCAGCTCAGCGCGGCGATCACCAATCCCAGCCTCGTCCGACTCTTCTCAGGCGCCCCCGAGTTCAGCGAGGGATGGGCGTTCTATTGCGAGCGGATGATGAAAGAGGCCGGCTTCGACGACACGCCGAAGGGCTGGTACATCGTCCACACCGACGCCATCTGGCGCGCGACGCGCATCATCCTCGATGTCCAGCTGCATCGCGGCCTGATCGGCTTCGACGAGGCCGTCGAGCGGCTGGTGGCCGAGACGGGTTTCGAACGCCCCGCGGCGCTGGCCGAGGTCAAGCGCTACACCGGCTCACCCACCTACCAGCTCTCGTACCTGTTCGGCCGCCACATGATCGAAAAGTTGCGGGACGAGGTCCGTTCGCGCGAGGGCGCGGCATTCGATCTCCGCCGCTTCCACGACACCCTGATCTATGGCGGGACCATGCCTGTCAGCTACGCGCGACGGCTATTCGAACGCGAAGACCGATGAGGGCGCCGCTCGTCGTCGTTGCCGCGGCGATGTTCCTCGCTGGGTGCGGCGGCGACCCCACCCCGTCCCCGCGGGCACCGTGCCCGACCCAGGCGCCGACCAGCACGTCCGCCCAGGCGACCCTGGCCGATGCCGGCTTCGCCACCGTCACGATGATCGGCGCGGTGGAGGGCGAGTTCGTCATCGAGCTCAACGGGGATGCCGCCCCGATCACTACCGCCAACTTCGTGGAGCTCGCCCGCTGCGGCTTCTATGACGGGATCAACTTCCACCGCGTGCTGGCCGGATTCGTGATTCAGGCCGGCGACCCGAACACGCGCGGCCGGGTCGGTGACTTCACCGGCATCGGTCGAGGCGGAGCCGGATACGATTACGAGATCGAGCCACCGGCGGAGAACCTCGGGTACGACCAGTACTCGGTCGCGATGGCCAACGACACGCGGACCAACGACAGCCAATTCTTCGTGTCGCTGGTAGACCTCAACCAAGGTCTTCAGCGTCTGTACACGATCTTCGGCCAGGTCGTCTCGGGAACCGAAGTCGTCGACGCCATCGCTGCCGTCCCCGTCCTTGATCCGCGCCTCGGGATCCCCGCCGTGCCGGTGACGATCGCCTCGGTCGTGGTCACCGAATCCGGCGGTGTCGAGGCTTCTCCGAGCTCATGACCCGCTCAGAACCCTTTGCTTTGTAAAGGAATCTCAACCTCGACAAGGCTTGTCTAAAGAGAACAGGCGGTCTATCCTGAGGACGCTGTTCGTACAGCGATTCACCACTGGTTGCAAGGCCATGGGTAGGTTAGGGTTAGGGTAGTGCGGGAAACCGTGCGTGAAAGATGCCCTTGCAATTAGCGAATCCGGCAGCAATGAAGGCCCCCGCTTCGGCGGGGGCCTTCGTCTGTCCCGATGACGTGCCCTTACGGCGCGTGTACCATGCCCCCGGCCCCTGGGGGCCACCCCGCATGACCGCGCGCCGGTAGCTCAGTGGATAGAGCGTCGGCCTCCGGAGCCGAAGGTCGCAGGTTCGAATCCTGTCCGGCGCGCCATCCCATTCGGGCATCATCGGCCCATGCAGGAGATCAGCGGTCCCGCCGGCCTGCGACGCCGTGATCGGCTGCTGCGCGAGGCGGACGAGGCGACCCTCAGCCCAGCGGCCAGCCGCTCGGCACAGACCCGCGGACGCGCGCGCCCCGAGGAGCTCGACGAGTTTCGGACGGCCTTTGAGCGCGACCGCGATCGAATCATCCACTCGAAGGCGTTCCGCCGCCTGAAGCACAAGACGCAGGTCTTCCTCAACCCCGAGGGCGATCACTTTGTGACGCGCCTGACGCACACCATGCAGGTCACCCAGGTTGCGCGCGCCCTGGCGGGTGCGCTGAGCCTGAACGAGCCGCTGGCCGAGGCGATCGCCCTGGGACACGATGTCGGACACAGCCCGTTCGGCCACACCGGCGAGGATGCCCTGAGCCCGTACTTCGCGCCGGCCGAGTGGCACCACGCCGCCCAGTCGGTGCGCATCTTCGAGGTTCTCGAGGACCTGAACCTGACCTGGGAGGTCCGCGACGGGATCCGGGCCCATTCGTGGAAGATCGACCCGCCGCCGGCCACG
>JBDSJJ010000167.1:0-8776 GCA_039917415.1 Candidatus Limnocylindria bacterium | reverse complement strand
GCCGACGGCGGGTTGAGCGTCATCGATTTCGAGGGCGAGCCTGCGCGTCCAATGCCGGAGCGTCGCGCGGCGGCCTCACCCCTGCGCGATGTGGCTGGATTGCTGCGCAGCCTGGACTACGCGTCGCGCACCACGCAGCGGGACCATCCGGGGTTCGACGGGGACGGGTGGCTGGCGCAGGCCCGAGCGGTATTTCTCGAAGCGTACGGGGGGATCGGGCAGGATCAGTCCAGCCTGCTGGATGCATTCGAGCTCGAGAAGGCCTGCTACGAGGTCCGCTACGAGGCGAACAATCGCCCCGACTGGTTGTGGCTTCCCCTCGCTGCGGTTGAGCGCCTCGTCGCATGACCCGTGCGCCGACGCCATCCCGCTATGCTTGTGGCTCCATGAATCGCGCCCGCCCACTCGCCGCTGCACGCCCCTTGCCCCGACGGCAATGAGGGTCTGGCGCGGCACTCCATATCCGCTGGGTGCAACCTGGGACGGATCCGGCGTCAACTTCGCGATCTTCAGCGAGAACGCCGAAGCCGTCGACCTGTGCCTGTTCGACGCCGATGGCACCGAGCAGCGCGTCCGGCTGACGGAGCAGGCGAACCTCGTCTGGCATTGCTACCTGCCTGACGTGCGCCCCGGCCAGCGCTACGGCTACCGCGTGCACGGTCCGTACGCACCGGCCGATGGCCATCGCTTCAACCCGGCGAAGCTGCTGATCGACCCGTATGCCAAGCGCATCGACGGAACGATCATCTGGGATGACTCCCTGTTCGGCTACCAGATCGGATCCGACAGCGAGGACCGCGAGCCCGACGATCGAGATAGCGCCGATTTCGTGCCGAAGAGCGTGGTGGTCAACCCCGCGTTCGTATGGGGTGGTGACCTGCCCCCGCGCACCCCGTTGGACCGCACCCTGATCTACGAGGTCCACGTCAAGGGCTTCACGAAACTGCACCCGGACGTTCCCGAAGAGCTGCGGGGAACGTACGCCGGCCTCGCCTCCGGGCCAGCCATCGACTACTTCACCGGGCTCGGGATCACGGCGGTCGAACTCCTGCCGGTCCACCAGTTCGTGAACGATCGGCATCTCGTCGAGCGCGGGCTCAACAACTACTGGGGCTACAACACCATCGGCTTCTTCGCGCCCGATGTTCGCTATAGCGCCACGGGCGAGCCGGTGAGCGAGTTCAAGACGATGGTGAAGCGGCTCCATGACGCCGGCATCGAGGTCTTCCTCGACGTGGTCTACAACCACACCGGCGAGGGCAACCACCGCGGTCCAACGATCAGCTTCCGGGGCGTCGACAACGTTGCCTACTACCGGCTGAACCCCGAGGCCCAGCGCTACTACGTCGACTACACCGGCACCGGCAACACCCTCGATGCCACGAGTCCCAAGGTGCTCCAGCTGATCATGGACTCCCTGCGCTACTGGGTCACCGAGATGCACGTCGACGGCTTCCGTTTCGATCTGGCATCGGCCCTGGCGCGCGAGATGTACGACGTCGACAAGCTCGGCAGTTTCTTCGACATCATCCACCAGGACCCGGTCATCAGCCAGGTCAAGCTCATCGCGGAGCCGTGGGACGTCGGTCCCGGTGGCTACCAGGTCGGCAACTTCCCGGTCGGCTGGGCGGAGTGGAACGGCAAGTACCGCGACAGCGTGCGCCGCTTCTGGAAGGGGATCGGCGGCCAGACGGCGGAGCTCGCGTATCGGCTCAGCGGCTCGTCGGACCTCTACGCCAGCTCCGGCCGGCAGCCGCACGCCAGCATTAACTTCGTCACCGCCCACGACGGCTTCACCCTGAACGACCTCGTCAGCTACGAGTCGAAGCACAACGAGGCGAACGGCGAGGACAACAACGACGGCGACAACAACAACGAATCCATGAACTTCGGCGTCGAAGGTGAGACCGATGAAGAAGGGATCATCGAGATTCGCGAGCGGCAGAAGCGGAATATGCTCGCGACGCTGCTTTTGAGCCAGGGCGTGCCGATGCTGCTGGGTGGCGACGAGATCGGCCGCACGCAGCGCGGCAGCAACAACGGCTACGCGCAGGACAACGAGATCAGCTGGTTCGACTGGGACCTCAAGCGCCGTGACCGACAGCTCCTGGCCTTCACGCGCTCGCTGATCCGCCTGTTCAGCCTGCATCCCGTCCTGCGGCGGCGCCGATTCTTCCAGGGGCGCCAGATCCGGGGTTCGCGGGTCAAGGACCTGACGTGGTATGCGCCGAACGGCGTCGAGATGAACGACGACGAATGGCAGGCGCCCGGCGTGAAGACGCTCGGCGTGCAGTTCGCCGGTGATGCCATCGAGGAGCGCGGTGCACGCGGCGCGCGGGTCACCGACGACACCCTGCTCATCATCCTCAACGCCGATGACAAGCCGGTCGCGTTCGAGCTGCCGAACCACGAGGCGGCAAAGCGTTGGGAGCTCGTCTTCGACACCGTGCACCCAACTTTCGGCGGCGCGCACGGCGAGTTCGAGGAAGGTGCCGTGTACCGGGTGGCGGAGCGTTCGGTCGTCTGCCTGCGCCGCCTCCCGCGCGTCCGTCGCACGAGCACCGGATGATCGGCCCACGCACTCCACGGTGGGGTGCGGGCCGATGAGCGCCAGGCGCTCCGTTCCGCGCGCGACGTATCGCGTCCAGCTCCACGCCGGCTTCACCTTCGACAATGTGCGAGGGATCCTGCCGTACCTCCGCGACCTCGGGATCAGCCACCTGTTCTGCTCGCCGGTTCTGCAAGCGGCGCCCGGCTCGACTCATGGCTACGACATCGTGGACCACGGGCGCGTCAGCTCCGAGCTGGGTGGCGAGGACGGCTGGCTGCGGCTCACCGACGCAGTGCGCGAGCACGGCATGGGGACCGTGCTCGACATCGTGCCGAACCACATGGCCATCGGCGAGGGCAACCGGTGGTGGTGGGACGTGCTCAGCCACGGCCGAGCCAGCGAGTTCGCCTCATTCTTCGACATCGAATGGGACCCGCCGGAGAGCCGCCTGCGCGACGTGATCCTCCTCCCGGTCCTGGCGGACCACTACGGCCGCGTCCTGGAGGCGGGCGGGATTCGCCTGGCGATCCGGGACGATCGACTGATCGTGAGGGCCGCGGATCGGGCGTTCCCGCTGGACCCCGCAACCATGGATGCCATGGGCGGCGGGTCGCTCGAGGATGCCGCGGAGGCGCTCAACGCCGACGCCGACGCGCTCGACTCTCTGCTGAACCGACAGCACTATCGGCTGGCGCACTGGCGGTCGGCGTCACGTGACCTGGGTTATCGGCGCTTCTTCGACATCGACGACCTGGTCGGCCTGCGCGTGGAGGACGAGCGGGTCTTCGCCGAGACCCACGCGCTGCCGCTGCGCTGGGTGGCCGAGGGACGGGTTGACGGCCTGCGCGTCGACCATCCCGACGGCCTCCGCGACCCGGCGGGCTACTTCACCCGCCTGCGCGCCGCGGCGCCTGATGCCTGGATCGTGGCCGAGAAGATCCTCGAGCTCGACGAGGCGCTGCCCACAGACTGGCCGGTCGACGGCACCACCGGCTATGGCTTCGCCAACCTGGCGACCGGGATCCAGGTGGCGCGCGAGGCCGAAGCGCCGATGACCGAGCTCTGGAACAGCCTCGCCGATGCCGGTCCCGACTGGGAGTCCGTGGTCGCCGACGCGCGGGCGGAGGTGCTCTCGACCGTCCTCGGCAGCGACGTGAATCGGCTCACGGACCTGTTCCTGGCGGTCTGCGAGGCGCATCGGCGCTACCGAGACTTCACCCGGCACGAGCTGCACCATGCGCTTCGCGCGGCCGCCGCCTCGCTGCCGGTGTACCGGACCTACGTGCGCGCGGCCGATGACTTCGTCGCTCCCGTGGATGCGGTACTGATCAGCGAGATGGTCGAGCGTGCTGCCTCCCGCCGCCCCGATCTCGACCCCGAGTTGTTCGAGCTGCTGGGTCGCATCCTGCGGCTCGAGCTCGGCGGACCGCTGGCACACGAGCTCGCGATGCGCTTCCAGCAGCTGACTCCACCGGCCATGGCCAAGGGGGTCGAGGACACCTCGTTCTACCGACATCACCGGCTCGCGGCGCTCAACGAGGTCGGCGGTGATCCCGGACGCTTCGGCGTCAGCGCCGATGCCTTCCACCACGCGATGGCGGACGCCGCGAGTGTCTGGCCTGCCGCCGGGCTCGTGCTCTCGACCCACGACACGAAGCGCAGTGCGGATGTGCGGGCGCGGCTTGCCCTCGTCAGCGCCGATCCGGCCGCATGGCGCTCGTTCGTCGAGCGCTGGCTGGAGCTCACTTCCGCGCATCGGTCGGGTCCGGATCAGCCGACTGATGCCGACGTGTACCTTCTGCTCCAGGTCCTGGTCGGCGCCTGGCCGATCGACGCCGATCGCGCCGCCGCCTACATGGCAAAGGCCATCCACGAAGCCAAGCTGCGCACCAGCTGGACGACACCCGATGCGGCCTACGACGCCGCGGTGGACCGCTTCGTCCGCGAGAGCCTGGCCGATGTGGAGGCGGCCGGGCCGCTCGGCGCCTTCGCAACTGGCCTCGTCGACGCCGGCCAGCGTGCGGCGCTGGCCCAGGTGGCCCTCCATCTCACCGCCCCGGGTATCCCGGACATCTACCAGGGTGGCGAGCTGTGGGATCTCTCGCTCGTCGACCCCGACAACCGTCGCGCGGTCGACTACGACCTGCGACGCCGGCTGCTCGACGAAGCCGCCAGCGCACAGCCGGCCGAGGCCTGGGCTCGCCGCGACGAGGGCCTGGCAAAGCTGTGGCTCCATCGGCGCCTCCTCGAGCTGCGCGCGCGGCGTCCGGAGGCGTTCGCGCCGGGAGCGACCTATGCGCCGATCACCGCAGTCGGGATCGTCGCCTACGTACGCGGTGACGCCGTCGTGGTCGTCGTGCCGCAGGTTGCCACGGGCAGCGTGCCAAGCGCCGAGCTGCTCCTGCCGGATGGCGAGTGGACCGCCCTCGACGGCGCGACGCTGCGCGGCCCGATCGCCATCGGCGAGCTGCTCACACCCTTCCCCGTGGCCATCCTGGAGCAGGTCGCATGAGCGTGAAGCTCGAGGTCTGGGCCCCGACGCCGGAGCGTGTCGAGCTCGCGGTCGGGGACGAGAGCCATCCCATGCGACGCCAGGAGACCGGCTGGTGGATCGCGGAGGACGCGATCGAGATCGGCGCCGAGTATGGCTTCGTCCTGGACGGCGACGGACCGTATCCCGACCCGCGCTCGGGCTGGCAGCCGGGCGGGGTGCTGGGCCTGTCCCGCGCGGTTGACCACGCCGCGTTCGACTGGACCGACGCGGCGTTCAACGCACCGCCGCTGGCCGAGGCCGTGCTCTACGAGCTCCATGTCGGCACATTCACGCCGGACGGGACGTTCGCATCGGCGATAGATCGGCTCGACTACCTCGCTGAGCTGGGCGTCACCCACCTCGAGCTCATGCCGGTGGCCGAGTTCAGTGGCGATCGGGGATGGGGATATGACGGTGTCAACCTCTACGCGCCGCACCACGGCTACGGCGGCCCAGAGGGCCTGAAGCGCCTGGTCGACGCGGCCCACGCGCGCGGGCTGGCGGTGCTCATGGACGTCGTCTACAACCACCTCGGGCCGGAAGGCAATTACCTGCCGCTGTTCGGGCCGTACTTCACTCCCCGCTACGGCACGCCGTGGGGTGACGCCGTGAACTTCGACGACGCGGGCAGTCACGAGGTCCGCCAGTTCGTCATCGACAACGCGACGATGTGGATGCGCGACTACCACCTCGACGGCCTGCGACTGGATGCCGTGCATGCCATCTTCGACCAGTCGGCGGTTCACATCCTCGAGGAGCTCGCCACCTTCACCCGGGCGCTGGAGTCGGAGGTCGGCCGCCGCCTCGTGATCATCGGGGAGTCGGACCTCAACGACCCGCGCCTGGTGAAGCCGGTCGCGGAGGGTGGCTATGGCCTGGATGCCGTCTGGGCCGATGACGTCCATCACGCCCTCCACGTGGCATTGACCAACGAGGAAACCGGCTACTACGCCGACTTCGCCGACGCCGATGCCCTGGCACGCGCCGTCACCGATCCCTTCGTCTATGCCGGCCACTACTCCGCGGTGCGCGACCGGCTCCACGGCCGGCCGGCGGAGGACCTTCCCGGCGACCATTTCGTGGCCGCGCTCCAGAACCATGACCAGGTCGGCAATCGCGCACTGGGGGACCGGCTTGCGCATCTTGTCTCGCCGGGCCGCATTCGCATCGGCGCGGCGCTGCTCCTGGTGATGCCATACGTCCCGATGCTGTTCGCCGGCGCCGAGTGGGGCGCGTCGTCGCCGTTCCGCTACTTCACCTCGCACGCCTCGCCGCAGCTGGCGCGGGCGGTCCGCCGCGGTCGCCGCGAGGAGTTCAGCGAGTTCCTCGACGACGTGGCGACCGTCCCCGATCCGCAGGACCTCGCCACGTTCGAGGTTTCGAAGCTCGACTGGGACGAGCGCGACCGCGAGCCGCACGCCGGAATCCTGGGCTGGTACCGCGAGCTGCTGGCGCTGCGCCGCGCGACTCCCGACCTGCGCAACGCCGCCCGCAATGCCGTACAGGTCGAATACGACGCCGATGCCGGCTGGATCCGGGTCGTCCGTGGCCCGATCACGGTCGTCGCCAACCTCGGCTCCGCGCCGGTCGATGCGGAGGTGAGCGGCGAAGTGCACCTGGCATGGCCCGACGGCCTCGATTCGGCCGATGGTACCGTCGTGCTCCCGGCCGACGGCGTGATCGTCACCGAGGCGCGTGGGTGAGCCTCGACCTGGTCGACGAGACCTACACCGACGCGCTCGGCAAGCGCCGGACGATCGCCACGGACGTCCGCGCCGCCGTTGTCGCCGCCATGCGGGAAGACGAAGGCACGGGTCCGGGCGTCGCAATCGTCCGACCGGGCGGACGGCTGCCAGTCTCCGGGTCGGTGATCCTCGAGGACGGGACCGACCTCGGCCGCGTCGACGCCCTGCCGCGTGACATCCCGTTTGGCTATCACCGCCTCGAGCCGGACGATGCGCATCCCCAGCTCCTCATCACCGGTCCGGGTCGTTGCCACCTGCCCGCGGGCCTGCGCATGTGGGGCTGGGCGATCCAGCTGGCCGCGACGCGTTCCCGCCGCAGCTGGGGCATCGGCGACCTGGGCGACCTCGCGGCCTTCGCTCGCTGGTCCGCCGATGCCGGCGCGGGCTTCGTCGCCGTCAGCCCGCTCGGGGCGCCGAACCCGGGACCCCGACCGGAGCCGAGCCCCTACTACCCCAGCACGCGCCGGTTCGGGAACCTCCTGCACATCGACGTTGAGGCGCTCGCCGGCTCGGTGGCGATCGACGACCTCGTCGGGCAGGGTCGGGCGTTGAACTCGGAGCGGCTCATCGACCGTGCCCGGATCCTCGAGCTCAAGCGAGCAGCGCTCGAGCGCATCTGGGCCGCCGGGGTGCCCGACCATGGTCGGTTCGCGTCGTGGCGTGCCGGGCGCGGCACGGCGCTCGAGCACTGGGCCATCTTCGTGGTGCTGAGCGAACGCTTCGGGCCGGGCTGGCACGCATGGCCGGAGGAGTTCCGTAGTCCGAGTGGCGCGGCCGTCAATCGCGCTGCCGGCGAACATGCTGACGCGGTCACATTCCATGCCTGGATCCAGTACGCCTTCGATCGCCAGCTGGCTGATGCTTCGAGCAACCTCGCCCGCATCGCCGACATGCCGGTCGGCGTCGATCCCGGTGGGTTCGACGCCTGGGACTGGCAGGACCAGGTGGCCCAGGACGTGACGGTTGGGGCGCCTCCCGACCGGTTCAACAGTGCCGGCCAGGACTGGGGTCTGCCTCCGTTCATCCCGCATCGGCTTCGCGCGGCGGGTTATCGGCCGTTCATCGACACCATCCGCGCCCAGCTGCGCCACGCCGGCGGGCTGCGCATCGACCATGTCCTGGGGCTGTTCAGGCTGTGGTGGGTGCCGTCCGGGATGGGTCCGGGGCACGGCGCCTACGTCCGCTATCCGACCGAGGAGCTGCTCGAGATCGTGGCGCTCGAAAGCCATCGCGCCCAGGCGGTGGTTATCGGCGAGGACCTGGGGACGGTCCCGCCGGGCGTCCGCGACAGCCTGCGCCGTCATCGGCTTCTCTCGACACGTCTCATTCTTTTCGAGCGCAAGCCGCCGGAGGCGTACCCGCGCCAGTCGTTCGCGGGAGTGACGACGCATGACCTGCCGACGGTCGCCGGCCTGTGGAGCGGCTCCGACCTGGCGGACCAGGCCGCCGCCGGCATCACGCCCGACGCCGATGGCGCCGCGCTCCTGCGTTCGCGATTGTCCGACATCGCCGACGTCGGCCCGGAGGCTGGACCAGCCGAGGTGAGTGCGGCGCTCCATCGACGCCTGGCCGCGTCGCGCGCAGCCCTCGTAGCCGCGACGCTCGAGGATGCGTTGGGCGTGCTGGAGCGCCCAAACCTGCCGGGAACGGTAGGGGCGCAACGACCGAACTGGTCGCGGGCGCTGCCAGTGCCGATCGAGGACCTTGCAGACCATCCCGGCACTCGATCGACGACGGACGCAATGCGCCGATAGCGCCACAACGGCTCTGCCTTGGGACCCAGGACCGGCGCGTGCCAATATGGCGACCACCAGGAGCGGTGCCCATCCCAGAAACGCACGAGCAGGACGCGGTCAGCCTCGTCGAGCAGCAGGACGCGCACGGCGTGGCGTGTCACCGGTGCGGACGCATCGGCCATGAGCTCGAGCCCCTCCACCGTCGAAACGA
>JBDSJJ010000166.1:0-6544 GCA_039917415.1 Candidatus Limnocylindria bacterium | reverse complement strand
ATCAGCTCCCGGCCAGCAGCGCCTCCAGCCGATCCCAGGTCTCGATGGCGCCCTTCGTCATGCCGGTCGCCAGTGCCTGCTCGATGATCTCCTCGGATCCCATGTGCGAGACAGCCCGCATGAGGGTTCGCCCATCTCCGAGGTCCTCGAGCGTCAGCGTCTCGGGACCGCCCTGCGGACCGACCCCTTCGATGTCGAACATGAACGTCCACTTGATGCGCTCCGGCGGCACGACCTCGAGGTACTCGCCATAGAACACGGCGTCCTCGCGATCGGCGCCGCTGCTCACGAAACGCCAGGCGCCGCCGCGACGGACGTCCATCTCGGCAACCGTCGTCGACGTCCCGTGCGGACCCCACCACAGCGGGATGAGCTCCGGATCGGTGTTCGCCTTCCACACCGCTTCGCGCGGCGCGGCGAAGATGCGCTCGTAGGTGAGGTCACCGTCCGCCGAGTAGATCGTTGTGGAGTCGGTGCTGCCTCGGTCAGTCCTGGTCGCGGTCATCGTCGGTTCCTTCCTGCTGTTCCTGCCTGTCGTTCAGATCGCGGAGGAAGGCGTCGAGCCGATCGAAGCGTTCCTCCCAATGCGGCCGATACGTGCCGACCCATTCGGCCACGTCCCGGAGCGGATCGGCGCGCAGCCGGCGTGGTCGCCATTGCGCCTGCCTCCCCTGCTCGATCAGTCCTGCGCGCTCGAGCACCCGGAGGTGCTTCGAGATCGCCGGCTGGCTCATGGCGTACCGCGCCGTCAGCTCCTTGACCGATGCCTCCCCTTCGGTGAGACGCGCGAGAATGGCGCGCCGCGTCGGATCGGCGAGTGCGGCGAAGGTCGCGCTCAGCTGGTCCACCTGTGCCACGGGACTAATCACCTTTCAGTTATATAACCTGATAGAACTATACAACGACGGCGGACCGCGTCAAGCCCCCTGTATGCTCCTGAGCCGATGAAGCTCCACCTCGTCGACGCCACGTTTGAGTTGTTCCGCGCCTACTACTCGCGCCCTCCGAGGAAGGCACCGGACGGGCGGCCTGTGAACGCCGTGCAGGGCATCGTGGATTCGATGCTGTCCCTTCTCCGCGAGCCGGACGTCACCCACATCGGCGCGGCAACCGACTACGTCATCGAGTCCTGGCGCAACGACCTCTACCCCGGCTACAAATCAAGCGCCGGCATGGATCCAGATCTCCTGGCCCAGTTCCGCGACGCCGAGCGCGCACTGGAAGCCCTGGGCATGGCCGTCTGGCCGATGGTCGCCGACGAAGCCGATGACGGCATCGCCGCCGCGATCGATAGCTTCGGATCGGATCCACGGATCGAGCAGATCGTCATCTGCTCGGTCGATAAGGATCTCGGGCAGCTGGTGGCGAGCGATCGGATCGTGCTGAGGGATCGGATGCGGCAGATCACCTACGACGAGGCCGGCATCATCAAGAAGTTCGGCGTCGAGCCACAGAGCATTCCCGACTACCTGGCGCTGGTCGGCGACAGCAGCGACGGCTTTCCCGGGCTGCCGGGATGGGGCGCGAAGAGCGCATCGGCGGTGTTGGCGCGCTGGAAGCACCTCGAGGACATTCCCGCATCGGCGCTTGACTGGGAGGTGCCGCTGCGGAATGCCTCGCGGCTGGCGGCGACGCTCGATCAGCAGCGGGCCGAGGCCGTGCTGTATCGGCGGCTCGCGATCCTCAACCGGGACGCCGACATCTCCGCGACGCCCACGCTGGACTCACTCGAATGGCAGGGCGTCCCGCGCAATGAGTTCGTGGCATTGTGCGACGAGCTCGGCTTCGACACGGTTCGCGAACGGGTCCATCGCTGGGCCGATTGAGGACGACCGGTGCGATCGTATATCGCGTATATACGATTGACTCAAGCGGCGGCGCCGGTACTTTCGGTGGGGTGCGGTGCGGCAGACGCGCCGATACGGTGCTGGCTCCATGCAGCGATCACCCCGCGTGGCGAGCCTCCTCGCCGCGATCCTCCTCGCGCTCGTCGCCCTTCCAGGCGGCACCCCGATGCCCGCAACCGCCGCCGGCGCCTGTGGCTCGTACACGTCCGAGACCGCTCCCCCGCCGACGATTCGCGTCTACCGGACCGCGACCGGCGCGGTCGATACGGTCGACTTTCGGACCTACGTCAAGAACGTCCTGTCGCGCGAGTGGATCAGCTCGTGGACGACCGAGTCGATCCGATCCGGCGCGCTGGCGGTCAAAAACTACGCCTGGTACCAGGTCCTCCACTGGCGCGGCTACGTCAACGCCGCAGGGCAGTGCTTCGACGTGTTCGACTCGACCCGCGACCAGCACTACGATCCGTCGCGGCCCACCTACGCCGCCATGGCCTCGGCGGTCGACGCCACCTGGGGCACGCTGGCCCACAAGAACGGCCGTATCTTCGCGACCTACTACAACGCCGGCGCTCCGGGCGAAGGATGTGGGGCGAACGCGAACGGCTGGCAGATGTTCCAGTGGGGCACCCAGTCGTGCGGGCTGGCCGGCAGGTCCGCCGCCCAGATCATGGCCATCTACTACCCCGGCGTCACCGTCTCGGCCGCTCCACCGGCCGCTCCCCCGCCGGCCACGCCGGCCCCCACGCCGATTCCGACCCCCGCGCCAACCCCCGCGCCGACACCACCGCCGAGCACGCCGCCATCAGCCGGCGTCCCGAGCCCGACTCCGGCTCCGACCGCAGCACCCACGACGGCGCCAACGCCCGTTCCGACAGTAACGCCCACGCCGCCGGTGACCCAGTCACCTGGCGGAGGCCAAACCGGTCTCGTGGCGCCACCGGCGCCACCGCCGCCGAATCCGAAGCCGATCGTCGTCTCCGTGAATGAGGCGGGAACCGCCAGCATCGAGTCAACGGCCGCCGGCGCGCCGGCGCGGACCGAGGCTGTCGTCGACATCCGGCGATTGGCGAGCCACGCTGTCGTACGCTTCGAACGGCTCGCCGATCTGCAGGCCCGCGCCTCAGGCCGAGGCTCGTGGTCGGGGTCGCGCATCTCCACCGCGGTCCGCATCATCGTCACGCGGCTCGTCGTCGAGCGAGCGCTCCAGAATCTGCCCGCCAGCCTGAGGCTCGGCGGCTAGGACGATCCGACCAGTCGAGACACAGCGAGCTCAGCGGCGGCCACGTCCTGGATCGCGAGGCCGACGGACTTGAACACCGTGATGGCGTCAGCCGGCCGCGAGGCCGCCCACCCAGGATCCACCGTCCCGATCTCGACCAGCGCGTCGCGCTCCACGAACCCGCCCTCGATGGCGGCGACGACGTCCCCGGCCTCGGCCATCGCGGCATCGATCGAGTCGACGGCCACGAGCGATGCCCGTCCGAATGCCTCGGGTGGGATCTCGACCATAGACAGCTTGAAGGCGCCGATGCCGTTGACGTGCACTCCCGGCGTGAGCCAATCGGCGTCGAACACCGGCGTGCTCGAGGTCGTGGCGCAGCAGATGACGTCAGCGGACCGCACGGCGTGCTCCGCATCGGATGCTGCCGTGACCTCGACGTCCAGCGCATCGGCCATGCGGGAGGCAAAGGCATCACGACGGGCGGTATCGCGCCCGACGACGAACACGCGCCGGATGCCGCGGGCCGCAAGCACGGCGCGGATCTGCCATTCGGCCTGGACTCCAGCGCCGATCACAGTCAGCGTCTCTGCATCGGGTCGGGCCAAAAGTCGCGTCCCCACGCCGGAGGCGGCACCCGTGCGCATGGAGGTCACGGCGGCCCCGTCGAGTATCGCGAGTGGACGGCCGGTGACGGCATCGAACCAGACCACGAGCGCGTGGATCGTGGGCAGACCGCGCTCGGCGTTGCCGGGCATGACTGTGACGAGCTTCACGCTCGCACCCTCGCCACGAACCCGCACGCCGGGCATGAGGAGCAGCGACCCGTCCCCGAGCGCAACGTGCGAGCGCAGCGGCGAGCGGTCACGGCCGGCGGCGACGTCTCGGTAGGCGGCATCGACCGCGTCGAGCAGGTCGGACATCGGGACAGACGAGCGGATGCGATCGCCGCTCAGGAAGGGAAGGGCATCGGGCGTGGTCATGGGTGGCGCGGTAGAGTTTACGCAGCATGAGGCACGGCACAGCACTTGCGTGATGCACCCCCAAGGAGGATTCATGATCGACAACGTTCGCGACGACCTCGCACGCAAGGCCGATACGACGCGCAGCGAACTCGGCGCGCTGACCTCGCTCCTGAAGATGGCTGTCTACGGCGCCGTGATCGGCGCGGTTTACGTCGAGTTGCGCAAACCGAAGGCCGAGCGCACCTGGAACGGGCGGCTCCTGGGGTTCGTCCCGTACGATTTCCGGCTGCCGTCGCTGGAATCGATCCGCAGCGCCTACTGGAACCCGAAGTCGCCGAAGATCTTCACGCCGCGCCCGCTGGGCGTCGGCTGGGCGGTCAACATCCCGACCCTCCTGCGACGTCTCGGCGTGCACCAGGGCTTCACCAAGGGCCGCTGATCTCGCTGCGCTAGGATCGGGTGGCCATGAACTGGTTTCCGATTCTCCTCATCACCCATATCTCGCTGGCGGTGGCCCTCCTGCTGCCGAGTGTCCTGCTGCCCTTCGTGCTGCGGCGTGGCGACGGTGAGCCCGGGCCAATGCTGAGGCTGCTCATGGCGGCCCAGGGCACGGGCACGATCATCATCGCCGGGGGCCTGGCCCTCACCGGCGCCGCCATGCTCTGGATCCTGGGACCCGAGCTCCTGACGCAGCCCTGGTTGCTTGTCGCACTGACCCTCTACGCCCTCAACCTGGCCGTGGCGGCCTTCGTGAGCCGGCCGAACCTCCGTCGCCTGGTGGGCCTCCGGGGCGAGACGTCCGACGAGATTTGGGCGCGCAGAGCGCGTCGCCAGCGGCGCGTCGCCTACGGGATGGCGGCCGTCATCGGCGTGATCGGCTTCCTGATGAGCACCAAGCCAGAGCTCTGGTGACCTGCGCCGATCAGAATCGCGGAAGCGGCAGGGGTCGGCCCATTACGAAGAAGATCCCGGCCACGATCAAGAACATCGCGATCGCGAAGAAGAGCAACCAGCGCAGGACTTCCATGGTTCGGGCTCCCGTACGGGTGAGATGGTCGGCAGCTGACCCCCGCCTGTCGGCCGATTCTATCGGCCCCGTCCAGCCTCCCGGGCAAAAGCGCGCGACCGCTCTAGAATTCACAGCGTGACCCTCCGACTCCATGACGCCCGCCGCGGCGGGCTCCACCCCTTCGTGCCCGTCGGTGACCGGCCATCCATTGGGCTCTATGTCTGCGGCGTGACGCCGTACGACACCGGTCATCTCGGCCACGCGTTCACCTATGTGGGCTTCGACGTGCTGCACCGCTACCTCGAGTACCTCGGACACGACGTGACGTACGTGCAGAACCTGACCGACGTGGATGACGACATGCTGCGCAAGGCGCGTGAAACCGGTGAGGACTACCTGGAGCTCGGGAACCGTCACGTGACGACCTTCCTGACTGAGATGGCGGCGCTCAACTGGCTGCCGCCCGACCACTATCCCCGCGCGACCGAGCACATCCCACAGATGGTCGAGTTGATCGGCGCGCTGTTGGAAAAGGGGCTGGCCTATGCCGCCGAAGGCAGCGTGTTCTTCCACGTTGCCGCCGATCGCTCATATGGTCAGCTCTCGAAGCTTTCGCGGGCCGAGATGCTGCCGATTGCCAACCAGCGCGGCAATGATCCCGACATGCGCGGCAAGCGGGATCCACTCGACTTCGTGCTCTGGCAGCGCTCACTGGCCGATGAGCCCGCCTGGCCGTCTCCGTGGGGCGCCGGTCGCCCGGGATGGCACATTGAGTGCTCAGCCATGGCGATGGCCTACCTCGGGACTCGCTTCGAGATCCACGGCGGTGGCGGCGACCTGCTCTTCCCGCACCACGAGTCGGAGCTGGCGCAGTCGGAGAACGCAACCGGCGATCGCCCGGCGATCGCGTTCTGGACTCATGCCGGGATGCTCGGCTACGAGGGCCACAAGATGAGCAAGTCCCTGGGCAACCTCGTGCTCGTTCGCAACCTCCTGTGCACGTACCCGGGCGACGCCATCCGGCACTACCTCGTCTCCCACCACTATCGATCGGAGATCGAGTTCGTGGAGACGGACATGGAGGCCTCCTCCGCAGCGGCTGTGCTGCTCCGCCAGGCGTGCCTGCGGATCGAGGACCTCGCCGCGTCCGGCACCGGAACGACCGCTCACCCCGATGCCGTGGTCGTGGAGCACCGGCGACGGTTCCTGGCTGCCATGGACCACGACCTCGACACGCCGCGTGCCTTGCCCGAGCTCGAGGCACTCGCGCACCTGGCCCTCGAGACCGATGATCCGGCGGTCGCCGTCCAGGCTGGGCAGGCGGTCGCGGAGCTTGGGGGCCGGATACTCGGCCTGCGGCTGGCTCCGCACGCCGAAGCGGTGAGCGCCAGCAGCGCGGCATGAGCGCAACCGGCGACGAAGACCTCGTGCCCGTCAGCGTTCGGCTCGGCGCGGTCGTTCCACCGGAGGACCCCGAGGACTGGACGCGGCCGCTGACCTGGGT
>JBDSJJ010000165.1:0-10993 GCA_039917415.1 Candidatus Limnocylindria bacterium | reverse complement strand
CCGCCGGGAACAGCGAGCTGAGCCTGGAGGTGGCTCGCAAGCATGCCTGCCTGCTGCTCGACCTCGGAGCGCCGCGTGGCGTAGGCATCGGCGACCGAGGCGAGCACCCTCGGGAATCCGGCCATCCCGTGCCGGTCCTCCGGCGGAAAGTACGTGCCGCCGAAGAAGGGACGCAGGTCGGGCGTCAGGAAGACGCTCATCGGCCACCCGCCGGATCCCGTCATGGCCTGCACTGCCGCCATGTAGACGTCGTCGAGGTCGGGGCGCTCCTCCCGATCGACCTTGATGCTCACGAAGTGCTCGTTCATGAGTGCCGCGATCGCCGGACTCTCGAAGCTCTCACGCTCCATGACGTGACACCAGTGGCAGGCGGAGTAGCCGATGGACAGGAAGATCGGCTTCTCCTCGGCCCGTGCCCTCTCGAGCGCCTGCGGACCCCACGGATGCCAGTCGACCGGGTTGTGGGCGTGCTGGAGCAGGTATGGGCTCGTCTCGTCGATCAGGCGGTTCGGCATGCCGTCAGTGTCCCATGGGGGTTCCATGGTGCGTGACCGGCCCGTTGGCACCCGCCCCGGTGCAACGGGCTCATGACCCGGTGATGGGCGATGCGCGCTCGACGCCGAACTGCTCGGCCGATAGTTTGGCGTAGAGGCCGTCCTGCCGAATGAGCTCGGCGTGAGTGCCGCGCTCGACGATCCGGCCGCGCGACATCACCAGGATCTGGTCGGCGCGCAGGATCGTCGACAGCCGGTGCGCGATTGCGATCGTGGTGCGGCCTTCCATGAGCGTCTGGAGTGCCGATTGGATGAGCCGCTCGCTCACTGTGTCGAGCGCCGAGGTTGCCTCATCGAGGATGAGGATGCGCGGATCCTTCAGCAGCACGCGTGCGATCGCGACGCGCTGCTTCTCGCCACCTGACAGCTTGTAACCACGCTCCCCGACCACGGTCTCGTAGCCGTCTGGCAGCTCGAGGATGCGCTCGTGGATGGCCGCAGCGCGCGCCGCCGCTTCGATCTGGTCCGGCGTGGCATCCGGTCGCGCGTAGTGGAGGTTCGCAAGCACCGTGTCATGGAGCAGGTAGGTCTCCTGGGTCACGAAGCCGAGGACCTGCCCGAGCGAGCTCAGTTTCACGCCCCGCACGTCGATGCCGTCGATGACCACCGAACCGCGGTCCACGTCGTAGAGGCGAGGAATCAGGTACGTGGACGTGGTCTTGCCGCTGCCTGACGGTCCGACCAGCGCCACGAGCTGGCCCGGCTCGGCCGCGAAGCTGATGTCGGTCAGGGCAAATGGCTGCACCGTGGTGGGCACCGCCCGGCCCTCCGCCTCCGCCTCGGCCGTCTCCGACGCGGCCTCGACCTGCGCAGCGGCCACGGGGTAGCGGAACGACACGTCGTCGAACCGGACCTGCCCGCGCACACCGGCCGGCGCCAGGTCGACCGCGTCGGGAGCGTCGGTGATCTCGGCGTCCATCTCGAGGTACTCGAAGATGCGATCGAACAGCGCGAGCGCCCCCTGGATCTCGACCTGCACGTTGAGCAGCTGGCCCATCGGGAAGAAGAGGCGGCTCTGGAGCGTGGTGAAGGCCACGATGGTACCGATGCTCACGCTCTGGTCACCGCCGATGATCAGCGACCCCGCCAGCAGGTATACGAAGGCCGGCATGATGCTGAAGAAGGTGCCGATGAGCGCGAAGAACCAGCGTCCGATCATCTGGCCGCGCACCTGGAGGTCGCCCAGTCGCACGGACTCGGTCCGGAAGCGCTCGATGCTCGCCTCCTGCTGGCCGAAAGTCTTCGATAGCAGGATCCCCGACACCGAGAGCGACTCCTCGGTGATCGCCGTCATCTCGGCCATCGATCGCTGGGTGAGCATGCTCACCTCGCGCCGCACCTTGCCGACGCGGTAGGTGATGTAGGCAAAGAACGGGAGCAGGCCGAGGCTGAGGAGCGTCAGCCGCCAGTCGAGGATCCACATCGCGATCACCGTGGTGGCGACCGTGGCGAAATTCGACAGGAGGGACGAGGCGGTGTCCGTCACGACCGACTGCACGCCGCCGACGTCGTTCGTGATCCGGCTCTGGATCTCGCCGGTGCGGGTCTCGGTGAAGAAGCGCAGCGGCATCCACTGCAGGTGGCGGTAGAGTGCCAGCCGCAGGTCGTTCATGACCCGCTGGCCGACGACGTTCGAGAGGTACGCCTGCCACACCCCGATCGCGCTGGTGATGATCGGCAGCAGGATCATGAGCCCGGCCTGCAGGTAGAGCAGCCCGAGATCCTGGGCCCCACCCGGGAGGAGATTGTCGATGATGAGCTTGAGCAGGATCGGGTTGACGACACCGATGCTCACCGAGACAAGGATGAGGACGGCAATCAGCGTCAGGCGCAGCCGGTAAGGCGAGAAGAAGCCGCCGATCAGGCGCAGGGTCTTGCGGCCCGTGCCGGGCCGCCGGGTCAGGTCGGGATCGGAGCCACCGAAGCCGCCGGCCCAGCCGCCGCGCCCACCACCGCCGCGGCGCGTCATTCGAGGATGATCGAGGCGAATGCCTGCGCCAGGCCGATGCCCTGCGGCTCGCCGATGAGACGCGCTCGCTCGCGGACCCGCTCAGTCACCGTCTCCGGATCGACCTGGCTCGCATGGGCCAGGATGGCGCGGATCCCGATCTCGAAGGTGTCCGCGATGTCAAGCCACAGGTTCGGCGCTTCCACCCCGGCGAGCAGCACCTGGCGCACCTTCCACGGCTCGAGCTTCTCGTCCTGCCACAGTTCCGGGAAGTTGAGGTGGTCACGGGCCGCAGGGTAGACCGCGGCCAGTGTCGCCTCGCCGGTCGCCAGGTGGTCGGGGTGGCCGATGAACGGATTGAAGTCGAGCCGGCGCTGCGGGTTCTGCGTGATGACGAGGTCCGGGCGGAACCGACGAATCTGGCGCACGATGTCGCGCCGCAGGTCGAGCGTCGGAACGAGGTAGCCATCCGGATAGCCGAGATGCACGATCTCCCCGACCCCCAGGATGTCGGCGGCGTCACGCTGCTCAGCGATCCGGGTGGCGGACAGTTGCTCGGGTGTCACCGCGGGATCCTCGGTCCCCTTGCTGCCGTCGGTGGTGACGACGTAGTCGACGCTGATCCCTCGAGCCGTGAGTGCCGCGATCGTGGATGCCGCACCGAACTCGGCGTCGTCAGGATGGCTGACGACCACCAGCGCGCGCTCGAGCGGAGTGATCAGCTCATGCCGATCCGGGGGAGTCATGGCCTCATGCTACCCCGATTTGCCCGGCACCCGGATTGACCGCCCCACGGCGCGAGACCATACTGCCCACCAGTATGACGAATGCCGTTCCTGAACACTTCCGCCACAGCTATACCAAGGACAAGCGGGCTCTCGTGACGCGGCTGCGCCGGATCGAGGGGCAGGCGCGTGGCATCCAGCGCCTGGTGGATGAGGAGGCGTATTGCCTCGACATCCTGCAACAGGTGGAGGCTCTGACCGCGGCGGCCGACCAGGTGGCGCTCCTCCTGCTCGAAGACCACATCGACGGCTGCCTCACCCACGCGGTCGAGTCGGGCCATGGCCAGCCCTACGTCGATGAGGTGATGTCGGTGGTGCGCCGCACGATGGGCCGGCGCGGTCCGCGCAGAGCCGACTCGGGCACCTGAGTCGGTCCAAATCGGCGTGAAGGGAGTGCCGCAGGGGGGAACCACGGCACTCCCGACGGGGAGTTTAGCCGTCGCTCACTCGGCGAACAAGCCCGCGTTCACTCTCCGAACATGGTGAGCTGGTCGCCACCGCGCTCGATGAGCGGGTCCAGTCCCAGCACCGGCTCCAGCCACTCCATGCGTGCGCCCTTGCGGTCAATCAGGGTCTGGAGATGCTGCCACTTGAGGATGTGCCAGTTCTGCCGCTCTAGCTCGTCGCGAAGCCACGGCGAGCGCTGAATCTTGAGGCGCAGGAGCTCCGCACGCTCTGCAGGGATGACGAGGAACCGCGCCTGGTCGCCGCTGACGGGGATGTCGCGGCCGCGGCGCAGCACCGGCTCGCCGACCATGGCGGTCCAGTCGACCTCGAACAGAAATGCCAGCTTGCCGCGGACGTACCACATGGCGTCGACCTGGCCGAGAATCTCGGCCGGTGCGCGCACCACGAGGGGCAGGTAGACGCGCCGCTCGTCATCGGCGAGGCGGTCCACCAAAGCGCGGCCATCGACCACCCGGTCATGCTCGCGCGGCGCGATCCACGCGCGCAGTCCAAGGCGATGACCGTAGTCGACGAGCCCGGCCAGCACGCGAGCATGGTCCTCGGTTCGTCGCGTGAGGTCGTCCTCCGTGCCCAGCGATCCCCGCTCTCCCGGGCCGGCATATGCGTCCAGGCAGGCCCTAACCAGCTCCTCATCCGGTGCCTCCAGGCCGGGGAACAGCCGGTAGATCCGATCGAAGAATCCGTCCTCGTCGATGCGGCCGGCGGTCGAGAGGATTGACCACGCCGCTCGCTCGACGCGGTCGGCAAGGGGGGACTCGGCGAGCTCGGGCACGCGGAGCCACCATTGCGGCCGCGATTCGTCGCCGATGCGGACAAGGGTGGGATGGTCGTCGCGCCACAGCTCCTCGCGCACCAGCGTCGCGACCATCTGCGGGCCTCCCGATTCGAGGCGGTCAGGAGCGTCGGGGATCGCGTCGCCACGGGGGCTGACGAGCCGTTCCAGGATTCCCGACGCCCCGAGCTCCTCCACGACTGCCGCAACCACCCTCATCAACCCGGCCGGTTCGCCACGATCCTTGAGCAGCCGAGTGATCGCCCGCTCGATGGCCGTGGCGAGATCGGGGTAGGTCAGGTGCCCCGACTTCGCGCCAAGGCGCAGCGGACTGCCGGCGGTCACGGCATGCCGCAGCCGATCCTCGGCCGATCGACGGCGGAAATGGACGGCGACCGCGTCGCCGGACCGATGGGACTCGCGGTGGATGACGCGAACGAGGTCGAGGCCGGCAGCCGCCCCGGCCAGCGCGACCGACAGGAGGCGCTCCGGCTCGGCATCTTCGAGCAGCAGGACGCACCAACCGCCGGGCTTGAGAGCCGCGGTGGCCGAGACCAGGCCATGGCGCAGCGTGGTGGCCTCGGCTCCCTCGGGGTGTCCGCTGCCGCCGAAGATCGGTTCCAGACGAAGGGTCTCGGCGGCCTCGCGGCCGAGGGTGACGGCCGTGGCCAGGTACTCCAGCGCGAGCTCGTCAAGGGACGGGCTGGGGCCGGGCGCCGCGAGCACGAGGTCGACGCCGTCCGCGGGCAGGTACTGCCCGACCACCGCGGCCCGAGCTCGCAGCCAAAGGACATTCGCTGCCGTCACACCACCCAGCTCGCCGAAATCCGCGGCGAAGCGAGCGTCGTGGCGATCGGGGCGGGCGCCGATGACGTCGCGCACCTGGCGATAGGCGGCCTCGAACGCCTGCCACACGTTGATCTCACGTTGGTGCCGGCTGGCGGGCTGTCGGACGTGGCCCCCGCTGATGCGAAGGGACGCGACGCGTCCTGGATAGCCATTCAGGCGACTGGCGGGGAGCAGGCACGAAGCCAGCGCCAACTTCAGTACGGCTGCCCCGGGGGTGTCGCGCAGCTCGGCGTCGATCTTGGCAAGGATGGCGTGAATCGCGTACAGATTGCGAGGCGTGAACAGCTGGAGCAGCTCGTCGACGAGATCCTCGCGGCCGTCGAGGACCGGAAAGCGGGCATGCAGCTCCTGATAGGCCGGGCTGTGCCGGACGCCATCAGCCGCAACGACCCGCAGGGGGTCGGGGCGGACGGTGGAGGCGAACCTCGGGCGCTCCTCGACCGATGTCGGAGGATCGACGGGCAGCGGGACGGGAGGCGGCCCGCCGCGTTCACCGATCTCGAGATCGCCCTCGTCCGTCGTCAGGTTGGCGGCCGGTGAATCGGAAGGCGGGGCGTCCACCGGGGGTGCACCGTCCGGGGGATCAATTCCGAGCTTGGCGAGATCGACGTCATCGATCGGGCCGGAGCGCTCCTCAGGCCCGCCGCGGCTCAGATCGCATGCCGCGCAGCGGTAGAGCTTGCGCCCGGCCAACTCGCCGTCGCGCGGCCAGATGAACTGCTCGGCTAACACCGGGCTGCGGCAGGCATTGCACCGCGTGGCGTAGAGCTCCTCGACGTGCTGCCGGAGCGGCAGGTCGACACGCCGCGATGACGCCAGCTGAGCGAATGCGGCGTCCAGGGCCGCGGGATCGGGTGCTGTGAGGAGCGCGATCGCCCCGAGCTGGGCCAGGGGGCTGGCATCGGCGGCGACCACACGCATGCCGGCGGCCACCGCGCGCCGCGCCGTCCAGCCGGAGCCCGCCCACGGGTCGAGGACGGTGTCACCGGGCTGCGCAAACGCCGCGAGGACGGCGTCGAGCTGGTTGTCGGCCGGCGGAACGAAGGCGCGATCGAGGATCGACAGCCCGGGGAGGCGTCGCGGCAGGATGACGTGGTCGAGTCCTGTCCGCTCAGCCTCGCTCATCCTATGGCTCTTCTGCCAGCTCCTCTTCGTCTTCGGGCTCACCGGAGTATTCGGGGAGGCTCGTGTCGAGCTCCTCGACCTCGTCGCTGTCCTCGTCGGTGTCCTCGACGTCTTCGTCGTCATCGTACCGAAGAGCGGAGCCCTTGATGTACGGTCTGACGCTCGTTGCGGCCTGACCCTGCGTCGGGAACGACACCTTTCCGAAGTTATTCGGGTGAGTGAAGACCTCGCGAATGATGATCATCACTTCCCCACCGCCTTCGTGGATGGAGGTGATGGCGGCGTCATACCGGTTCCCGGCGGCGATCAGCTTGTTCAGCCGTGCCGCGATGCGCGGTTCCACGCTGCCGATGTCGGTCGAGCCGACGCTCGCCAACAGTTCATCACCGCGCGCTTTCAGGGAGATCGCGTCGCCGGCGGAGAGTGGGGCCAGGACGCGGGGTGCGGCCAGATTGATCAGGCGGGCGCGCCCGGTCTTGCCCATCTCCTCGATGAACAGCGTCACCGGCGCTTTCTCCGGGCGCCCCTTGCCGTTCGTCGCGGGCTTGTTGGCGGCCATGAGGACGCGGAGGCGTTCGATATTGCGCTGCGCAATGCGATTCGTCGCATCACGCTCGAGGGCCTGCTGGTAGGCCTCGAGGGCCTTGGCAGGCTGGCCGAGCTCTGCCAGCGCTTTGCCCAGCCGGTTGCAGGCGTCGATATCCGGTCCGAGCTCGAGGAGTTGGCGGTTGGCCGTGACCGCTTCCTCCCACTCGCCGCGCGTTGCGTGCGCGATCGCGGCATCGGCCAGCTGTCGTCGTTGTCGGGTGGTCGCGTCAGCTTCTCCAAGCGCCATGAGCGTTGTGAGCATCTCCGAGCAGGTGATCTGCGGCCGAGGCCGGCCGAAAGCGCCCCCTTGTACCACCGGCCCCGGAGGGTGTCAACGCGGGCCACCACGGCCGCCGATCAGGGCCGATGCAGGAACAGGGCAACCACCATCCCGAGCGCGAGCAGGGCGCCGAATTCGACGGCAACGCTCCGCCCGGACGCGGGGCCGCGCAGGGCGTCGGCGGCACCCGACCACGCGTAGAACGCGAGGGCGATGAGTGCGGCCATGACACTGATCGGCAGGTCGAGCAGGGCGGTCGCGACGCCCACCTGGACCACCACCAGGACGTGGAGGAGCGCCTGGCCGACGCCCTGAACCCCCATCGTCTCGCGCGCGTCGGCGGCACGCAGAGCAAGTGGCAGTGCGATGGCCGCGACAAGCAGGATCGGGGTCGGCCACGACTTGACGCCAAACAGCACGAGCAGCCCGGACGCCGCGCCGAACAGGATCCCGGTCAGGAGCAGATCGCGGATCGTTCGCCCGCCGGCGCCGCGTTCCAGTCGCAGCTCGAGATAGGTCACCGACCACAGCAGCACGGCGAGGATCGGGACGAGCAGCAGGCTCAGCCCACCCGGGATCAGGCGACCGAACAGCGTGGCGGCGATCCCGGCGGTGGCGGGGATCGCATAGCGGGCGAGTCCCAGGTCGGAGCGTGCCGGCCCGATGACCCGAATGGCGACCACGCCGCCCAGTACCAGCTGCCCGGCAATGGCCACGGCCAGCCACACGGGCTCGACGAACCAACCCGCCGCGGCCGCCAGGGCCTGCGCAATGGCGAGAAGCGCGGCTGCCGGTCGGTCCACCCGGCGCAGGATCGCCAGGCGCCCGCGGTCGCCCAAGACGCGCGCGATCATCGCAGCGACTCGAGGAGGTCGACCGCACTCGACGTCGCCAGGACCTGGCCCGAGCTGAGCCACGCGCGCCGCGCAAGATCGACGGCGTATCCCTGCTGCGCGAGCTCTTCCGTTCGATGCGCATCGGATGCCACGGTCAGGCGCGCTCCGGCGAGGCCGGCGGCGCGGGCCAGGGAGTCGTCGAGATCGAGGCGCGGGCTGCCGTTGATCTCAAGAGCCGTTCCGTGTCGTGCGGCGGCTTCGAAGATACGGGGCCAGTCGAGCGGGAGCGGATCACGCCGATTCACTATGCGCCCGGAGGGATGCGCCAGGACGTCGACGTGGGGGTTCTCGATCGCGGCGAGCGCGCGTGCGGTGAGCTGTTCGCTCGATTGGCCGCGCCCGGTGTGGATGCTCGCGATGACCACCTCGAATCGTGCAAGGAGCTCATCCGGGTAGTCCAGGGTGGCATCGGCACGAATCTCGAGTTCGGTGCCATGGAGGATCCGGAATGGCCCGAGTTCGATGTTGAGCCGTGCGATCTCTGCGGCCTGCTCCTCCACACGCTCGGGCGACAGTCCCCGGGCCACGCCGAGGGACGGCGAGTGATCGGTGAGGACGATGTACTCGAGGCCGCGCGCACGGGCCGCCCGAGCCATCGTCTCGATGCTGTCGACGCCGTCCGTCCAGTCCGAGTGGGTGTGGGTGTCGCCCCGCACATCCGCTTGGGTGATGAGTACGGGCAGCGCGTCGGCCAGGGCCGCCTCGATCTCGCCGTCCCCGCCGCGCATCTCGGGCGGAATCCACGGCATGCCGAGGCGCTCGTAGACGTCGACTTCCTCCGCGTCGAGCAGCAGCTCTCCGGTCTCGATCACCTTCCAACCCTTCTCCGACAGCGACCAGCCTCGATCCAGCGCCATGCCGCGCAGGGCGATGTTGTGATCTTTGCTGCCCGTGAAGTGCACGAGGTGCGTCCCCCACGCTGCGGGATCGCACACCATCAGATCGACGCGCGGGCCGTCCGCGAGGATGATGCTCGACTTGTCGGTGCCGGCAGCCACGACACGGTCGACCTCGCGCAGGCCGTCGAGCGCCGCAATCACCGCGGCGGAATCGTCGACCGCGGCGAGGAGGTCGAGGTCGCCGATCGTCGGTCGGCGCCGCCGCAGCGACCCGGCGACCTCGATGCGCCGAACGCCGCGAGCCTGCCGCAGCCGTTCAACCAGGTCGGCCACCAGGGCATCCGCGTCGTGGATCAGCATCCGCGCCGAGCGACGGTCGAGCCGCGAGATCCCGTCGAGGATGTTCTTCTCGGTGCGCTCCGACAGTCCCTTCACGTGGCGCAGGCGGCCATCCTCGGCCGCGGCACGCAGCGCCTCCACCGAGTCGATGCCCAGTTCGGTGCCCATCAGCCGCACGGTCTTCGGGCCGACGCCGGGAATCCGCAGGATCTCCAGCATTCCGTCCGGCACCTGTGCGCGAAGCCGTTTGTGGTACTCGAGGTGGCCGGTTGCCGACAGCTCGGCGAGCTTCGCCGTCAGTGCCTCGCCCGCCCCGGGCAGTTTCGGCGGCTCGCCACGCTGGAAGAGCGCCGCCACGTCGTCGGGATAGCGTTCGACCGCATCGGCGACGCGACGGTAGGCAACGGCCTTGTAGACGACCTCGCCAAGAATCTCGAGCATGTCGCTGATCTCGTTGAAGATCCGCGCCAGCTCGGCGTTGCTGATGACGGCGTCGTCGCTGCGCGACACGCTGCGTGGTCGAGGCATCGCGGGCCATTCTACGGCCGAGCCTCCGCCGGGTCAGTTCAACGCCGGTATCGAGGAGCCGCTGCGTAGAATGGCGCCGCAGTTCCCTACGAGCGCGCTCCCATGAAGTCCCTCCCCCGCCTGCGCCGACGCAGGGCCTCGAGCCCGCAGCTGCCGCCGGGCGGCGACGAGAGCCGTGGCGAGCCGCGCGTAGAGACGGTGCAGGGTTCGGCCCTGCGCTGGCTGAACATCGAAGAGCCCCGCCTCGTCGACCGCGAGTACCTCGCCGCGACCTTCGACTTCCACGAACTGGACCTCGAGGACGTTGCGAGCCACAACCAGCGCCCCAAGGTCGACGAGTACGACGACTACCTCTTCCTGGTCATGCAGTTTCCCCGTTTCGACCGCGAGAACGGCCGCCTGCACGCCGCCGAGCTCGACATCTTCCTGGGACCCGACTACGTCATCACGCTTCCCAACGAGGAGATCCTGCCCCTTCCCGCGCTTTTCGACCGGGCGCGGACGCGGCCCGAGGTGCGCGAGCAGCTCATGACGAAGGGATCGGGCTACCTGCTGTACGAGATCCTCGACCGCTGCGTCGATGCCAGCTTCCCGATCCTCGGGCAGCTTGGCCGCCGGCT
Organism: Candidatus Limnocylindria bacterium; assembly: GCA_039917415.1. Classification (GTDB taxonomy): domain Bacteria; phylum Chloroflexota; class Limnocylindria; order QHBO01; family QHBO01; genus JACDBZ01. The sequence goes on along the minus strand of JBDSJJ010000165.1, from coordinate 402 downwards.
GCGCCGACTCGAGGACGACATCTTCGAAGGCGGTCGCTCCTCCGAGATCGTGCGCGACCTCAGCAACGCCAAGCAGCAGATCATCAACTTCCGCGCGGTCATCCGTCCCCAGCGGGCGGTGTTCCGGTCCCTGGAGCGCGCGAAGCAGCGCTACCTGACCGACGACCTCGACATCTACTTCGACGACCTCACGGATGCCAGCGAGCGCATCTGGGACGTGCTCGAGAACTTCATGGAGATCGTGAACGGGCTCGAAGGGACGAACGAATCGGTACTGTCGCATCGCCTGAACGATGGGTTGCGCGTGCTCACCGCGGTGAGCGTCATCCTCCTTCCCCTCACGCTGCTCGCGAGCATCTTCGGCATGAACGTCCACTTCCCCGGGGAGGGCAGCCCGATCGC
>JBDSJJ010000164.1:0-5518 GCA_039917415.1 Candidatus Limnocylindria bacterium | reverse complement strand
GCTCCGTGTCGCCGTCACGCATCACCTTGCCGCCGATCTCGATCGTTCCGCCACTCGCCGTCGCGTCGTCGACGGCACGCTGGAACGTGTCGAGGGCGCGCTGGTTGATGACCGGCCCCATCCAGTTTTCGCGCTTCGTCGGGTCCCCGACCGTGATGCCCCGCGCCTTCTCGACGAGCTTCTCGACGAACTCGGTCGCGACCGGCTTCTCGACGTAGACCCGCGAGTTCGCGCTGCACTTCTGGCCGTCGAAGCCGAACGCGGAACGCATGACGCCCTCGGCGGCCTCGTCGAGGTCGGCGTTCGCGGTGACGATGGCGGGGTTCTTGCCGCCCATCTCCGTGATGATCGGCCGCGGATAGTCCTTCGTGAAGCTGCGGTAGAGCTTCATCCCGACTTCGTAGGAGCCGGTGAATACCATGCCGTCGATGCCGGCGTTCTCCTGGAGCTCCGCGCCGACCGTCTCGCCCGGCCCGGTGACAAGGTTGAATACGCCGTCCGGCAGCCCCGCGTCGCGGAGTGCCTCGGCGAACTTCCATCCCGACAACGGTGCGTCGCTGCTGGGCTTCAGCACCACGGTGTTGCCGGCGATCATCGCGCCACCGGCCGGGCCGCCGGCAAGTGCCATCGGGAAATTGAACGGGCTGATGACGCCGAACACGCCATACGGACGGAGGACGGAGCGCGTGGACTCGATCGGCGAGAGCGAACCCAGCGGCTTCACGAAACCATCGGCTTTCTCGAACTCGTCGCCGTAGTAGCGGAGCAGGTCGGCCGTCTCCTCGACGTCACCGAGCGCCTCTAGCCGATTCTTGCCCACTTCGAGCGCCATGAGCGCCGCGTAATCGAACTGCCGCTCGCTGATGAGATCGGCCGCGCGGCGCAGGATCGCAAGGCGCTCGCTCCACGGCGTGTTGCGCCAGGCGGGAAGCGCGGCGCGGGCGGCATCGATCGCATCACGCACGTCCTCGCGGGTGCCGACCGGAAAGCGCGCGATCACGACGTCGGTGTCGATCGGCGAGCGATCCTCGAAGGTCTCGTCTCGCATGCGCTCCTCGCCACCGATGAGCATCGGATACGTGCGACCCAGGTCGGCGCGGGCGCGCTCGAGGGCCGCGTCGAACGACGATTGCAGCTCCTCGTTGTCGCCGGACAGGGTGGCGTAGGTGATCTTCATGCGTGGCGTTGTGGCCATTCGAGCGGACGCGGCCTCCTGCGTGGAACGGGTCGGATTCGACCCGGATGGGAACACGGATGTGGCGGCCATTATCGCACCGGACGTCCGGCGGGTACGCCGAAGGCCAGGCTCCGGGGGGAGAAGAGCCTGGCCTTCGGACCGATTGATCATATCCGGCGCCCCGCTTGCTCGCAAGACATGTGTGCAGACTATTCCGTGCTGGCGCGCGCCTGGTGAAACAACCCGAGGTTGAGCCGCAGCGACGAGGAATGCGGACCCATGAGGAAGGCTCGGCCACGGTCCCCGTAGAGACGCGGCAGGAGCTCATGGGCCGTGTCCATGTCGCCGAGGTCCAGCCGGGCATGGACCACCTTGATCTTGAACCCGTTGCGCAGCCACCAGCCCGTGCGACGGCGGGTCGCCTCCAGCGCGTGCTCGACCACCTCTGGCTCGAGGAGCGCCGCCACGTCGTCGCGGCCGTAATGGCCGATGGCGATCAGGCGGCCGCCCGGCCGAAGCACCCGCCACGCCTCTTCGACGGCGGGCAGGGATCCGTCGTCCGGGTCGATGAGGCTGGTGAGCACGATGTCGACCGCACTGTCCCGCAGGGGGAGGGCGAACGGCGTGCCGTCGACGATGCGGACGTTCGGCTGATGAGCGTCCGCGGCGCGCCGCTGTGCCTCGGCCCGGAGGATCGGGTCGGACTCGACGCCATAGGTCCGGCCGGTATGGCGCGCGAGCAACATGGGGTAGTGCCCGATCCCGGTCCCGACATCGGCGATTCGCTTGCCGCCCATGGGGGTGATCCGTTCAAGCGCCCCGAGGACCTTGCGGTCGGGGTCGATCGCGGCGCCGAGTCGGGCATGGAGGTCGGCATCGGCCTCGGTCCATGCCGGGAGTATGGGACGCATCAGGGAATCTCGATACGGATCTCGGCTGGGCCCCCGCCCTCGAAGGTGAGCAGATCATTGCCGGACAACAGCTGAAGGTCGAACGCGATGGGATCCGGCACGCGGCGCGACGCCTCGAGCGGGATCACGAGCGTGGCGCCCGGCAGCAGCGGGCCCCAGCCCACGGAGATGACACCGGCCGGTTCGCCTCGCTCGCCGGGGCCGATCACCCACTTCGTCCACGGCTGCGCGAGCGGCGGTCCGCCGTCGCGGATGCGGTCCTCGCTCGGGGTGAACGGGGCGAGGAACATGGCCTGGTTGAGCTCCGTCGGCCAGCGCAGGACGAGCTCGTCGATTCGTTCCGTCGCCGTGCTCGTGACGGTGATCGTGAACGTCCCGCCATCGGCCGCGACCTGCGCGTCGACGGTGGCATTCACGACGCGTGGATCGGTCCCTTCGGGGAGCGCGAGGCTCAACGGTGGCTCGGGGGAGGCGGTGGGTGCGCTCGATGCTGTCGGCTCTGCGGTTGGCGCATCGGTTGCGGTCGGTGCGGGCGACGGCGGTGCGCTGGGCGATGGACTCGCGACCTCCACGCACGCGGCGAGCAGAGGCAGCATCGCCGCGGCGACGGCGATGCCTCGAATGCGGTGTCTCATGCGTCGTTGTCTTCGAGCTCGGGGAGGCGGTGGCGGATGGCGTAGGCGGTGGCCTGGGCGCGGCTCTCGAGCGACAGCTTGGCGAGCATGTTCGAGACATAGTTCCGCACGGTCTTCTCCGCGAGGCCCATGCGGTCCGCGATGAAGCGGTTCGAGGCGCCGCCCGCGACATGGGCGAGGACGCGCCGCTCCTGTTCGGTGAGGTCGGCGAACGCCCCTTCCTCTTCCATGCGGCTCGTGCTGCGGATGCGGTCCAGGACGCGCTTGGTGACCGAGGGGTCGAGCAGGGAGCCGCCAGCGGCGACCGTTCGAACCGCGTCGACCAGCTCGGTGGATCCGACGCGCTTCAGGACGTAGCCGGACGCGCCGGCATCGATGGCCGAGAAGAGTGCCTCGGAGTCGGCATAGCTGGTCAGCATCACGACCGGCATACCGGGCAGCTCGCCCGTGATGGTTCGGCAGGCGTCGATCCCCGAGCCATTCGGCATCCGAATGTCCATCACGACCACGTCGGGCCGCAGGCGCCGTGCCTCACGCACCGCCTCGTCCCCCGAGGCGGCCTCAGCCACCACGCTGAAGCCCGGCTGCCGATCGAGCAGCGAGGCCAGGCCGATGCGCACGACCTCGTGGTCGTCGGCGATGAGGATTCGCACGTCATCGGCCGGAGCGGTGGGGTCGGGAGGTCGTTGGGTCATGTTGGATGGCGGACGGTCGCCACCGGCATCCTAAGCGACAACGCGGTGCCGCGCCCGTCGGCCGCATCGACCAACACTTCCGCACCCAGGAGCTCGGCGCGGCGCCGGATGTTGGCGAGGCCCTGGGTTCGTCGGCCATCCGACGTCTCCATCAGCGCCGGGTCGAAGCCACGCCCATCGTCGCGAATCTCGAGTCGGAAGTGGTCCGGCTCGAAGGCCATCGCAACTGTCACCGCGCTGGCATGCGCGTGTCGCAGGACGTTGCTGAAAGCCTCGATCGCGATGTGCCGCAGGTGATCTGCCTGGTCGGGGGTCAGCCGAGGGCGGAATGCTCCCTCGGATCGGATCTGCAGGTTGACCAGCGTGTGCGCCTGAAGCTCGTCGGCGACCGCGAGCACGATGGCCTCGGCATCCCGTGCCTCGAGCTCACCGGAGCGCAGGTCGAAGATCGTGCCGCGGATGTCCCGGGTGATGCGGTTCAACTCGTCCATGACGGTGCCGATGCGTGACCGGGTGGCCTCGGGATCGTCGCCCACCTCCGCCGAAGCCTGTTCGAGGTGAAGGCCCGCGGCGTAGATCGACTGGATGATCCCGTCGTGGAGATCGCGGCCGATCCGCTCGCGCTCGCGCAGGAGCAGCTCCCGGCGCCGGGCATCCGCCAGCGTCCGGTCGGTCTCGTGCTCGAACACCTCGAGGCCGAGGATCACGGCCACCGCGATGGCGAGCCCGGCCAGAGACCGAAACACCTCGATCGGCACCCCCAGCGTGTCCAGCACCACCTGTCCGTTGAGGATCGATGCCGGCGGAAACGGTGCCGGGAGTGGCACCAGCCCGGCAACCAGGGCGTACACCACGAACGCGTGGGATGCAGCCCTTAAGGCCGATGCGCCGGACGGCGCCGATGCGCTTCCCAGCAGCTCCGTGACCCGGCGCAGTCCGATGGCGGCCACCACCGAGCCCGGCAGGGCGATCATCAGCCGCGCGACGACATCGCCGACGGCCAGGGGCTGCCCGACGGCGGCAAGCGCGGGGAGGAGGTCGGGCGAGGGGAGCCACGGACGTGGGTCGGGAGGCGGTGCGGGCTCGATGAGGGACGAGATGGTGAGGGTCGCCACCGCCCACAGCACCAGGCTCACGGCGGGCACGGCACGCAAGAGCGTGAATCCCGGCACGAGCTCCCGCGTGCTGCGCAGGAGCTCCACACCGAACTGGAACAGCAGCGCGAAGCTCAGCGGCTTGAGGAGCAGCTGGACGACGAGCAGCGCCTCGATGATCGCCTGGGGCAGGAACCCGGCCTGGATCGGGATGAAGAGGTAGCCCCACTCCATGAGGCCATGAGCGATGCCGAAGGCCGCCAGCCAGCCGAGCGGTCCGGCCAGGGGCAGGCGTGAGCGGCGCCGGCTCTGCAGCGCGACGGCCAGGCCCATGATGAAGAAGACCTGGCCGTAGACCGACAGGACGATGATGCGGTTGGTCTCGAACAACTCCGCCAGCCAGCCCATCTCCGCATGGTAGGGGCACCTTGTACGATTCCCGCGATGCCGACACCTCTCGACCCCCCGTCAGTACCGACGCCCGTCGCCATCCGCGTCTGGTTTGCGTGGGCCTTTGGTCTGCTCGCCATCACCGGGTTGCTGCTCGGTCGCATCGTGCAGTTCATCGACTTCAGCGAGCGAGCGCCGTTCAGCATCCTGGGCATCTTCATGATGCTGGAGCTTGCCGCCGTCCTGTTCGGCGTGACGACAGCACTCCAACGCAAGCAGATCGCCCATCGTTTCGCAGTCGGGATCGCGTTCCTCCCCGTTCCCATCCTGGCGGGGCTGCCGCCGGTGCTGCTCGACCTGCCGCCGCAGGCGGCCAACGGCTGGTACCTGCTCACGGTGCCGCTCGGAGCCCTGCTGACCATCGGACTCGTCGCGGGCCTGCTTCGGCCTGCATCACGCGCGTACTTCAGCGAGCCGTGACCTTCCTATACTCGGCCGCGTGCAGCTGATCTCCCACGTCCTCGACGGGCGCCCGCGTCTCGCCGTGCGCCTGGAGGGCGGTCTCCGGGACCTGACCTCCACCACCGGCTTCTCCGACGTCGGAGAGCTCCTGCGG
>JBDSJJ010000163.1:0-5879 GCA_039917415.1 Candidatus Limnocylindria bacterium | reverse complement strand
TATCAGCAGCGCCCGCCCGGTGGCGATCGGCCGTTCACGCCTCGTCCTCACGCCGATCGTCCGCCCGACGAGGGCGGGATGTCGATTCGGCTCGACCCGCGACGCGTCAACGCCCTGAAACACCTTGCCGGCGAGGCCGGAGTGCGACCTGGCGATCTGGTGCGCCAATGGGTCGAGGAGCGCATCGACGCATCGCGGCCGGGAGCCGAAGCAACGCCGGCGGCACCGGGCCAGCCCACCCTGCTCGATCGCATTGCGGAACTCGACTCGCGCGTCGCGGCCCTCGAAGGCGCCCCGCAGGTCGAGCAAGCCGTCTCACAGGGTGAGCAAGCCGTCCCACAGGTCGAAGATGCGGCCCCCCAGGTCGAGCATGGCGCCACGCAGGGCGAGACCGTGACCGAGGAACCGGCCGCTTCGACCGATCCTTCGAAGAAGCGCGCGAAGCGGGCCTCCGCTGCGCCGACTGAGCGGGTTGCGCTCCACGACGAGATGATCGTGGTCCTTCGGGCGAGCGGACCGATGCGCGCCGCAGATCTCGCAGAGGCCATCGTGGCGCGCGGCCGATACCAGGTGCCGCGCAGCGGCAAGGCGCTCGATGGCAAGACCGTGAGCCAGCGGGTCAGCAACCCGACCTATCGCGCACGGTTCACCCGCGACGAGGGGATGATCGGCCTGGCCGAAGGCTAGGAAACGCACGACGGCCGGCGCGACGGGCGCGCCGCCCGTATCGGTCTCGCGCGGTCAGTCCTCGAGGATGAAGGTCACCAGGATGTTGGCCTGGAACTCGACGGCACCATCGCGGCCGACGTTGACGCGCTGCTCCTTTACCCAGGCGCTCTTCACGCCACGCAGCGTCTTGCTGGCACGATCGATCCCCTGGCGGACGGCGTCCTCGAAGCTCTCGTTCGAGGTGCAGGAAAGCTCGGTCACCTTGGCGACGGACATATCGAATGATTCTCCTGTGCGGGTGGGCGTCCAGTATGCGCCCGTCCAGGCCGATGCAGATCGCGGGCCAACCGATGCGCTCAGCCGTGCGACGCGGCCCACTCCCGGAGCGCGTCCGCCTCGAGCGCATTGACGATCATCGGTGCTTCGACGCCGCACAGGAACGCCCGTTCGCACCCGTTGCCGAGCCAGGCGAGCTGACCGGGGGCGTGCGCGTCCGAGTCGATCGCGACGCGGCATCCAGCCTCGACCGCCAGGCGCAGCAACCGCTTCGGCGGGTCGAGACGTTCCGGGCGAGAGTTGATCTCGATGGCCTTGTCGAAACGCGCCGCCGCCGCGAACACGATATCGGCATCGAAGTCGGACGGCGGCCGCTTTCGCTTGCCGGTGACCATGCGCCCAGTGCAGTGACCGAGGACGTCGAGGTTCGGGTTCGCGAGCGCGGTGACCATGCGCACGGTCATCGGTCGCGCGGCCGAGCGAAGCGCGGAGTGCACGCTGCCGACCACGACGTCCAGGCGCGCCAGCAGGTCCGGATCCTGGTCCAGCGTCCCGTCCTCGTTGATGTCTACCTCGATGCCGGTCAGGATGCGGAACGGGCTGAGCTCGGCATTCAGCGCCTCGATCTCCGCCAGCTGCGCCTCGAGTCGCTCGCGCGACAGCCCGTTGGCGACGGTGAGGCGTGGCGAGTGGTCGGTGATCACGACGTAGGCGTGGCCAAGGTCGCGGGACACATCCGCCATCTCGCGCGTGCTCGCTCCCCCATCCGAGGCCTCGGTGTGGACATGGAGGTCGCCGCGCAGCGCCGCACGCAGCTCGGCCGCACCATCGGCCAGCGGCCGCCCGCCCGTCGCCTCGAGGCGTCGGAGATAGACGGGCTGCTCCCCCCGCAGGCTCTCGAGGACCGTGCGCTCGGTGACCTCGCCGATCCCTTCGAGCCCACGCAGGGCGCCAGCTGCGGCGCGAGCCGCCAGGTCATCGGCCCCGAGGTGGCCGATCGTTGCCGCGGCGCTCCGGAAGGCGCGCACTCGGTAGCTCGGCTCCTGGGCGGCCTCGAGCAGGAACGCGATCCGCTTGAGGTCGGCGATCGGATCGCGAGCGTCGGACATGCGCGAAGTATGCCCGGCTGCCGACGGGTGCAACCGTGGGGGTCGGTGGGTCGACTCGATGTTTCGAGTCCAGTTCACGAGGGCGCTATTGACGCGGCGCATGCTCGAAATATCCAGCGCCGGGCAGCGTGAGCAGCGCACCGGCGTGCCGTCCGTGCACGCGAGCGCTCGATATTTCGCGCACCTGACGCGCAAGCCGGCTACCGGGTGCCGCATGCTCGAAATATCAAGTGGCCACGGTGCCACCGCCGGGAACCTACGGAATGGTCAGAATGCGCTCTGGATTCTCGAAGGTCATCTGGTGGATCTCGCCCTCCCCCACCGCTGCGGTCCGCAGCGTGGGAAGGAAATGCTGCTGGAGGTACACGTATCCGAAGCCGCCGTTGGCCTTGAGCTGTCGGTTATGGCACACGTCCTGGCTGAGCAGGATCTGCGAGCCGTAGCCGCGCTCCAGCAGCTCAACGATCGTCTCGACCAGGCGCGGCTCGAGCGCCTCCTCCGTCGCAAATCGGTGCCCGAGGAAGTCGAACTGGAGGTTGGCGCCCTGGCCGAGGACCTCGAGGTAGAAGTCCAGGTCGTGATGCGAGTCCGCGTGGCCGATGACGACGCGGCCCGGCTCCACCCCCTCCTCGAGGAAGATCCGCAGCTGCGCCAGACCGACCGCCGATTGCACGCCATGGGTGGTGATCGCCATCCCCGTCTGCTTCGCGGCGCGCGCCGCCGCGCGGTGCACACGCTCCTCGCGTGCACTGACCCATGGCTTGTCGGTCCCGATCTCGCCGATGATCCCCGGCCGGATCCCGCTTCCCGCGACCCCGTCCGTGAACTCGGCAACGATCTCGGCCGCCAGGTCGTCCGCGCTGCGCCGGTCGACGAGCATCTCGGCCGGGTAATACGCCTCCCGATACCAGCCGGTTCCCATCACGATGTTCAGGCCCGTTGCGCTTGCCAGTCGACGCAGCCGCCCGGGGTCACGCCCCACGCCGGGGAGGGTCAGGTCGACGAGCGACGCACCGCCCCGCCGGCGGAAGTCACTGAGCTCGTCGATGATCAGGTCATCGTCCGGTGTCAACTCCCAGTAGTCCCAGCGGTTGGCGATGTGCCACAGGGAGATGCCGGTGTGCTCGTGGGGAAGGGTGAACCCGAGCTTGTCGGGTGGGATCGGTCCGGAGACGGTCATGACGCGGGGCGCCATCGAGGTTCCTCCTCTCGGATGGGGTAACGCACCGATCGGGCATTCGGGGACCGCCGGCGCATCGGCCTTGGTTGGTAGGAGTCATCTTGCCACCCCCGCCTGCAGGACCGATGGGTCGGACGTGCGACCGGGGCGCTAGGCTGCACTCATGGCCGACCCGAAGCCCGGCGCGACCGCGTCAACCAACATCTGGACCACCACCCAGGCGGAGCTCGACGAGGCCGCGGAGCGCCTCCATCTCGACGACGGCATGCACCGCGTCCTGCGCGTTCCGAAGCGAGAGCTGACGGTCAACTTCCCCGTCACGCATGAGGACGGCACGGTCCACGTGTACACCGGCTACCGCGTCCACCACAACGTGAACCGCGGCCCGGTCTCCGGCGGCGTGCGCTACGTCGCGAACCTCGATCTCGACGAGGTGCGCGCCCTCGCCATGCTCAACACCTGGAAGGCGGCGCTCGTGCGCATCCCGTTCGGCGGCGCCGCCGGCGGGGTGCGCGTCAACCCGCGTCGTCTGAGCGATCTCGAGCGGCAGGGCCTTACGCGCCGATACGCCACCGAGATCGGGCCGCTGCTCGGGCCGGCCAGCGACATCCCGGCACCCGACGTGAACACCGGATCCCAGACTATGGCCTGGATGATGGACACCCTCTCGATGCACCAGGGCCACACCGTGGCCGCGTCGGTCATCGGGAAGCCGATGGCGGTCGGTGGCACGCGAGGCCGTCGCCGGGCCACGGCGCGCGGAGCTCTGCGCTGCATCGCCTCCGCCAACGGAACGCTGGAGGGATCGCGCGTCGCCATCCAGGGGTTCGGCCGGGTGGGCATGACACTCGCCGAGGAGCTGCACTCGGCCGGGGCGGTCGTCGTGGCCATCGGCGATGACAAGGAGGCGGTCATCAACGGCTCCGGCATCGACGTCGACGCGGCCGTGACGTGGATGCGCGAGGAGGACACCATCCACGGCCTGGCCGAGACGGAAGCGATCTCGAAGGCCGAACTGTTCGCGGCCGACTGCGACGTCATCGCGCTGGCCGGTCTGCAGGGCGAGATCACCGATGGCTTGGCACTGACCCTCCGCGCCCGGCTCATCGCGGAGGTGGCGAATGGCGGAGTCACGCCGGCAGCCGACGCGATCCTGGCGGACCGTGGCGTGACCGTCATACCGGACATCATCTGCACGTCGGGCGGAACGGTGCTCGGCTACTTCGAGTGGGTGCAGGACATGCAGGCCTTCTTCTGGTCGCAGGATGAGATCACGGCCCAGCTCGATCGAATCATGGACGAGGCCATGGCAGGCGTCCGCGCGATGGCCGACGCCGAGAAGGTCGACCTGCGTGCGGCCGCGATGATGGTCGCCGTGGGACGCGTCGCCGAGGCGACTACCCTTCGCGGCCTGTATCCCTGATATCGGTGAGTGCTGAAGAGATCTTTGCGCTGCGATTGGCCGGTTTCTGGCGCTGGCCGCTGCGCCTCATCGGTGTACGGCCGGGCGCGGCTCAGGTGGCCATCACCGCAGACGAACGACTCGTCGTCCGCTTCGGCCCGTTCCGTCTCGAGACCCCGCTGGCCAACGTCAGCGGTTACCTGATCACCGGTCCGTATCGGTTCTGGCGGGCGATCGGCCCACGCGGATCCGGCGCCGATCGGGGGTTCACCTTCGGCACGAGTACGCGTGGCGGCGTATGCCTGTGCTTCGAGGATTGGGTGCCGGCACGCTACGTTCGCGGCGGACGGATGGAGTCGCTCACGGTGACGGTGGACGACATCGCGGGCCTCGTCCACGCGCTTGAACGGCGCGGAATCCGCGGTGAAGATCGGCGCCAACGCTGACGTGAGTGGGCATTCTGGCCCGATTCGTGCGACGATGGTGTTCATACGTACTTGCGTTGCGCGTCGTTCTCGGTGCGCCACCCGCTACCGGAGCACCCGATGACGACCCAGATCGTGACCCCCGCATTCACTCCCCCGCGCGACCTCCTGACCGAGCTTGAGCCGGCCGCCGAGATGCTGCTGAACCGCCACCTCGGCATGGCGAAGGAGTGGTTCCCCCACGACTACATCCCGTACTCGATGGGTCGCGACTTCGACAAGGACCCGTGGACGCCCGACCAGCCGCGGATCAGCGGCGTGGCGCAGATCGCCTTCGAAGTTAACCTCCTGACCGAGGACAACCTCCCGAGCTACCATCGCGAGATCCATCGCATGTTCGGCCGAGGCGACGGTCCCTGGATCAACTGGGTGAATCGCTGGACCGCGGAAGAGGGACGTCACGCCATCGTCCTGCGCGACTACCTCGTGGTGACCCGCAACATCGACCCCATCGCGCTCGAGCGTGGTCGGATGAAGCAACTGCAGACCGCCTACAACCACGACGACGGCGGGAACGTGCTGCGTGGCCTCGCCTACGTGGCATTCCAGGAGCTGGCGACACGCATCAGCCACCGCAACACCGGGCGCTACTCATCGGATCCGGTGGCCGACAGGATCATGACCCGCATCGCCTCGGACGAGAACCTCCACATGGTCTTCTACCGCGACATGCTGTCGGAGGCGATGAAGATCGACCCATCGGCCGCCGTCCACGCCATCGCCGACGAGATCATGGACTTCCAGATGCCCGGGTCCGG
>JBDSJJ010000162.1:0-11146 GCA_039917415.1 Candidatus Limnocylindria bacterium | reverse complement strand
CGCTGACGCCGCTCGCATTCGGCGAGCAGCGCGCCGCCGACGCCGCGTCGCCGCCACGCCGGATCGACCGCGCCTCGCGATCGGTACTCGCGCATGCCGTCGGATGTGTCGACCCAGTCGCAGCGCGCATGGCCAACCACGCGCCCGTCGACCTCGGCGACGACCACGTCCCGAGCGGGGTCGAACTGCGCGGAGGGATGCGCATGGAAGGCGGCCTGCTCGGCAACCGTCTCGTGGTAGCCGAGGCCGTCGGCCACCCATTCGGCGTTCTGGATCCGCACCATCTCAGGCAGGTCGGCCTCGCCCGCGTACGGACGCAGGACGAGGCCGGGAATCGTGGCCGCGTGGGCGGCCGTGTCGGTCTTCACATCAGTCTCCATTCATCCGACGCGCTTGAGCTTGCCGGTGCGCTTCGCGTAGCGCTCCGCGATTCCGAACACGTAGACGCCAAGCGGAATGAGCACGGCGCCCATGATCAGGAGGGGCCACACGTCGTGGAGCAGCTCCGTCACCGGTGTCCCCTCGATCAGACCCTCGCGGATCCCGTCGAGCACGTAGGTGCCCGGGGAGAACTGCGACACGAACTGCATCCACCCCGGCAGGATGTCCGTCGAGTAGTAGACCCCGCTGAACAGCAGGATCACCGACTGGATGACGAACACCATCTGGTCGCCACGCTCCACGTAGAGCAGGGGCAGGATGGCCGCCATCATCCCGACGCCCACGAAGCTCAGCGATCCCAGCACCAGGAACGCCGCGGCCGTCACGAAGTTGCCGCCGCTGAACTCCAGGCCGAAGAACAGCATCATCACGATGAGGATCACGACCATCTGGATGACCGCGTAGGTCACGGCAAACAGCGTCGAACCCACGAGCTGGGTGTAGCGACGCACCGGCGCCATGAACGTGTACTCGAGCGTTCCCTCCCAGCGCTCCCAGGTCACCGTCTCGCCGATGAAGCCGAAGACGATGGACAGGAAGTTCCAGAAGATCGTGCCGATGACCAGCACCTGGAGCAGGCGCGTGTCCCCCTGGGCAACGCCGATGAAAGCCACGGACAGCGCCGCCGCCAGGGAGTAGACCAGCCACGCCACCTCCCAGCCCCAGTAGCGCTTCGTCAGGTTGAAGTTGCGCTCGACGAAGGCGAAGCTCGCCCGCATCTCGCGTGTTGCCATCGACATCGTTGCCGTCTCTTTCTTCGTTCAGTCGTTGTGGCCGATAGGCCGGCCCGGCCGTTATCGGGCTCGGACCGGCCGCATGGTCGACTCAGCCGCCAGCCGGTGGCCGTAGCGCACCATTCGGCGTCCGATCCAGCGCCGCACGCGGCGGCGCCGATGCGTGGGCTCGATCACGAGGAGGCTCGTGCGGCGCAATCGCGCCTGACGCTCCTCGACGTAGTCGAGCGCGACACGCAGGTCCAGGTTGCTCTGCACGGGAATCACCTCCTTTCGTCCTGCTACTCGTCTTCGTGGTTGTCGTCGTCGTGGTCGTCATCGAGGCTGCGGCCGGTGAACGTCATGAACACGCTGTCCATGGTCGGCTCCCTGCCGTGATCGCGGGCGACCATCGTCATCAGCTCGGCCGGCGTCCCCTCGGCGACCATCCGGCCGTCGTTGATGAGGGCGATCCGATCGCACAGCCGCTCCGCCTCGGCCAGGTCGTGCGTCGTGAGCACGATCGTGGCGTGGTGCGCGTCGCGGACCTCCTCGATGAAGGCCTGCACGTCCAGCTTCGACCGCGGGTCGAGGCCGGTCGTCGGCTCGTCGAGGAGCAGCACGGTCGGGCTCGTCAGCAGCGCCCGCGCGATTGCGACCTTCTGCTGCATGCCCCTGCTCATCTGCTCAACGGGCCGGCTCAGCCGCTTCTCGGCAACGCCGAGGCGCGCCAAGATCCGGATGGCGTCCTTGCGGGCCGTCGCCGCGTCCAAACCGTAGAGCCGCGCCGCGTAGGCGAGGTTCTCGTGCGGACTGAGCTTCTTGAAGAAGGCGGCGTCGACACTCACCCGGTTGATGAGCTGCTTGACCGCCATCTCCTCGCGCTCGACGTCGTGCCCGAAGACCTCGATCCGCCCGTCGTCGATCGTCAGCAGCGTGCTGATCAATCGGATGAGCGTGCTCTTGCCCGATCCATTCGCGCCGAGGATCCCGTAGATCTCGCCGCGGCGGATCGACATCGTCACGTCATTGACGGCGATCACCGGCTTCTTCTTGCGCCCGACCACGAACCGCTTCGTGACGTGCTCGATGAGCATCGCCGGCTGCTCGCCAGCGGGTGGCGGACCGACGCGGCGGACCGGCTCGTGAGCCGGCATCGGCGCTGTCGTCTTCGATTCGTTCATGACCTCGATCATCGTCCTGTCCCTGGCATCTCGGTTGTCGCGGTGGATGCGGCCTTCATGGGGAGAGCCGCGGGCCCCGATGCGCTCGGTCCGCGGCTCTCGTCCGATGCCCCGTGAGGCATCAAAAAACCGTGGACCTGATCCGGCCCACGGCTCGTGGTGTCTGGCGTCGGCGATTCGTTACCGCCGGTGCTCCACCTCGAGTGAGGGCACAGATCTCCCGTCGACATCGCTGCCGGTGGGCGCGAGTCGCGGTGCGTTGAAGGCGCAAATGCGAAGGTGCATTGCCGTCAGATCGCTCCTCTCTGTGCTGGTTGGTTGCTCGCCGGGCACACGGGCAGCATCGGCTGTGGTCCGGGTGCCGGCGGAGTCTACGACCACCGCTTGGTCGGTGTCAACATCTGGCTGGGGTAGTAGATACAGCGGTCCAAAGTTGCCGGTCGAATTCACGGGAACCATTGGCGGGCAATATTTGATGCCGGTCGCGGCAGAAGGTCGTTGTACAGGTCTGTTCGGACGATCTCTCGATGCAGGGGCGGCACCCAGACCCATTTGCGCGATCTTTCCCCCTCTGGGCTGCCCGTGACCCATTCCCACACAACAGCTTCGTCAGACCGTGTCCCAGCACAAGTGCGACTGCGAAGGATGAACCGGGTGCGCCGATTCCGGCCTGCAATGTCAACAAGACCGTGCCGCCCAGCAGCAACCAAGCGAATGTTTTCGCCATCCGCCATGCCAGTGCCGCAACGGGATTGGCTGCCAGACGGCCTGCCTCTGTCGCACCCACCAACAACAGACCCATTGGAACAAGCAGCTGTGGAAGCGCATTTTCAACTTCGAAGCCGCTGTCAGAACCTGGGACCGTTCGGACTGCAGCGACGATGGTCGAGATGGCAACCGATCCAAGGATGTAAGGCTGCAGGGCCTCGCGCGATAGCCAGCGTAGTTGAGCAACCCCGAGGAGCTTCCCCGTCGTTGGCACCACGAGCATTAGGCTGACACACCAGATGATCGCGGCCCCCAACAGAACGAGCTCGCGAGCCTCAGGTTGTGTGCCTGAGGTGCCAGAGAGAAAGTTGGCGACCATTGCGGAGCCTAGCCCGAGGGGCAGGAAGAGCAACGCGACGAGCGCGACCCACGAGGCAGTGCGCCAAGCCCTCGGCCTTGCCCAGGACTCTCCGCCTAGGGTCGACTGAGCCACGGGCACCTGCGTCACTGCTGCAACACCTTCTTCCTCATCTCGCCCGTGTTGTCAGAAATCAATTCGCCCACGAATTGTTGCACCTTTCCATCTCGGACCAGAAGGTTGGTGCGGTCGCGATCGCGCTCTTCTCAGAGTCAACTTGTTGATCCCAAAAGTAAACTGGCACGTCACTGATGTTTGCAGGGTTTGTCTGCTCCATCTCGATCTCCGTCCACCCATCGGCAACTTCTTCGGCGAAGCTTGAACCTCGGGCGCCTTCGAATACGGGATGTTGGTACTCCAGTTCGACACGCCGTTGTAGTAAGTCTGGTCCTTGATCTAGGATGGGTGACACGCGGCGCGGCTGTCCCAAGCCCTGATCGGCGATACCAACCGTGATCTCACCTTGCTGCCGAACTCAGGATGCGCTGAACTCCGCCAGCGGGTTCATCCAACGGATCTCGGTGAAGCGTGCAAAGTCGGTATCGGCGGAGTAGACGTCCAAGCCGTATTGGATGGCCAGGGCGGCGATATGGGCGTCAGGGACGAGCTTGCCGCTAAGGCCGTACTTCACGATCAGCCCGCCGAGCACCTGGGCGTGCTGATCGGTGGGGATCGGGATCCAAACCACCGGCATTGCCAGCCAGTCCTCGACGAACCCCCACGCCTCGACTGCCTTCAGCGGTCGCGCAATGACGCGGGGGTTGGTCGCCAGACGAACGAATGCCGTGAGCGACTCCCAGGGCATACCCACCCGCTGCTTCCCGTTGAGCTGCCCCTCGAGCCAATCCGCCGAGCGCTCGTGCTCAACCGCCTGGCGGTTGGCCGCATAGAGGAGCAGGTTGGCATCGATGAGCGTCACCGGTGGGTTGGCCCTTCCACGACCTCGAGCGCTTCGGCCACGTTCGACACGTCGATCTCGAAGGGGCCCATCCTTGCGGCTCGTTGCCGGAACGGCTTCCGCGCTGGCTTCACCACCAGGCCGGCGCGGGCAATCCGGTTCACCGCCTCGCTCACCCCGATCCCCTCGTTGCGGCGCAGTTGATCCACCGCCGCGGCCACGTCCTTCTCGAGCGTTACTGTCGTCCGCATGTCATGATGATAGCATGACGATGCACGATCATGAGCATCGCGATGCTCAATCGCCCGCGTGGATCGCGCTCCGTCTGCGACGTATATACGGATATACGGCCCCGGTCGGTGGCGGGTCCCTGCGCTGTCAGGCGATATATCACGAACGCTATAACGGCTGACAGGACGGGCGAACTCCGGGGCGGAGCGTACCCGCCCTCATCGGCGTCGGCCTCCTGATCATCAGTCGGCGGCCGGTGACTCCTCCATGCGCCGCCGACGAGTCACGAGGCCAACGAGCCTCGGCCCCCACCATCGCCCTCGAACGGCCCACGCCATGGCCAGCCCCGCGAGCAGCGCACCAGCGACGAGTTTCAGGCCTGATGCGCTCACGAGATCGCCGCGATCGCCCTGCGGTGGATCGGGAAACTGGAACCCGAAGTTCCACGGCGGCAGAGCCCGGGCCGCGTTGATGTACCAGTCCGGCATCGGCAGCGCGGCGCCCAACGGAAAGACGAGGATGCTGGCCACGATCACCAGGGCGAGGTAGCCGATCGCCAGCTCCCGCCACGCCGGCCGCCGGAGGAGCTCGTCGACGAGGTAGGCGATGGCGATCATGGCGAAGATCACGGCGGTGAGGTAGTGGTAGGCGAATGTCGCGCGCTCGATCCGCGTCCATGGCGCGATCTGGAAGGCGAATGCCGCAACGATGAGCACGAGCGCGGGTGATCGGCGCTTCCATGCCAGGACAGCGCAGACGGCGACGGCGGGCACGCCGGCCCAGAACAGGATCGGATTTCCGCCGTTGTAGATGACGGCGACCTGGCTCGCGTCGAAGGTGCCGCTGTAGAACCAGGTCGGCTTGAGGCCGAGCGGCCAGCTCCACCACGGCGACGAGCTGGCGTGCCCGGCGGTGAGGCCGTAGTGGTAGCCGAACATCTGGGCGTGCAGCTCCTCGATCGACCAGCCGTAGCCCGGGCCGGCATCGGCGCCCGCGAAGACGTGCCCGAGCTCGAGGTAGGGGATGTAGGTCAGCGCATAGACCGTGAGCGGGATGACGAGCAGGCAGGCGCCGATCCACGACCAGGCGAACCCGCCCATCTCGCCGGGTTGCGGCCAGCGCGCGTCGGAGCGCGGATCGCGCAGGGAGAGGATCGCGCGCCACGCCACGAGGAGCCCCGCGATGCCGAGCATGAGCCACGCCGGCCACCCGAGCTGGGCGCCGCGGGCCAGGATGGCGAACAGGACCTCGACCGCGCCGTCCGCCGATCCGGGCGAGTCGACCTGCGTGAACGCCAGGGCGAAGGCCAGGCCAACGCCGCCGAGGACCACCCCGGTCGCCGGCAGGGCCAGCCGTGCGCTGGCGAGGTCGAGACGGATCGGTCTGGCATGCACGATCGCCAGCGCGATCCCGAGCGCCAGCAGCATCACGGCGAGGAACGGCCACGGAGCATCGAACCCGCCGACAACGGTACCCAGCCCGACGAGCCCGACGAGCAAAATACGTCCGAGGCTCGAGCGCGCGAGAACCAGGATCCAGATACCTGCCAGCGCGTAGAAGCCGACCCACTTCGTGGCGGCCGCCAGGCCGATGAGGACGCCGACCAGGGGCAGCACCCACCAGGCGCTGCGGGCCCAACGGCCCGACCAGACCTGCCAGAAGGCGAGGTAGGCGGCGACGATGAAGACGGCCACGAAGATGTCATTCATCGCGATGCGACTCATGACGTAGCTCATGCCGTCGATGGCCACGAACCCGGCGGCGAGGACGGCGATCCGGCGGCGGCCGAACATCGTTGCCGCCAGGAGGTAGACGAGGCCGACGAGGACCGCGCCGAAGACCACCCCGGCGAGCCGCCACGCGAAGGCGTTGCTGCCGGCGTCGACCCTCACCAACGCGCTGTCGCCGATGCTGAGGATGAGGCGCCCGTGGTCATCGGCCTGGCTGTCGCTGCTGATATCGAAGGCCATGGCCAGAGCGGGAGCGGCGAGCGGCGTCTCGTCGAATGCCGCCAGCCCGGAGCTCGTGTCGCCCCGGTCGTCGAGATGTGGCTCGATCGGCCAGACCACCGGCTCGCCGGCGGCCGAAACGCCGGCAACGTAGACCAGCTTCGCCACGAACTGGTCGCCGATGAGCGACGGCGCCCCGGGGAGAGGAACGACGTCGGACAGGGACTGCGCGTCGGCGTCGATCTCGGCAAGGCCGCCGTCGACGGCCGGATGCTCGTCGTTGGCGGCAACCGGCCCGGTCAGCACCAGGATCTGCTGGTCGTCTCCGCTGCCGCGCGCGATCAACGGCCCGACCAGCGCAGGATCCACGGCGATCACGCCCTGCTCGACGTCCTCAGAGTCTCGAACGGTCTCCAGCGTGGTGCTGTCGAGGAAGACGACGGCCTGGCGCCCCGAATCCGTTGCGGCCACGAAGCTCGGCTCCTCGCCATCGGCGCGGACCCAGGCAACACCTCCGTATGCACCGGCGCCGGTCGCCTGCACCTCATCCGTCGCTCGATCGAGCAGCGCGACGCCGTCCGGACCGCGCAGCAGGGTGACATCGGCGTCGCGTGGCAGGACGATCTCGATCACGCCGGCCAGGTCGACCTCGATGGGTGGTCCCTGCGGCGGCGCCCGGCCGTCCGGGGACGCCAGCAGTCCCGCGAGCTCGTAGGTCTCGACCGTACCCGCGTCCGCGCGGCCGACGAGCAGCCTCGGTCCTCCCGGGTCATAGGCCAGGGTCGCGACGGGCCCCCCGGCATCCCAGCGCGCCAGTTCGTCGCCGGTTTCGGCGTCACTCGCGACGATCGTGCTTCCTGCCTGGGGCACCGTGAAGACGACCGAGCGCTCCCAGCCCTGTGATGACCGAGCCGGCGCGACCGCGATCATCGGCGAGGGCGCCTCGAGCGTGGTACTGCCAACGACCTTGTTCGGATCGGCCACCAGGATGCCGCCGGCGATCAGATACTTGGCCAGCATCGGGTGCGTCCACTCGTAGACGTCCCGGTCCCAGCCGTTCTGCCAGTTGCTGATCCATTCCGTTGCGGATCGGGCGTGATACACCTCGTCGAAGTGGTCGCCGCGCGGGACGTCGAGACGCCACAGGCGGAAGACGAGGGCGAACGCCACGAGCAGGAGCAGCAGGGCCGCGTCCCGCCGATCGAGGCGGCGGCGAGGCTCGTGGAGGTACGCATCGGCCGGATCGGGCCGAAGCCAGCCGAACCGACCACCCAGGGCCGGAAGGGACTCCTCCGCCTGGCCAGGACCGGCCGACCACTCCTCGGCCACAGGCGCACGAGGCTCCTCAGCCGCCGGCGCCTCCACCCGCTCGTCCGACGGCCGGGCGAGGAGAGCGAGGGAGCGCCACGCCACGACGAGCAGCAGAGCCACGCTGAGCAGCGCGAGTGCCCAGATGCCCCCATCCGTCAGCAGATACTCGGTGAGCATCTCGCTCTGCGGCATCGGCAGTCCATTCGCCCCCGGGTTGATCAGGCGTTCGGCGAACGACCAGTCCTCGGTGTAGACCCAGTAGATGTTCGCGAAGAACGAGAGGCTGAGGCCGCCGTAGATCCACGGCCAGAGCCGCCCGGAGAGGAGCAGCGGGGCGGCAAGGGCGAGGGCCGGGAACAGGTAGCGCTCGTGGACACGGGTCGGAAGCACGAAGAAGGCGATGGCGATCAGCAGCGACGCGACGAGCACCCCGCGAAGGTCGTCCCGACGCGCCACCTGGACAAGCGCGATCACGGCCACCACGGCGAAGAGCAGCGCGCCGACCTGCTGCCAGGTCAGGACGGTCGAGCCGATGACGAGGCCGATCGTCGTGTCGTCCCCCCAGGTCAACGTGTCCCCGAGGCCGGTCCACGGGTTGCGCCACAGGTTGAAGGCATTGATCGAGAACCCGGTGTAGGTGTTCGCCGCCTCGACGAACTTGCCGATCAGGCTGGTGGTCGGGTCCGCCTCCGCCAAGCCGAGGAATCCATGTGGGTCACCGCCCGCGAGAGGCGCGTACAGGCTCATCCCGAAGGGGAGCAGGAGGAGGGTGAGCGTGGCGACGCCCGCGGCCAGCGAGGTGACGACGCGCAGTAGATCGCGCCGGCCATGGTGCTCCGGGTCGGACGATCGCCCGATGAGGTGGCGCCGCAGGCCGACGACGGCGACGATCGGGATCAGGAATGCGAACTGGAACTTCACCAGCATGGCCAGCACGGCGCCCACGGCGGCGACTTCGGTCCAGCCACGCGCCAGCGCGTAGATCGTGCCGAGGAGCACGAGGGTCCCGGCAGAGTCGATCTGCCCCCAGACCGCCGAATCGAAGATCGTGCCGGGGTTGAACAGGTAGACCGTCGCTGCGGCCAACCCCAGCGTTTCGGGGCGGACGCCACCGAACGACCGGTGGATGAGCTGGCCGCCCCACCGGCGGCAGACGACGAACAGGAGCCAGGCGACGCCGATGTCGGCGAGGATGGCCGGGACCTTGACCAGTCCACCGGTGGCGTCGATTCCCACCAGCGGAGCGAGCATGCCGCCGATGCCACCGAGCAGCCACAGGACGTACAGGTAGCCCGGCGGATAGTCGCTGAAGTAGCTCGCCTCGTAGAATGCGCCTGGCCCACCGCTTGCGAGGCGCTGGGCCCAGGCAGTGAAGTCGCCGATATCGATCGCGAACCCACTCAGCGGCAGGTAGACACCGGCGATGAAGACGCGCAGGGCAAGACCGAGGACGAGGATGGCCGCGAGGATCGTGCCGGCGTCGAGCCGTCGAACGGAGTCGAGAATCCCCACGCCCCGTCTTCCGACGGGGCCAAGGTTCATCAGGTGCGGCGCTCCCGAGCAGGGCGCCGGGTCATCATGCTCGCCAAGGTGGCGGTGAGTATACATCGGGCCCCCGACGGCCCCGGTCCAGCCACGGTTGCATCAACTCGTCGCGCCCGCGGGTGGCGGCTCGTGCCGCACAGCGACAACCTCGTGGTCTTCGCGGCCGCGCTGGTCGTGGTGATGGCCCTGGGCATCTACCTGCGCACGATGCTGCCGTCGACCGGCTTCTGGGACACCGGCGAGGCTCAGACCGTGCCGCCCACGCTGTCGATCTTCCATCCCACCGGGTTCCCGGTCTACACGATGCTCGGATGGCTGTGGAGCCAGCTCCCGATCGGGGAGGTGGCCTGGCGCATGAACCTGCTGTCGGTGGTGGCCGTCGCGCTGGCGGCCGGTTTCGTGACCCTCAGCGCGGGGCTGCTCATCGGGGTGCGTGACCGCGCGCTGCGCGCCACCGCCGCCGGCATCGGTGGCAGCGCCTTCGCGTTTGCCTCCGAGCCGTGGGAGAACGCGACGCGGGCCGATGTCCATGCGATCAGCATCCTGTCGGTCACAGTGCTTGTCTGGCTCCTGCTGTCCTGGGGTCGCGCCGAGCGCGCCGGCAGCCCGAGGGCCGGGCGCTGGCTGGTCGCGGCCGCCGCGGTATTCGGCATCGGGCTCGGCGTTCACCCGCTCATCGGGCTGTTCGCGATCGGTATCGTGGCGTGGCTCTTCATCGTCGATCGCCGCTTTCTCCGGCGTCGGTCGCTGATTGTCGTCTGTGCCGCCGTGTTGGCGCTGGGGGTCGCCTCCTTCGGGTACATCTGGCTGCGGGCCATCATCGATCCCGAGCCAGCGCTGTTCTACGGGCGGCCCGATACGTGGGAGCGGTTCCGCTACGTGGTGTTCGCCGAGCAGTTCAGCGGCCTCTTCCGCGACTTTCGAGATCCCCTCGCCCAGCTCGCCAGCAAGTGGGCCGATGCAGAGGCCGTGCTCGCGGTCCAATTCGTGACGCCAGGCTGGCTCCTCGTCGCGGTGGGGGCCGCGGTGGTCGCATCGCGCTCGCTCGGCACGCTGGCGGTGCTCGGGCTATTCGTGTTCGGCAACATCTTCTACTCGATGAACTTCCGGGACGGTGACATCGACCGCTACTACATGCCGACGGTGGCGGTGGTTGCCCCGCTGCTGGGCGTCGCCGTCGCCGCGATCGGGGCGGCCGGCGCGCGTGGCGTGGGGGAGGTGGCGCGACGGCTGATCGTCGGCCGCTCGCCTCGCCAATGGCTGGCAGGGGCGGCCGGAGCACTCATCCTCGGTCTGGGAGCGCTGCTGCCCGCCGCGTCGGTCGTCACCGGCTACGAGGCGCACGACCGGAGTCGGAACCGCGACGCCGATGCCTGGGTCGCGTCGGTGCACGATCTCGTGCCGGCCAACGCGGTCATCGTCAGCTGGTGGAGCTACAGCACCCCGCTCTGGCACCACCGCTGGGTTCGCGGCGAGCGGCCGGACCTCACGATCATCGACGAGCGCAACATCCTCGACGACGGGTACCGTACGATGAGCAACGCCATCCGCTCCTTCTACGGTGAGCGTCCGGTGTACGTGCTGCTCCCCGACTGGGAACGGCGCAACGTGACCGAGCGCTGGGAGCTCAGCACCGTCCCCACCCTGCCGGGCTTCACCCGGCTGCTTCTCGTCGAGGGCCCCACACGATGACCGACGCCGATCGCCCGCGCCTGACCTTTTTCTTCCCGGCCTACAACGAGGAAGAG
>JBDSJJ010000161.1:0-2626 GCA_039917415.1 Candidatus Limnocylindria bacterium | reverse complement strand
ATGCGTCAGGATCGCCGCGTCAAGGCCATCGGCTTCGAATGCGAACGGAAGACGGTTGCGCTCGACCTCTTCCGGTGACCCCTGGAACATCCCGCAGTCGACCAGGATGCGCCGATCGCCGAAGCTGACCAAGAACTGGGACCCGGTGACGCACTCCGCCGCGCCGAGAAACTGGATGCTGACGCTCATGATTCCTCCGTGAATGGTGCAGCCAGCACGAGACCCTCGACCTCGTCCTCGCGCATGCGACCGATGAACAGCCCGGCGGCGTGCACCTCACTCACGGTCACCGAGGCAGGATCGATGCCGAGCACCGCGGCATACGCCGCGCATCCTCCGTCCAGGCCGTCGCACAACCGGACCTGGCCGTCCACGACCTGCACCGATCCCTCGAGCCAGATCCAGCCCGGTGGCTCCTGGTCCGCCGCGACGGATGGATCGAACACCTCACCTCGGGCGGGTCGGTGCATCAGCCACTCGTCTGCGCACGTTCCCCCGAGCGGGGTCGCGTTTGAGTCCCGCTGCACGGGCTGCGGCTCCGCCCATGAGCCGACGATCAGCTCGGCGCGGTCGTCCACTCCCTCTGGTCGGACTGCGAAGGCGACCAACCCGGAGACTCCGGGGCCCGCGATAAGCTCACCATCGGCGCTGAACAGTGCACCTGAAAACGGGTCGCTGAACGTCCGCGTGTCGGGGCACCAAACGACCAGTGAGCCGAGCCGGGATCGTCGGCCAGGCACCTGCGCGTCTAGGACCCAGGGCTGGCCCGACAGGTCGGTGACCACGAAGGCGGGCCGGCCATCGTCCAAAACGATGGCGCGTGCCTCTCCGGCGTCCGGGAAGGGCACACGGCCGAGGTCCCCGCCCGGCGGGGTGGCGACTCCGCCGAAGATGAATGCGTATCCGATGGCCATTGTGCCGGCGGCCACCACGCCAAGCCCGATGAGCAGCCGCTGCCGGAGATCACGCACGCGGTGGATGATGCCACGCGCGCCGTATCATCGCCCCATGGCCTACCCGATCGAGCCGCCGATCCCTCCGATGCTCGCGAAGCCCACGCCTGCGATTCCCGAGGGGGATGGCTGGATCTACGAGCCGAAATGGGATGGGTTTCGGGCGCTGGTGTTCCGCGACGGATCGGACGTGTACATCCAGTCCCGCGACCTCAAACCCCTGAATCGCTACTTTCCCGAGCTCGAGGCGCCGCTTCTCTCCCTGGGTGGAGCCGACGCGCGCTTCGTGCTCGACGGAGAAGTCGTGATTGCCAGCGCCGAGACCGGGCTCGATTTCGACGCATTGTTGCTGCGTATCCACCCTGCGGCGTCGCGGGTCAAGATGCTGTCGGAGGAGGCACCGGCGTCGTTCGTTGCCTTTGACTGCCTGGCTGATGGTGACGACGACCTGCGCCATCGTCCCTTCGCGGAACGCCGGCAGCGGCTCGAACGGCTGACCGCCCACGCGCCGGCCTCGGTGCGGCTCACGCCGTCAACGACCGATCCGGCTGTCGCGCAGCACTGGTTCGAGGTCTTCGAGGGTGCCGGCCTCGACGGCGTCATCGGCAAGGGCGCCAACGATCCGTATGCACCGGGCAAGCGAACGATGGCGAAGATCAAGCATGCGCGGACCGCCGACTGCGTCGTGGCCGGATTCCGCTGGCACAAGAACGGCCCCGGCACGCTCATCGGCTCGCTCATGCTCGGTCTGTACAACGACGCCGGTGATCTCCAGTCGGTCGGAGTCACCTCGTCATTCACCATGGCGAAGCGGGAGGAGTTGGTCGAATTCCTGGCGCCGTACCGCAGCGGCGGCATGGAAAATCATCCGTGGCGCGACTGGGCGCTGGCCGAGGCATCGGCCAGCGAGCAGGGCCGCCGCCTGCCGGGCGCCCAGTCGCGATGGAACCGCGGTAAGGACCTCTCGTGGGAGCCCCTCCGCCCCGAGTTGGTGGTGGAGGTCGCTTACGATCACCTCCAGCGCGACCGTTTCCGCCACGGCACCACATTCCGTCGCTGGCGCCCGGATCGATCGCCCTCCGATTGCCGCTACGACCAGCTCGAGGAGACCCCCGCGGCACTGCTGGCCGACCTCTTCGGAAGCTGACGACGTCGGCGGTACACTGGCCGCCGAGATTGAGCCAACAGCGCCAGGAGAGCACGCAGCACGTGACCGTCAGCCTCGAATCGAACGCCGTCAATGACCTCGCCGATCGCTTCTGGGACGGGGTCCTGCAGCGCGATCCCACGTGGGCCACGCTGCTCGGGGACGAGCGCTTCAACGATCGGTGGCCAGACCTCGGGGCCGACGGCCGTGCCCAAGAGGAATCGGCGTATCGCGCGGTACTCGCCGAAGCCGCCACCATCGGCGTCGATGGGCTGAGCCCCGAAGAGGTGATCACGCGCGACCTCCTCATCCTCGTCGCAGAGAATCACCTCGAAGCGCTCGCCCAGAAGCAATACCAGCTGGCGATCGATCACATGGGCGGTCCGCAGATCTGGCCCGCCGAGATCGCCCAGTACCAGCCGGCCGACACCGACGAGCGCCTCGCCATGCTGCTGACCCGCCTCGGCCGCTATCCGGCGCTGATCGAGCAGTACGTGACGACGCTGGCGGAGGGCGTGGCCGATGG
>JBDSJJ010000160.1:0-15203 GCA_039917415.1 Candidatus Limnocylindria bacterium | reverse complement strand
CATGACCTCGCCCATGCGCGCCATGTCCTCCACCGGCACGATGACCTCGAGGTCGAGCTCCTTTTGAGCCCCGGCGTCGACGATCTCGACCTCGCGGCCAACGCCGCCGAGGAACGCGCCGATCACCTCAAGCGGCCGCTGCGTCGCCGACAGGCCAATGCGCTGCGGATCCCTGTCGGCGAGGTGGCTGAGCCGCTCGAGGCTGAGCGCCAGGTGCGAGCCGCGCTTCGTGGCGGCGATGGCGTGCACCTCGTCGACGATCACGTGCTCCACTCCGCGCAGGATCTCGCGTGCCTGGCTGGTCAAGAGCAGATAGAGCGACTCGGGCGTGGTGACGAGAATGTCCGGCGGCGTCTTCGTCAGCTGCCGCCGCGCATCGGCTGGGGTGTCGCCCGTTCGACTGGCGATCGCGATCTCCGGAACGGTGATGCCGACCTGGTCCGCGGTCCGACGGATCCCGGCCAGGGGCGCTCGCAAGTTGCGCTCGACGTCATAGGTCAGCGCCTTGAGCGGGCTGATGTACAGCACGCGCACGGTCTTCTTCGCCGGCGCCGGCTGGGTCATCAGCCGGTCGATGCACCACAGGAATGCGGCCAGGGTCTTGCCGCTCCCGGTGGGCGCGTGGATCAGGGCATGATTGCCCGCGCTGATGGCGCGCCACCCGAGCTCCTGGGCGCGGGTCGGCTCCGCGAACGCCTCGCGGAACCACGCACGGGTCGGCTCGCTGAACGGAGCGAGCGGGTCGGCGGTCCGGGGTGCGGCGGTCACGGCACCCCGAAGTCTATCGGCCTTCCCCGAGGGGTGCGGACGAGCTCAGTCGGCAGGCCGTGCCGCGGAGACATCAGGCCGTGCCGCGGAGACATACGGCGCGTGGCGCAGCCAATCCGATCCCTCCGCCAACCTCACCATCGCAACCCCCACGTCGCCATTCGTGACTCGGAAGCCATGCATCTTCGGTCCGATGACGACGCGACCAGTCGGATCGCCATCGATGACGTTCGGCGGTCGGATCATCGTCCAGTCGAGGTCGCTCGCCTGCACGACCGCGAATTCGCGCTGCTTTGCCTCCACCACGTTGCGGGCGAGAAGCCGCACGAGCCCCGAGGTGAGACGACTCGACAGCGACTTCGTCTCGCCGGGGACGTTGACTGCGCCTCCAGCCAGCCCAACCAGCCGACGCACTCCGGCACCTTCCATGGCGGCGATGACTCCCCGCATCAGGCTCGCCGGCGTGTCGATCTGAGTCCGGTCGGGACTCGATCCGATGGCGCTGATGACGGCATCCTGGCCGTGGATCGCGGACTCCAGGATGGCCGAGTCCCCCGCATCGCCCTCGATGACTCGAACGCGATCGCGCGCCGAGCCCAGCTTGTCGGGTGAACGCGCAACGACCGTAACCTCGTGACCGGCGTCCAGAGCGGCCGCCACGGCAGCGCCGCCGATGGAGCCGGTTGCGCCGACGATGAGGGTTTTCATGGCCCGACGATACCCGGCCGCGCTCGGCGAGTGCAGGGCATTCGGTCCACCGAACGAGTGCCATGTGGCACGTCCCGATGAGCGGGCTGTCGAATACGGTTGTCTCAACCGCTGTGAACGATCGATCGGCGGACGTATCGGAGGTCACCCAACCCATGCGCATCGTCGAGCGGTCGCATCAGATCGCCATTGGCATCCTACGCATCGGCGTCGGGGTCATCTTCCTCTGGGCGGGCCTTGAGAAGGTGTTCGCACCCGAGCCATGGTCGGCGGCCGGCTTCCTTCAGTTCGCGACCGGTGGCTCACTTGGCTGGCCGTTCGTCAGCGGCGAGATCGTGGAGGGAACGATCTTCAATCCCACGAATGGACTGTGGACCGGCTTGGCCACAAACGAAGGGGCCATGGCGGTCATCAACTTCCTCGTGCCGTACGGGCAGATCGCCATCGGCGTCGGGCTGATCCTCGGACTGCTCACTCGATTCAGCGCAGCCATGGGCACGCTCATGATGCTGTTCTTCTTCCTCGCCGCATGGGACTTCGAGTTCGGCGTCGTAAACCAGCATCTGACCTACGCGCTTGTCACCGCATTCGTCGGATTCATCGGTGCCGGCAACTATCTCGGACTTGACCGGTCACTCGGAGAGTCCGTGCCGCCCGGCGTCCGGCGCTGGCTGATGTCCGGCAACCCTCACTCGGCACACGGTGCGGCCGGCTACGAGCCCGCCATGGCCTGAGGTTCCGGTTCGCGATGCTCAGCGGATCTGCACGACGCCACCCGAGATCGGATGGCGTCGTGCCGCGTGGTGAAGGCCCTTCAGCGCAAGGCAGAGGTAGCGACGGGTCGAGGTGGTCACGGCTCCTTCGGTCTAGGGCCGAAGGGCCGATCTCAAGCACCTGTCCTCGTTGTCCCGCATTCGACAGATCCGGGGGCGATGTAGCCTGTGCGGGATGCGACCACCCGAGACTGGCGAGACTGCCACGGCCCAAGCGCGGGCAGCCCTGCCGGTTGTGGCTGAAGCGCTCGCCAATTGGCGTACCGATCCTGGCCCTTCGACCGCCGACGACCTCGGATGCAAGGTCGTCTTGCTGGCCAGCGACATGCACCTCGAAGTCGGACGCCTTCGAGTGACCGCTCCACCACTGCCGGACCTCGATCTCCATCTCGGGGACGGGACGCGGGGCGCCGAGATCGTGCTGCGGGAGCCGAGCGACCCGACGCCGATCGGCTCGATCAGGTTGTCGGGTGCCGAGGACGCGGCTGCACGGCTCGGACATCTCCTCGAGATCGTGTTCGGGGCCGCGCGCGCGCAGGCCATCGCGGACCGAACGGTTCAGCAGCTCGGGGCACTGGATGAAGCCGTTCGGGGTATCGGAGGGGTCCTCGAACTCGATCGCGTCCTGCAGTTGATCACTGACAAGGTTCGCGTCCTTGCGCCAGCCGAGTACGCAGCACTCGGGATCGTTGATGCGGAAGGGACGATCGAGGCATTCATCACGAGCGGCATCACCGATGAGGCGCGGCAGCGAATCGGGGACTTGCCGCGCGGCCACGGTCTGCTGGGTCTGATCATTCGGGAGAACCGAACGTTTCGGATCCCGGACATCGGAGCCCACCCCGCGCGCCATGGATTTCCGCCTGACCATCCGGACATGCACTCGTTCCTCGGAATGCCGATCGTGGCCCAGGGCGAGGTGGTGGGCCGCCTGTACCTCACGAACAAGGTCGGCGCGATGCAGTTCAGCGAGGCCGACCAGGCGCTGGTGGAGATGTTCGCTCGGCATGCCGGCATCGCCATCGAGAACGCGCGGCTCCATGCCCAGCTCGGCCGGTTGGCACTGGTGGACGAGCGCGACCGAATCAGTCGCGATCTCCATGACAGTGCCATCCAGGCGATCTACGCACAGACCTTGATGCTCGATGACGTCCCCGAGCTGATGACCGAGGATGCCGCGGAGGCTGCCCGGCGCGTGGACGGTGCGATCGAAGCGCTTCATGCGGTGATCCGGGACATCCGGAACTTCATCTTCGGCCTGCGGCCGGTGCTCCTCGATGTCGGCAGCCTGAGCGATGGATTGCGCCAGCTGGCAGGCGAGCTGCGACGCGGGAGCGCGGTCAATGCGACGGTTTCGGTCGAAGACCAAACGGGCGAGCTCGAGAGCCTGCCGATCGACACCGTCGTGGAGCTCCTGTCGGTGGCGCGCGAAGCCATGAGCAACATCGCCCGACATGCATCGGCAACGAACGCCGAAGTCGAGCTGGTCAACGAGACGGATCTGCTGCGCCTCACGGTCGCCGACGACGGCAGCGGGTTCAGCACAGACGGGCCGATGCACCACGCGCACCACGGGCTCGCCAACATGCGCGCGCGCATCCAGGGCCTCGGAGGCAGCTTCGAGGTCAACAGCAGCCCACGGTCGGGTACCCGCGTCATCATCGGCATCCCACACGACGCCACACACTGAGGAGCGCCCAGGTGACAGAGACGGCGGATCAACCCATGCGGCTCCTCGTGGTTGACGACCACGAAGTCGTACGGCAGGGTCTCGTGGCGCTGCTGGACCGCCGCGCGGGATTCGA
The DNA here is from genome assembly GCA_039917415.1 of Candidatus Limnocylindria bacterium. GTDB lineage: Bacteria > Chloroflexota > Limnocylindria > QHBO01 > QHBO01 > JACDBZ01. Next base: position 11,149 of record JBDSJJ010000160.1, on the reverse strand, counting down.
GGTGGTCGCACAGGCGGGATCCGTGGCCGAGGCGATCTCGCAGGCGGCGAAGTTCGAGCCGGACGTGGTGATCCTGGACGTGCGCCTACCCGACGGATCGGGAATTGAAGCCTGCCGCGAGATCCGCGCGGCGCGCCCCGAAACGCGCGTCGTCATGCTGACGAGCTATCCCGACGAAGAAGCCGTGCTGTCAGCAATCATCGCGGGCGCATCGGGCTATCTCCTCAAGCAGGTTCGCGGTCGCGACCTTGTGTCGGCCATCGAGGCGGTCGGCCGGGGCGACTCGCTTCTCGACCCGGCCATCACCGAGAAGGTGCTGGAGCGAGTCCGCGCGGCGGCGAGCGGCGGGGCCGCTGACGAGCTCAGCGAGCTCACCCAGCAGGAGCGTCGCATCTTGCTGCTCGTGGCGGAGGGGATGACGAACAAGGAGATCGCGGCCGACGTGTTCCTGTCGGACAAGACCGTGAAGAACTACGTCAGCAGCATCCTTTCGAAGCTCAACCTCCAGCGACGGACCCAGGCGGCTGCCTTCGTTGCGAAGCGTCATCTCGGCACTCCGCCCGACGGCAGCTAGGCTGCCGACCCGAGCGACGCGCGGTCGAGTTCGCGCAACAGCCATCGCGCGGTGCCGTTCGCGGCGATATGGAGGAGGGCGCGATCGGCAATCCGCCCGACCGGGCCCGCGGGTGGGGCGTACAGGCCGGTGATCTCGAGCGCATCGGGATGGATCCCGAGCCAGCCGGAGAAGACCGGAAAGAGCGGAGCCGCACCCGCGGCCCGCCATGCGACTTCCACGACCCAGCCGTCCGCGCTTTTCTGGGGGTGGCCAACGTCGAGGTAAGCCGCCTTGTGCAACGTTGTGAGGCCGGCGTCCTCACCTCCGATGCGAAGGCGGAGGTCCACGGCGAAACGCCGCTGGCCTGCCACCGGAGGAAGCTCGACGGCACCCGGCAGCCACGGCGTCGGCCCATCCAGCAGCCGGACGATCTGATCCGGGTGGCAGCGGAGCCGGCCCGTCGCTGCCAAGCGCACGAACTCCTCCTTCCGGTCCGGCGGTTCGCCGGAGCCGGCCATGTTCGGGCGCCCGGCGCGAGGTCGTGCAACCACTATCGAGTGGCTGCGTGCTGACGGCTTCGAACGAGTCGCTGCATCGACTCGACCACATAGCGGACCGCGCCCATCGGGGCCAGGATCAGGGTCGAGCCGACAAGGGTGAGGACGATGTAGGGGAATGCGCGATTGCGAATCATTGTCCTGTGCTCCGATGGTTGTTTGGCTGGGTCCAGCGTGCCAGCAGGTGACAGCCATCCGATACGGCCGAAGGTCGCCATCAGGGGGGCCGGTTGGCACGCCGGGGCCGAGGCGCCCCACCTTCGGCACATTGGGCACGGGCATTGATTCGCGAAGGCGCCGCCGATCCCTCGGGCCGAACGGCCCATGGCCACGGGCCATCGGTCCCGCGGCAAGGGGCCTCGCGGCCCGTGGCGTCGCAACGTGCCCACCGTACGTTGGAGTTGGTCAATCGCAAGCCGGCACACCAGCCGGAGCCAATTCCGATACGAAAGGTGGACTTAGATGACCAACCAACTCACGGGACCCAGGGCAATCGGCATCCTGGCCCTTCGACTGATCACGGGCTGGTACTTCCTGTACGCCGGCCTGGACAAGCTCTTCAGCTTCATTGGCGGGAGCGAGCCATTCAGCGCGGCCGGCTTCCTGACCTTTGGGACGGCTGGCACGACGTCAGCAGTCGTCGCCGACGGAACCGTCGTCAATCCGACGGCCCCGTTCTGGGCCGATCTCGCGGCGAACACGACGCTGATCGGCGTCGTGGACCTCCTGATTCCCTTCGGGCAGGTCGCGATCGGCCTGGCGCTCATCGTCGGGCTCGCGACACGTTTCGCGGCCGTGATGGGCTTCCTCATGATGATCTTCATCACCATCGCCGCATGGGACTTCGGACACGGCTGGGTGAACGCCACGTCGTTCCTCGCACTCGTGACGTTGGGAATCGGTGTCATCCGCGCCGGTGAGGTGTACGGACTCGACGCGATCGTGGACGAGCAGCCGCTCGTGAAGCGCACCCCCGTCCTCCGCTACGTGCTCGGCTAACGACACTTCCCACCTGTCGTGAGTGCATCCGCCGGCGATACCCGCCGGCGGATGCGTTCCCACGATTCCCTCCAAGGAGACCGCCATGTCGACCGGACCTGCCGTTCGCCCAGACGAGATTGCCAAGATCGCGCGCGCCCTCGGGGTCGATCAGGAGATCGATCTTGATCAGTTGCGCCGCGGCATGGCCGTGGAACTCGAACATGGCCGTCGCGATCCCCTCACCGACGTCACCGGCGACGATCCCCTCGTGACCGGCAAGATCGCTCTGGCTCATCTGCGGGAGATTCCCGACTACTACGACCGCCTCGAGCGGATGGAGGCCGAGGCGGGCGTTCGCGATGCCGAAGACTGAGCGACGCGTCGCGCTGCTCGGCGCACTCATCGGCCTGTTCGCTTCGGCGTACCTGCCGGTGGATTACATCTTCGGCTCAGGCATCTGCCTGACCGGATCGGGCTGCGACATCGTGAGACAAAGCGCGCTGGCCTATCCGCTCGGCGTCCCGATGCCCGCGTTCGGAGTCGCGTTCTTCCTCATTGCGGCGGCGCTGACGCTGTCGGGCCGACCGCGCATCGCCGCCCTCCCAACGGCCGTCCTGGCCATGAGTTGGGCGCTGATCGGACTCGGGGTGATGACGGTGCTGACCCTCGTCGAAGTCCTGGGGATCCGATCGTTGTGCAGCTGGTGCCTGCTGGCGGCGATCGGCACCGCCCTGCTCGCCGGCGGCGCCATCGGCACGTGGCGACATTCACGGCTGCCACGGCCCGCGGCCGTCCGCTCCTCGAGATCACGACGCCGCGCCGCCGCCGAGACCGATGCCGACTCGGACGCGCTGCGTCGCTTCGCTGCGGTGAGCAGCACCGTTCTCGCGATCACGTTCATGGCGCTTCTCGCGGCACCCGCCCTGATCGGCGCATCACCTGCGGATCAATTGGTCGGCGGAGACGGCGGTGCGCCCCCGAAGGGGGATGGGGAGACTGAAGTGGTCGTGTTCAGCGACTTCCAGTGCCCTGCATGCGCTCAGGCTGCCCCGGTCCTGTCGCAGCTGGCGGACGAAGGCTCGATCCAGCTGGTGTACCGCTACTTCCCACTCTCGAGCATTCACGCGATCGCCACGATTGCGGCAGAAGCCGCGCAGGCGGCGGCTCGGCAAGGGCGTTTCTGGGAATTCCACGACGCTCTTTTTGCTCGCCAGTCCGAATGGAGTGGCGTGGGCGAGGTGCAAGCCCGCGCGACGTTCCAACAGATGGCCGTCGACCTCGGGCTCGATGCCGAGCGGTGGGGTGCCGACGCGACCTCAGCGACCGTCGCCGCGGCCATCGCCACGGACCGGCGGGCGGGAGAGCAACTCAACCTCCTGGGCACGCCCACGATCTTCATCGAGGGGACGAGGTACGAGGGCAGCCTCGATCGCGCGTCCCTCATGAGCGCGATCGAGAGCGCCACGTCCCGCTGACGAGCCGGCGCGAAGATCCCGGGCGGGGAGAACGCGTGGCCGACCGAGGGCTGATCCGAGCGGTGAGGCCGTGCCGGGATCAGACGGCGACGGACATCTCCTCGATCCCGGCATCGATCTCATCGGACAGCACCGGACCCGTCGCGCGAAGCAGACGGCGCATGGGGGTATTGTCCGCATACATCAGCGCGTTCAACCTGTGCATCCCGAGCTGGCGGGCATGCTTGGTGGCTGCCTCCATCAGTCGCCCGCCGATGCCCATCCCCTGGAACTCGTCGGCCACCGCAAGCGCAATCTCCGCCTCTCCGGGGCCGTCCCGCTGGACCGTGGCATGGGCCACGATCAAGCCGTCGCGCGGCGATGACTCGGCCAGGATGGCGACCAGGCCTTCGCCGGCGTGTCCGGTGAATCGGTCGGCCAGCGCCCGGTCGTCCCGGGCCACATGGCCAAGGAAGCGACGGCGACGGGACTCGGGCGAGAGCGAGGCATAGAAGTCGGAGAGATTCGGGGCATCAGATCGCTCGAGCAGGCGGACCGAGATCGTGCGCTCGCGGTCGATGCGCCGTCCTGGGTGCATCGTTCGGCCTGTAATTGCTGTCGCGTCCATGCTCGTACCCCTCTGTCGGATGCATCGTCCTCGGCGTGGCGCCACTGGCGAAGTGCCATTCGGACCGATCCCGGGGGCCGCTTCGCACTGTCCGGCGAGACGAGCCGCCACTATGGTGTTCGTGAATCGAACCGACCCAGGATCATGGAGGAGGAAGCATGAAGGTCCGTGACGTCATGACGAGCGGCGCTATCAGCGTGCGCCCGGAATCCAGCCTCCGCGACCTCGCCCTCGCTCTCATCGAGCACCAGATCAGCGGCGTTCCGGTCGTCGATGGCGAAGGGATCTGCGTCGGCGTCATCTCGGAAGCCGACCTCCTCGCAAAGCACGTCAGCCGACCTCGCAGCCATCGCCCTCTCGACTGGATCTTCGGGGATCGACGCGACAGCGACGAGATCCAGCGGCGCGGGGCAACCACGGTCGCCGATGCGATGAGCACCCCCGCGGTCACGATCGCCGCTGACTGTTCGATTCGCGAGGCCGCCACGCTCATGGTCGACCGCCGCGTCAACCGCCTGCCCGTCGTATCCGACGGCGACGTGATCGGGATGATCACCCGCGCCGACCTGGTGCGCGCCTACCTGGCGATGGACGGCGATATCCGACAGACCATCCTGGACGATGTCCTGCGAGACACGATGTGGCTGGACCCGGATGCGTTCGGCGTCGAGGTGGCCGAGGGCGTCGCCCGCATCTCCGGGACCGTGGACCGTCGCACGACCGCGAACATCATCGAGCGCATCATCGGTCTGGTCGAGGGCGTCGTGAAGGTGGAAGCAACAGCGCTTCACTGGGAGCTGGACGACTCATCGTTCGAGCCCGCCGCGACGGCCGAACGGGAGCCGGGTGCCTCCTCGATCGTCTCCCGCGAGCGCCCACAGCCCTTTAGTCGCTGAGACGAATCTCGACGATGCAGCTCGTAACGGCGGCGGAGGCGGTGGCCCGCATCGGGTCCGGCCACCAAGTCTTCATCCACGGTGGGGCCGCCACGCCGTCGGTGCTGCTCGATGCGCTCGCGGCCCGATCTGATGAGCTGCGCGACGTCGGGGTCATTCATTTCCATACCGAGGGCCCAGCGCCGCACCTGGCACCCGAGGTGGCGGGAAGCTTCCGCCATCGTGCGCTGTTCATCGGAGCCAATGCCCGGGAGGCGGTGAACGAGGGGCGGGCGGACTACGTCCCGATCTTCCTGTCGGACGTCCCGGAGCTGTTCGTGTCCGGCGTCCTACCCCTGGACGCCGTGCTCATCAACGTCTCGATGCCCGACGCCCATGGGTTCTGCTCGCTCGGAACGAGCGTCGATGCCACGCTGGCCGCGACGCGCGCTGCACGGACGGTGATCGCGCAGCTCAATCGCTCGATGCCGCGAACCCTGGGCGACTCATTCATTCACGTCGATGAGATCGACCTTGCCACCAAGGTCGATCAACCTCCGTTCGAGCACCTGGGCGAGCCCATCGGCGAGGTCGAGCGGCGCATCGGCCAGCACGTCGCGGCGCTCGTGCCTGATGGAGCGACGATCCAGATGGGGATCGGCACCATTCCCGCGGCCGTGGGCGCGGCGCTGCGCGACAAGCGTGACCTCGGCATCCACACCGAGCTGTTCACCGATCCGGTCCTCGACCTGGTCGAGGCCGGGGCCGTCACCGGAGCCGTCAAGGAGGTCAACCGCGGGAAGATCGTCACGTCCTTCCTGATGGGCAGCCAGCGGCTCTACGACTTCGTGGACGACAACGCGATGATCGAGATGCGGCCCGTGAACTACACGAACGACACGGCCGTCATCCGGCGCTTCCGCCGGATGATCGCGATCAATTCGGCGTTGTCGATCGACCTCACGGGGCAGGTTGCCGCCGACTCGATTGGCACCCGCTTCTATTCCGGGGTCGGCGGCCAGATGGACTTCATGCGAGGTGCGGCGCTGTCGCCCGAGGGTCGCGCGATCATCGCACTCCCCTCGACGGCGATGGGAGGGAGCGTGTCTCGGATCGTTCCCATGCTGGCCGAGGGCGCGGGCGTGGTCACCAGTCGCGCTCATGTTCGCACGGTCGTGACCGAGTTCGGCGTCGCGGAGCTCTTCGGTCGCAGCATCCGCGAGCGCGCTACCGCGCTCCTGGAGATCACGCACCCAGACTTCCGCGAAGACATGGCGCGCGAGGCACGTCGTCTCTATCACACGTAGGTTCCGCGCCGCATGCGGAGCCACTACAGGAGGCTGATATCCATGAAGGTCCTGGTCATCTCGGCCTCGAAGCACGGAGCGACCACCGAGATCGCCGACGCGATTACCGAAACCCTCCTGGCCTCGGGGATCGACGCCGATCACCGGGCACCCGCTGAGGTCGGCGACCTCACCGAGTACGACGCCGTCGTCATCGGCAGTGCGATCTACACCGGCCGGTGGCTCGAGCCCGCTCGCCGTCTCATCGAGCGCCAGCACGCGGCGCTCGAGGGGCTCCCGGTCTGGCTCTTCTCCAGTGGCCCGGTCGGCGATCCCCTCGCGCCCACCGAGGAGCCGCAGGACGGCGTGCGCCTGTGCCGTGAGCTCAAGGCGCGGCAGCACGTCGTGTTCGCGGGCAAGCTCAATGCGTCCGATCTCAGCTGGGTCGAGCGAACCATCACCGGCATGCTGAAATCGCCATACGGCGACTTCCGCAATTGGGACGCGATCCGAGCCTGGGCGCAGGAGATTGCGACAGCGCTGATGCCGGGCGGGGAGACGGCGTGAGTGGCTCAGCCGCCGGCACCCCTCGGCCCCGGTAGAATCGCTCCTCCTATCGGGGTGGAACCAGCTTGGCACGCATTCTCGTGTACACGGGCAAGGGCGGCGTCGGCAAGACGAGCATCGCCGCTGCGACCGCCTTGGCCTGCGCCGATCGCGGGTATCGGACCATCGTGATGTCAACCGACATGGCGCACAGCCTGGGCGACGCGTTCGAGCGAGAGCTAGGCCCGACCCCGATCGAGATCGCGCCGAACCTCTGGGCGCAGGAATCCGACGTCTTCTTCAACGTCGCCCGCTACTGGGGTCGCATCCAGCGCTACGCCGCATCCGTCCTGCGCTGGCGCGGGCTCGACGAGATCATGGCGGAGGAGATGACGGTCCTTCCCGGCATGGACGAGGTCGGCTCGCTGCTCTGGATTGCCGATCATCACGACTCCGGCAACTACGACGTGGTCGTCGTGGACGCGGCGCCCACCGGCGAGACGCTACGGCTGCTCTCGCTGCCGGAAGCCGCGAAATGGTGGATGGAGAAGGTCGCGCCGATCGGTCGACGAATCACGAAGCTGACCGGACCGCTGATCCAGCGCGTCATCGGCATGCCGATGCCCGACGAGGGCGTGTTCAACGCCGGCGAGGAGCTGTTCGGACGCCTCGACCACATGCGGCAGCTCCTGGCTGACCACGCGAAGACGTCGGTCCGCGTAGTCTTGACGCTCGAGCAGGTGGTGATCAAGGAGGCGCAACGCTCCTTCACCTACTTCCACCTCTACGACTATCCGACCGACCTGGTCATCGCCAACCGCGTGCTCCCCGACGAGGTCGGCCCGTACTTCCGGGGCTGGTACGAGGCGCAGCAGCGCTACGGGCCGATCGTCGAGAAGATGTTCCACCCCGTCCCCGTCCGGTCCGTCCCGTATTTCGACCGAGAGATGGTCGGCATCGAACGCCTCCGCGAGCTCGGTCGCGTGCTCTACGACTCGACAGATCCCACCCAGTTCTTCTATCGAGGGCGTCCCTACTCCGTCGCGCGTGACGACGGAGCCTATATCGTGTCGGTGGACCTCCCCTTCACCGAGAAGGAAGGCATCGACCTGTCGCGCCACGGGGATGAGCTCGTGATCGACCTCGGCACCTGGCGCAGGACGGTCGTCCTACCTCGCATCCTGGTGGATGTCCCGACCGCCGGCGCGACATTCGAGGATGGAACGCTCAAGATCCGATTCGCCACCCCTGCCAGCAAACAGGAGACCCGTTCATGAACGAACAATCCACGGCGACCCAGGATCGGACCGCCGAGCTCGAGGCACGCATCGCCGAGCTCGAGCGTCGCACGCCGCGGCGCATGGTCGAGGAGAGCCGATCCGGGCTGGAGACCGCCTTTTGGGCGATGATGCACACCGTCTTCCCGGACGAGGCCCGCGGCCACCTGAAGAAGGCTGGCCATGAACAGCTGCTCGCCGCACGTGTCTACCTCGATCGCTGGATCGCCCGATTTGAGTCGCAGGACGAGGCGGGGCCGGACCGTTCGCACGAGAAGATCGACATCGAGTAGCCCCGGCCACACAGGGGCGGTGTGTCAACTCTCGCCCGAGTTCGGTGATGGTGACCTCGGCGGTGGCTTGCCACTGGGTCCGACGGCTGCGAAGCGGATGTGTCCTGTCATGTCCTTTGCCCGCGGATCGACCCGCATCTCCACCGGCAGGTCGACCCGGACATCGGTTTCCTTCGCGCGCGCAACCGAGTCCACGAACGTCCGGTTGACGATGATCGGCCCGACGCGTGCACGGTGCGCGACACCAGCTGCGCCGTACTCGATCCACGCCTCGGTGAGGGGGACCATCATCGCGCGTCGCCGGAAATGCTGTAAGGGGTCGCCACCCGGTGGTGGATGAAGGTAGCCCCGGATGGTGTACGGTCCGGCCCTGATCGCGACCGGCGATGGCCGGGTGCGCGTGCGGCGAGCGGCATTGCCCCGAGGTCCCGACGCGCGGACCGCGATGAGATCTTCACGACGCACGCGCAGCTCGCGGAGCTCGATCGCACGGTTGTCGTCGAGAGCGATCGCCAGCACCGAAACCAGCTGGAATTCCTCGAGCTGGTTCAGGGCATCGGACAGGCGCTCCGCCCCGAGCCGCAGGAAGCCGAAGATGCGGCAGTCCTCGGTGTAGGCCGAGAATTCGATCTCACGGGCGACCGAGTCGGTCGATGTCGGTTCTTCCATCGGCTCCGACCGGGGCCTTTCACCCCGCGAGTCGGCGCTCTTCAGCCAACGACGAAGGCCAACGAGCGTCGGGTCTTGGAGCGGTCCGCTCATGCGCTCGACGCTGACCCCATCGTCCGCGACTTCGCGCGCCGGTCACCCCTCGAAGCGGATCGGCGGTGCAGCTCGACTGGTGGCTCCGGCGTGATGAGCAGGGTCCGATCTGCCTCGGGCGGCGCATCGGCGAACAGCGCGCAGAAAACTTCGACCAGCTCCGGGTCGAACTGCGTGTCCGCGTGCACTCGAATCTCGGCAATGGCAGCCTCATGGCCGATGGCGGCGCGATAGGGACGATCGCTGAGCATGGCCTCGTAGGCATCGGCCAGGGCCACGATGCGGGCGCCGATGGGGATATCTGCCCCGCGCAGTCCATGCGGGTAGCCGTGGCCCGAGAACCGCTCGTGGTGATGCAGGATGATGGCGGCCGCGTCCTTCACGGTCGCGACGCGATTCAGGATCTCCTGCCCGATCCGTGGATGCTGGACGACCGATTGCCATTCGTCGGCCGAAAGCGGACCGGCCTTTTCGAGGATCTCGGGCGGTACCGCTACCTTGCCGATATCGTGCAGCAGCGAGGCGACCCGGATGCGTTCGACCTCTGCATCGGGCAACTCGAGCCGTCGGGCGATTCTGACGGCAATGGTGGCGATCAGGGCCGATGGCTTCCCGCGGTAGTGGGACATCGGCATGATCACCGACGCGAGTGCTGACTCGGCCGCGCGGCGCGCCTGATCGCCCACATTTGCCGCGGCGGCCCGCGCCTCCGGGCTGATCGGCGAGCGCGGAATGCGGGCGCTATCGTCGTCGACCTCGGCGAAGACGTAGGTCTGGTTACGTCCCAGCGACTTGGCGGCGTACATCGCCGCGTCGGCGTCGCGCAGCAGATCATCCACGCGCAGCGGTTGGCCATGACCACCGGCCAGGCCGATGGACGCCGTGACGCTGACTTCCCCGCCATCGACCGGGACGCGCTGCTTCGAGATCAGGAGTCGCAGTTTCTCCGCGACCGCGGTCGCCTCGTCCACCCCCGTCTCGCCGAAGATGATGATGAACTCCTCGCCACCGTAGCGGCCGACGGTGTCGCTCGTCCGCACATTGTCGGCGAGTACCGTGCCGAGCATGCGGAGCACCGCATCCCCGATCTCATGGCCGTAGGTGTCGTTGACCAACTTGAAGTGGTCGACGTCGAGAAACGCAATCGTCAGCGGGCGGCCGTAGCGGCCGGCGCGCTCGACCTCTTCGAACAGCGTCGCCAGCAGCGTCGGCCGATTGGCGACGTGCGTCAATCGGTCGGTGATGGCGGCTTCCACGGCAGACTCCAACGTGGCCCGAAGCTCGACGATGCCGGCCGCGACCGGCGCGAGGGGACCGAATGCCGTCGGATCCAGACGTCCCGCGTCACGTGATTCGAGAGCCGCGGCCGTCGCCTCAGCCAGTCTTCGGGCGTGATGCGAGATCCCCTGCGCGTGCGTGCGCCTCGCGCTCAGTGCACCGACAAGGCCGCCCGCACCGAGCGTTAGGGCTGGAATCGGACCTACGAGCAGGGCGATGGCCGTCGCGGCGACGCCAAACAACAGTCCAATCCACACCATATGGCGGGCCTCTCGTGAGTGCATGGCTTCACCCTAGCCAGGGAGTCGCGAGGCAGGACACCGAACGAAAGTCCGCCGGACGTTCGGCATTTGGTTGGACACTATGCGGGCGAGTACTGCCGATCGACGCCGCTCGCTCCTACTCGCATCGATTGCCGATCACGGGGCCGAGCAGTGATGTCATGGGCGGTGCGGTTCGCAAACTGGCACTTTCGTCGAGCAAGCAAGCTACCCAAAGGGCCACGCGGAATGCCCTGCAGCCGGCATCATGCGTGCGAGAATCCGCTCTTTAGCCGCGACCTGCCCGGCCCAGGGCACGGCGGCATAACAGGAGGGAATCCTCATGCGACGTTCCACACTGCCCATGGCCGTGGTGCTCGCGGCGATGCTCGGCTT
>JBDSJJ010000159.1:0-3161 GCA_039917415.1 Candidatus Limnocylindria bacterium | reverse complement strand
CCGTAGGAGGTGACGCCGGTCCGATCCCGTCGGCGAAGCATCGCCTGCTCGAGCCCGGAAGCCGTGCCGTAGAGCAGATACGGCGAACCCCCGATCAGCGGCGGCCCTCCCGACCTCACGAACGCGTTCGCCGATGCGGTCAGGGGCTGCGATCCGCCGACCATGCCGGCATCTGCCACGAACACGTTCAGCTCGAGGTCCTCGAAGCGCGCGCCCGCGGCTGTGCGGATCATCGCTGCGCGCCGCTCCAGCGCCGCCTCGGTCGCGTGGCGCACCATCGGTCGTCCCGAGGCCGAAAACTGAGGGACCAGGCTAACGATCTGAGCCTCCCGGGCCGCGATGCGGACCATCCGTGGGCCGCCTGCGCCGAGCATGATCGGCGGATGGGGACGCTGCACCGGCGCCGGATGCACGCGCGCGCGATCGAGTTGGTAGAAGCGCCCCGAGTGGGTCACCTCCTGCCCCGAGAGCAGACGCCGGATCACGTCGAGTGACTCGAGCATCCGATCGATCCTGGTGCCGGCCGCGTCGTACGGCAGGCCCAGCTGCCGGTAGTCGCGCCGATTCCACCCGGCCCCAAGGCCGAGCTCGAGGCGCCCACCGCTCAACCGGTCGAGCGTCGCCGCCTCCCTGGCGACGATCAGCGGGTGGCGAAAGTCACTGGCCAGCACATACGGGCCGATGCGCAGCGTCCGCGTGACCGCCGCCGCCGCGGCGAGGGCAACCGGCGGCGCGAGCTGGTGCGAGAGGTGATCGGTGACGTACAGGGCGGCGTAACCGAGCTCCTCCGCCCGTAGTGCAAACGCTGCCCAGTCATCGGCTCGGTCGGAGTTGTTGGTGTAGACGGCGAAGCGAAAGGACCGCATCGGCCGTCAGACGGCCGCTGTCGTGCGGGCGTAGACCGAGGTCTGCCAGATCACCCCGCGGTGGTGGAAGTGACGCGCGAAACCCGCCGCGCGGATGCGGGCATCGACCTCGCGCTCGGGGTGCACGTAGAACTGGAAGCGCTTGCGGAACAGTCGGAGCGCCGTGTTGCCGATGCGGGCCACCACGCGGATCCACCACCGCTCCACGGGGAATACGACGCCAAATATTTGTCGCGCGTGCTCCACGGATCGATCGACGAGCACCGTCCAGTCGCCGTAGCAGCAGATGACGTGGTCGAGCGTCACAACGTCGACCGCGGGTATCTCCGGAGCCATCTCGACGAAGTCGCCGTAGTGGAACGTCGCGCGCTCCTCGAAGCCGCGGCGCGCTACCTCGAGGCGGGCTGCGGCGAGGTAGGCCTGTGAGGCGTCGATGTCGGTGAGGCGTTCCGCCCCGGCCAGCAGCAGCTCGGTCCCGACGACGCCCACCCCGCCGCCGATGTCGAGGACCTCGGCCCCATCCACGCCGAGCGCCTTGATCGCATCGATCAGCCGCGCGGTGCTGCCGGTCGCCCCCTTGCGACGGTAGTCATCGAGCTCGCGGCGCGCGGCGCGATCGTTGAAGATCGCGTCGTAGTCAGCACGGCAGCATGAATCGGGCATGTCGCCATGATGCGCCCCTCGCTATCGGTCCGCCATCTCCGCGAACTGGCACAGGGCGTTGGCGAGCTTCATCTGCTCGGGCGTCCGGGCGCGAACGCGGACGAGCGACGGCTCGGCCACGACGACGGTCACGCATCGGGCGCGGGACGTCGCCACGTTCAGGCGGTTGCGCGAGTAGAGGAAGTCCATGCCGCGTGGGGCGTCTTCGGGCGAGCTCGAGGTCATGGAGTAGATGCTGACCGGCGCTTCCTGACCCTGGAACTTGTCGACTGTTCCGACGCGTCCCTCGGGAAGCTCGCGCAGGATGGCGCCGACCTGGGCGTTGTACGGGGCGACGATGAGCACGTCCTGGTACGTGAGCGTGCATTCCTCGCCGTCCTGGTCCACCCAGGTGGCGCCGCCCTCGACCAGAGTGCGCACCAGCGTTGCCACGGCGCGCGCCTCCTCCACGGACTCGTTGTCGTTTCCGTGGTGCTCGACCGGAAGGAGGCGTACGCCGACACCTCCGATCGGCTCCGTGGCGTGGAGGATCTGCTGCTCCAGATGCCCTTTCGACGTGAGCCGTCCTTCGTAGAACGCGGGGGACGTGAAGTCGGTGATCCTCGGGTGGAGCCGCCAAGTGTGCTCCAGGAACAGGCCGCGGTCGGGCGGCATGGTGTCGTCGTCACCCAGGAGGTGCGCGAGCGCGGACCGGTCGGCGCCGGGCGGATGCGACCCCTGGATCGGCTGATCGAGCTGCTGTGGATCGCCCAGCAGGACCAGGCTGCCCGCTGAGCCCGCCATGGCCAGCACGTTGGCGAGAGAGATCTGGCCCGCCTCGTCGACGAACAGGACGTCGACCAGGCCGTCGCTCTTCTCCGGTGCCCAGAACCACGAGGTCCCCGCCGCAAGGTTGAACTCGCCGCTGGCCAGCCCGTCGCGAACCTCCGGGTTGGAATCGGTGACGCGGACCCGATCGTCCTCGACCCCGACGACGCCCTCGCTGACCTTCTGCGCCGCGCGGATGTCGACCTCGACCCCTTTGGCCGCCTTGAGCACCTCAGAGAGAAAGTGGCCTATGACCTTGTGGCTCGTGGCGCTGATGCCGACCTTCTTGCCAGCCTGGAGCAGGCGCACGATCATCCGCGCGCCGGTGTAGGTCTTGCCGGAGCCGGGCGGGCCCTGGAGGGCAAGGGTCCCGTCCTCCAGGCAACCGACGAGGCGGACCGCCGCATCGAGGTCGGACTCGCCCTCGTGGCGCAGGGCTTCGCCATCGGCCTGGCCACACCGTGGCGCCCGCGCCAGCAGGAGGTCCCGCCCAGCGCGCCACTCGCCTGGCGCGTCCACCCCGTGGGCGGCGACCCAGCGCCCGAGCCGCAGCAGCGAGGCCCGGTGATCCCCGTCGCCGATGGTGTCAAGGGGAATCAGCGCTTCGGGGTGGCGGATGTCGGCGTCATTCAGCCAGAAGAGGTCGACGGTGGCGCGCGCGTTATCGATGGCGGCGATCGACGCGCGAACCTTCCACGCCTTCCAGGACGCGTCGGGCTGCTCCTGCTGCAGACGCGGGTCGTAGAGGTCCGACCGGGAGCCGATGTCGTACTCCTGTGCGGGAATTTGGTAGCGCCAGATCTGGCGCTCCCTCGCTTTCGGCTT
>JBDSJJ010000158.1:0-5222 GCA_039917415.1 Candidatus Limnocylindria bacterium | reverse complement strand
CGGCATCCCACGACAGCGCGGTTACGCCTGGGATCGAGAAGGCGGGGAACTGGTTGGCGAGGTAGCCCCACACCCAGTTCGCCGTCGGCCAGTTCGTCTGCTCGACCCAGGTCGGCTCGCCGTCGATATCGCTCAGCTGGTATGTGTGGCCGTCCACCTGGAGGTGCTCGAGGTATCCCCGGTCGAGCGCATCGGTGCGGGTGACCGGCACATCGCGCGCTCGGTCGGGTGCGAGGTAGGCGCCTTCGCTGACCCAGGCGTCGCGCCAGATGAACGTTGGGTCGTCGAACGAGATCTCCGCATCCGGGTCGAGCGCTCGGATCTGTTCGGTGCTCACGTAGCGGTACCCATCGGCATCGCGCAGCTCGTCGAGCGCGCGCTGGACCTGCCGGTTGTTGCATGACTCGCCATCGGCGCCGGCCGGCGCGTCGAACAGCGTGAAGAACGAGTTCGCGACCAGGATTGCGACGAGGCTTGCGGCAGCGACCGCACCCGTCATCGCGGGCAGCGCCGCGAAGCGATGCCACCACGCCTCGCGCGGAGGAGCCTGCGACGGCAGATCGAGCACCCGACGCCGGAGCGTGCCCGGCGTCCGCCACGTGTCCGCGTCGGCGTTCAGCCAGTCCGCGATGCGCAGCTCGAGATCAATTTCGCTCATCGCTCCATCTCCTCGAGCGCTCGGCGCAGCTGTTTCAGGCCGTAGTGCAGGCGCGAGCGCACGGTCCCTATCGGCGCCCCGACCAGGCGCGCAACGTCTTCAACGGGGAGATCGCGATAGAAGCGAAGGACCACGGCGATGCGGTGGTCCGGGCTGAGGCGGGTGAAGGCGCGCTCCAGCGCCTCACGCTCGTCGACCTGGCGGTGGGCGTCATGTGGGGCAGGCGGCTCAGATGTACGAGCCAGGTCGTCGTGGCGTCGATGACTGCGTCGGCGGAGCGCGTCTCGGCAGGCGTTGACGAGAATGCGGCCGAACCAGGCCTCGAATCGCTCCGGGTCGCGGAGCCGGTGGTGATCTCGCCATGCTCGGACGAACGCGTCGTGGGTCGCATCTTCAGCCTCCTGAGCGTCTCGCAGGATCAGGCGGGCGAGCCGATACGAGTCGTCGAGGCGTCCTTCGAACAGCCGCTCAAAGGACTCCCTCCGAGAAGCCTCGACGCCGATCGCGATGACCTGAGCCTCGTCGGCCAGCTTTCGCCTCCGTTCGGGCATCTGCCCGTTATCAGTACCGACGCACCGGGGCAGCGAAACATTCATCCTGCGCGGAAGTTCGGCGGCAGAACAGGCCCGGTGCCACCCGAGCACGCGAGCCCGGCTCGGGTGCTCCACGGCAGTGACTTCGGTACGTTGCTGCGCCGGGGTTGCGAACGGTGACGCGAGAGCTCCCCGCGCGCATAATGGCCGCCATCAAGGCGCGAGGAGGAGGCGTTGGATCGACTGACGTGGCCCACGGCGGTTCGAGTGACCGCCGGGATCATGGTGGCGGGCTTTGTGGCGGGCACCATCCTGCTGTTGGTCCTGAATTATGAGCTCACCGGTGCGCGACCAGCACCGACGGGCGAGTTCACCCAGGACATCCTCGGCGCATTCGAGTGGGACGCGGCGCGCTGGCCGTTGGACTTCGCCGACGGCGTCCTGTTTGCCGCCGGGTTCGCGGCGCTCGGGCTGCTCGGGTCGCTGCTCGCGCGAATCGTCGATCCCGCTGACAGCCGGCGGTCGATCATCGTCGGAATGTTCCTGCTTGCCGCAGGCCTCGGCGTGGCTGCGCAGCTGGTGTGGATCGGTGCCAAGCCGGTCGCGACGAGCCCGCAATACTGTGATTGCGGTCTGCTGGCCGAGGAGATCATGTCGCGCCTGATGGGCCTGAACATCGTGTCGGGGGTCCAGACATGGCTCACCAACGGCGCGGCAATCGCGGCGGCTGTCGGACTCGTTGTGGCTGCCCGCCCCGGGGTTCGCGCTGGGATGCCGGGCGGCTGGGCAGTGGTGACCTACGCGACGGTGCTTGCCACGGTCATCCTCGTGGCCCTATCGGCGTTCCGCGCCGATCCTTTCGACCTGATCGCCACTGCCATGGTGGCTGCGGTCCTGCTGCCGGTTTGGGCAATCTGGCTCGCGCAGCGGGCGGAAGGTCTGCATTTAGCCGAAGCCGCGGTCGAATGAGCGCATGGGTCTACGTGGCGTAGCATCCACTTCATCAGCGACTGAACGCTTGCTCGTCGCGATCCCAGCGAGCGGAATTGATGGAGGACACAGCGATGCGTGTCGGCCTCATGGCAGAAAATCCGGTCGAGTCGGCGATCCTGGCCACGGGCATGGTGCCCATTTCCATGCTGGAGGCGTACGCGCCGATGTACGCCCGGGCGATCGTCGTCGCAACCAAGCTCGGCATCTTCGATGCGCTGCGGGATGGCGCTCGCTCGGCGGCATCGGTCGCCGAGGTCTGCGGCACCGACGCGCACGCGACCGAGAAGGTCCTGAACGTGCTCGTGACGATGCGCTACCTGCGCCATCGCGGAGGCACCTATTCCCTGGCGCGCCACACACGCCGCTGGCTGCTGGCCGATGCACCGTCGTCGGTCCGGGACGTGATCCTCATGAAGGAGCTCGAGTGGAGCTGGATCGACAAGCTGGAGGCATTCGTTCGAGACGGAAAGCCGCTCGACGTCCACGGGGCGATGTCGACCGACGACTGGGGTGCCTACCAACGTGGCATGCGTGCTCAAGCCAACCTGCTGGCGACCTGGCTTGCCCGACGGGTACCGGTGCCGGCCGACGCGCGCGACATGCTCGACATCGGCGGATCGCACGGCTTCTTCTCGGTTGTCCTGTGCCGACGCCATCCGCAGTTGCGTGCCACCGTGCTCGACCTGCCGTCCGCGGTGGAGCACGCCGCACCGCTGCTCGAACGTGAGGGAATGGGGGAGCGGGTGGTGCTGCGTCCGGGTGATGCGCTCGTCGACGACCTTGGTGAGGCCGCCTACGACCTCATCTTGATCTTCAGCCTGGTCCACCACTTCGACGCCGCGACGAATCGGCGGCTGGTGAGTCGTGCGGCACGTGCGCTCAAACCAGGCGGATACCTCGTCATCGGCGATGCCCTGGGTCCATCATCCCCGGGCAAGGGCGGCCAGCAGGGAGCGTTCTTCGACCTCTATTTCGCGCTGACGAGCCAGTCTGGCCTGTGGTCCTTCGACGAGATGCGCGACTGGCAGTCGGCGGCGGGGCTCACCCCGCGCAAGTCGATCTCCCTCGTGCCCGGGGGCGGGTTCGTGCTTCAGGTCGCTGAGCGAGCGTCGGCCTCCTGAGACCTCGCGCTCACGCAGGCGCATTGGCCTGGTCGTCACTCGGGCCCGCGGTGCCCCATGGACAACGGAGACGCCGCTCGTCACGATGGCGACGTGAGCGGCCCGCATGAGTTCGCGAGCGTCCAGCGGCGCCTCGGTGAGGCGTTGGCGGCCAATCGGCATGGATCCGGCACCGATCATGTGATGGTCGTCCTGCCGTCATACAGTGTCAGCGAATCGATCCTGTCACACTACGGTGACCGCATCCCGGCGCTCGAGCATCGGTACCTGAATGCGCTGCTGGTTGCCGGTCGCATCGAGTCGTGCCAGATCGTCTTCGTCTCGAGCCGCGCCCGGGTGGATCGGCCTGGATCCCGCGACGGTCATCGGCACTGTGGCGGTGGCGGGACTCCAGTTCGACCCGCTCAGCGGCAGCGGCGTCGTGCTGCACATGCTGAGCGGGTTGGGCATCGACGGGCGGATGGGCCTCACCGCGATCGCCGAGACGCACGCCGACGCTGCCAGCATGCAGACGGCAACTCGTGATGTGATCGGGGCGCTGGCAGATTCCCGCGCGTGAAGCACGGTCTTCTCGTCGCCTCGGGCAGTTGCTCCATACGGTAAACAATGCGTGCCAATGAACGGAGAGGATCAGGTGCGGTCGGTCGATGTGGCCATTGTCGGTGCGGGGCTCGCGGGTTTGAGCGCTGCCCGCGAACTGGCTGATCGATGCGAGATCGTCGTTCTGGAGGCGCGGCAGCGCGTCGGCGGCCGCACGGTCGGACACACCTTTGCGAACGGTGTCACCGGCATCTGAATGGGCATGCTGCCGGTCGGCAGCTTCAGGCGCTGGCCTTGTCATCGGATATATCAGAAGTGATATATCGCGTGAGCGAATCAAGCGGGCCCGACAAGCGAGTGGTGTCGCCCTACGATGCCCCGGATCGGGGCCGCTAAGTCATAGCGTGCGCATCTTGCCTCATGGTGTGAGTCAAGCCTCCTCTGCCAGAACAGGCTCCCGGCTCTGGCAATTCGTCCCGGGACGGACGCGAGGCCGTAGCATGCGCCGATGAAGGCCGAGGACGCTGAGCAGCTGATCGGGAGGTTCGTGGAGGCGACGCGGGAGGATCGGCGCATCGCGGCGGCGCTGGTGTACGGGTCGCATGCGGCCGGGACCGCGGACGAGCACTCGGACCTGGACCTGGGGCTCGTGCCCGCGGTGGGGTTCGAAGAGGCGGTGGTGGCGGATGGGCGCCGGATCGTCGAGGCGATCGGGACGCCGCTCATCGTGGCGGTCTTCGACGACCCGGGGAACCTGCACGTGACGCTCGAGTCGGGGGCCGACCTGGAGCTGATCATCCATCGGGCCGAGGAGCTCGATACGGGGCGGCCGCATCGGGTTCTGTTCGACCATGACGGGGTCGTGGAGCGGACAACACGGGAGAGAGTCGCCACCGGGGCCTCCGAAGGGGAGGCGGCCAACGTCGCGCGACGGCTCGAGTACTTCTGGCACGACGTCGGGCATCTCGGCACGGCGCTGGCGCGGGGAGAGCGGTGGTGGGCCTATGGGCAACTGGACGAGGTGCGACGAGCGTGCGTTGGCCTGCTACGGATCGAGGCCGGGCTGGCGCCGAAGGACGAGGCGTACTGGAAGCTCGACGGCGGTCTGCCCGCGCACCGGCTGGCCGATCTTGATGGCACGGTCGCCCCGCCCGAGATCGGGCCAATGCGGGAGGCCGCGATGGCACTGCTCAAGCTATATCGGTCCATTGGCCGGTCGCTGGCGGATCGGTACGGCGTGCCGTACCCGGATCTGCTCGATCGGGTGATGACCGATCGGCTCTGCGGGTCGCGCTGAACAACGCTTCGATCGTGATCTCGCCGATCCCGCGTCGCCCCACCATCGAGGGTCTGCGATCCGCGCATCACGTGATGTTC
>JBDSJJ010000157.1:0-12258 GCA_039917415.1 Candidatus Limnocylindria bacterium | reverse complement strand
CCCACTATGTTGGGGCGGTCGAGACGCTCGTCCGCAGCTGGCTGGATGCGGGCCGAGCTGACCTCGCCGGCGCGGCATCCGCGCGCTGGACCAGCATGGTCGCCGCGGACGCGGAGACCCCGCTCGTACAGATCTCATCGGCGCTCATGGACGCCTGGGTATCGGGTTCGCCTGCATCGGCGGAACGCGCGGCGAGCATGGCGAGCGCCCTGCCGGCGCCCTGGTGGGAATCGCGCGCGCGGGAACTGACCGGCTGAGGCTTGACGCTCGTCCTGGCACAATCCCAAGGCTCAGGCCACCGCCGCGGCGTTGACTCGGTCACGCCATTCGAGCCACGACGCGCCGCGCTGAACATTCCAGTCCGGGCCGTTGAAGCCCAGTGTGAACTGGGTGAAGCCCATGCCGACATACGTATCGACATCCTCGGCCAGAAATCGCTCGACGTCGTCGGGATCCAGGCCGACGCTGCACTCGATGTTGCCGGGGTCGCGCCCGATCTCGTCGCAGTAGCCGCGCAGCGCGGCCACCACCGGCTCGAGCTCCGAGGGCCGATCCGGGAAGTGCGCATGCCAGATGTCCGCGTGCCGCGCCACGATCGGCAGGGTGCGCCGGATCCCGGTTCCGGCGGTGGTCCCGGCAGGACCGATGCGGACCGTCTATCTCCAGTTCGGTGCCGAGTCGGAGTTGCGGGTCCCGCCCGGCTACGTGGTCACCCGCGCGGCCGAATTCGTGACGGAGCTTCTGCGACCGGTCGAGTGAGAGCTGGGTCGTCGTTCGCTCGTATGGCAACCGACGGCTTGCATGCACTGCGTAGAATCAGCCCGCAACAGTCGTAGACGACCACGATAGGAGGCCAGATGAGCAGCGAGCACAGCGCCCCCGCGACCCCCTGGGCATCGACCGCGCGCGACCTGTATCTCGTCGCGATGGTCGTCTTCCTAGTCACCATCGGCATCGGCATCGTCAATGGCGCCGATGCGGTCGAATTCGATCGCAACGCCCTCCTGACCCACGTGCACTCCGGCACGCTCGGTTGGCTTACCTTGACGATCGTCGCCTCCACCTTCCTCCTGCTGCGGGCCGCGGACCGGCGGCTGATGATGACGCTCGCCATCCTCGTGCCGGTCTACGTCATTGCCTTCTTCACCGGCAATCTCCCGTTCCGCGCGATCAGCGGAACGGCGCTCCTGGCCGCCATCGTGTGGCTCCTGTACTGGGCATGGTCGGCCTACCTGTCGACCGACCGGACGCTGCCGCGGCTGGCGGTCGTGCTGGGCCTGACGTCATTCGGGTATGGCGCGGTCGTCGGCGTCCTGATCCAGGCCGGGTTGGCTTTGGAGGTCGTGATCCTGCCAGGTGACACGGTGGGTGCCCACGCCTCCGCGATGACGTTCGGCTACCTGGTCCTGTGCGCCATGGGATTGATCGAGTGGCGCATCCTCGGCACCCGCGGCCTGCCGGTGCTCGGTCTCGTGCAGGTCGGGGCGCTGTTCGTGGGCGGCCTGGTGATATCGGTGTCGCTGCTGCTGGGCGTCGAGCAGGCTGGCGGCGGACTGTATCTCCTCACGCAACTCGTGGCCGTGGTGATTTTCGCCGTCCGGATCTGGCCCCGGGCCCTGCGCAGCGACTGGACGGGCGCCGACCCGGCCCGGCACTTTGCCTTGGCATCAGTGTGGACGGTCGCCGCCTTGATCCTGTTCATGTACATCGTCTTCACGTTCATCACGGCCGCCGATCCGGAGAACGCCCTTCCGTTCAACGTCTTGATCGCGAGCGATCACGCGGTGTACATCGGCGTCATCACGAACATCGTCGTCGGGCTGCTGTCTGTCCTCTTCCTGCGCGGCCGGGCACCGAGCTGGGTGTCGCACGTCATCTTCTGGGGGATCAACGCCGGCCTGGCAGTGTTCGTGATCGGGTTGATCCTCGACGTCGCCGAGGTCAAGCGGATCGGTGCACCCGTCATGGGAGCCACGCTCCTGCTGGCGCTCGGCCTGCTCGGCGCCCGGATGTGGGGCTCATCGGCCGATACCGCTGGGCTGGAGCGGCCCGCGACCTAGGACGATGGCGTGCCTTGCCTGCCAGCGCGACTAACGGCCAACTTCACCGCCGATTGCCACTTTGCTTGTCCGGCGTTTGCGTCGACAGGCAAAGGCCGACCACCGACCACCCCGAATCGGCACCAAGTTGGCGATTAATCGCGGCCTCGGGCAAGCGGCCGACGCCGGCCGGGTCACCAGTCGCCGAGATGGCGCTCGACCGTGCACCGAGCAGCCCTGGTGGCGTACATT
Source organism: Candidatus Limnocylindria bacterium (assembly GCA_039917415.1). Lineage (GTDB taxonomy): Bacteria > Chloroflexota > Limnocylindria > QHBO01 > QHBO01 > JACDBZ01. The sequence continues at coordinate 9,967 of JBDSJJ010000157.1, read as the reverse complement.
TCGCGCACCTCACCGGAGTGTCCTTGGATGGCCACCATCGTCTCGGTTCATTCCTTTCGCGGCGGCACCGGCAAGTCGAACACGACGGCAAACCTGGCGGCCGTGGTCGCCGCATCGGGAAAGCGCGTGGGCGTCATCGATGGGGACATCCAATCGCCGGGCATTCATGTCCTATTCGGACTGGCCGGCGACGATGTCCACGCCTCCCTCAACGACTTCCTGTGGCACGGCGTGGATATCGCGAGCGTCGCCGCCGATGTCACCGAACGCCAGGGAGCGCCGATCGCAGGCCGCCTCTTCCTCATTCCCGCGAGCATGCAGCCTGGCGAGATCACCCGCATCCTGCGCGAGGGGTATGACGCACAGCGACTGACCAGCGGAATTCGAAGCCTGGTCGAGGCGCTGAACCTCGACGTCCTGTTCATCGACACCCACCCGGGCCTCAACGAGGAAACGCTTCTCTCGCTGGTCATCAGCAGCGTCCTGCTGATCATCATGCGGCCCGATAAGCAGGACTTCGAGGGCACGGGCATCACGGTGCGCGTGGCGCGCGAGCTCGACGTCCCGAACATCCACATCGTTGTCAACAAGATGCCCCCGAACCTCGACGAGCGCGCGGTCGCCCAGCGCGTGACCGAGGCCTACGGTTGCGACGTGGCCGCCGTCCTCCCGCACTCGGATGAGTTGATGGGGCTCGCCAGCGAGGGCGTCTTTGTCCTGCGTCACCCCAACGATCCACTCACCGCGCGCTATCGCGCACTTGCCGCGCACGTGAACCTCCTGCCGGCGTCTGCCGACGCGTCCGCCGTCCCGGTCTGACCCGTGACGAGGGGCGGGGACTCGGGCTCCGATGCGCCGATGTTCTCGCGGGATCAGATCCTTGGTGGGATGCCGGCGCGCCGGGCGAGCGGCGTGTTGTTCGCCATCGAGGCGCAGACCGCACGGCTCATTGCCAGCTCGCGGGTGTCTCGAGCGACGTACGTCAGTGAGCGGACGAGCGCGGAGCGGGAAGGGGCATTCCTGTCCGCGATGTCCGCCGGTCGCGACCTGCCGGTGCAGCCGACCGTCCGTGACCTCGAGCGCTTCGCGCCGGACTGGGTGGTCCTCGCGCCGGAATCCCCGGAGGCTCGAGCGGCCGTCGCCGGGCTGCTCGCGGGGAAGTATCGCTTCACGTACGCGAGGGTGCCTCGCCTGCGGCGTGCCCTCGGCCTCGATGAGGCCACCGTCAAGGACGCCTTCGAGCGGCAGCATGGTCGGCCGATCGCCTCGATCTACGCGGACCGCCTCACCATCCGCGAGCAACTCGCATGGGCGCGCGCCGGCGCCGCCGAGCGGATCGAGCGCATGCCGGCGTTCTGGATCGCCTATGCACTCTCAATCACCGAGACCATCGGCGAGGGGATCCTCATCGTTCCCATCGCGGTGGCCGGCATCGGTCCGTTGGCGGGCGTTGGCGTCCTGGTGGTCCTCGGAATCATCAACCTCATCACGCTGGGGGCGATGGTGGAGGCGATCACGCGCAACGGGAGCATGCGGTACGGCTCCGCGTACTTTGGGCGCCTGGTCAAGGAGCTACTCGGCAGCGCAGGTTCGATCAGCCTGTCCCTGGCGCTCGCGATCTTCAACGGGGTCGTGCTTCTCGTCTACATGCTCGGGTTCGCGTCGGTCCTCACCGGCGCGACCGGGATCCCCGAGGTCGCCTGGGTGGCGCTCCTGTTCGGGATCAATGCCTACTTCCTGCGTCGTGAGGGGCTCGACGAGACCGTGGCCTCGGCGGTGGTGATCGGCGCGGTGAACATCGGGCTGGTTCTCGCCATCACGGCCCTGGCGTTCGGTCACATGGACCTGGCGAACCTCGGCTACGTGAACCTGCCGTTCATCGATGGGCGGCCGATGGACCCGCTGATCCTCCAGCTGGTGTTCGGGGTGGTGATCGTCTCGTATTTCGGGCATACGTCTGCCGCGAATGCCTCGAAGTTGATCCTGGGCCGTGACCCGTCGGGGCGTGCGCTGCTGTGGGGCAACCTGGCGGCACTCGGGACGGTGATCGTGCTGTACTCCCTGGCGGTCATCGCCTTTGCGGGTGCGGTCGGACCGAGCATCGCCGACACGCGAGGAACCGCGATCACCCCGCTGGCCCGCGAGGTCGGCCCGATCATCGACGTGCTGGGCTCGCTGTACGTCGTCCTGGCCATCGGCCTGGGGACGATCTACACGTCGCTCGGCCTGTACAACCAGACCGTTGAGCTCCTGCCGACGCCAGCGACCATCGAGGCCGGTGCAGGTCGCGTGCGGCGGATGGCCGCGACGCCGCGCGGACGCATGCTCATCGGGCTCAGCCCGACCCTGGTCATCACGCTCGGGCTGGAGTTCCTGCTGATCACGGGCCAGGACTGGTTCGCCGGTCCGATCGGGTACGTGGGCGTCCTGACGGTCCCCCTGCTCGGCGGAGTCTTCCCGATGCTGCTCGTGCTGGCGGCACGCCGGCGCGGCGAGTACGTCCCGGGGCGCACGATCCGCGTCATCGGGCACCCGGTCACGGTGGTCACGATCAGCGCCATTTTCCTGGCTGGCGTCCTGCTCCACGGCCTGGTGATCTGGGAGGGTCCGATCGAACGCGCGGCGGCAATCGCCGTCGCCGTGCTCATGGCGCTCGTGACGGCCTGGATCGTCCGCGGCGGCTCGCTGCTCTCGCAGACCGTGGTCGAGCTGCGCGACGCGGAGCCAGGCGGCAGCCACCGGCCGGGATTCACGATTACCAGCGGCGGGCGGCCACTGAGCGCCGAGATCATCCTCGACTACGGAACCAGGAGCGACGAGCGGATCGGGCACAGCGGCGAGATCGGATCGTTCAGCGGGCTCGGCCGTGCTCGATTTCGGCTGGCCGAGGAGCATCGGGGGTCGGTGCGCGTGTGGGTCCATCGCGTCTCGAGCGGCGGCGAGTCGATCGAGCTACCCAGCAGCTACGAGGTACTCGGCCCTGAACCGGGCCGCCGGCCAACGACGATCGACATTCACCTCGGGCAACCGCCCGCTACCGGAGTGGCCACCGCATGAGCCCATCCACCACGAAGCCATCGGCCGCCGAGAACGACGACCGCATCGCTGTCCTCGAGGAGCAGCTGGCTCGCCAGGAACGAGCGACACGTGACCAGTCGGCGCTTCATCGGATCGCGGCGCTCGCGCTGGCAGCCGACGACATGGAGACGTTCTACCAGGGAATCCACGAGATCCTCGGCACTCTCGTGTACGCGGAGAACATGTTCATCGCGCTGTACGACGAGGACAGACGACTCATCAACTGGCCGTATTACGTCGACAGCGTGGATACCGAACGGCCGAATCCGCGCGAATGGGAGCGAATCGGGGAGGGGACCGCGCGAGGTCTGACGGCGCACGTTCTGCGGCACGGACGGCCGCTGCACGCGCCGCTGGCCGACCAGGTTCGGCTGACGGAATCCGGGGACGTCGAGGTCGTGGGCGCGGATTCCGTCGACTGGGTGGGCGTGCCGCTTGCGACCGGCGGGCGGACGATCGGCGTGCTCGCTATCCAGAGCTACATCGAGGGCCGCACCTTCAGCGACGACGATGTCCAGCTCCTTGAGTTCGTCGCGGAGCACATCGCCGCAGCGCTCGAGCGAACGCGCGCGGCCGCCGAGCTGCGGCAGCGGAACGCGGAGCTGGCCTTCGTGAACGAGGTCGGCCAGGCACTGGCCAAACAGCTGGACTTCCAGGGGATCCTCGAAGCCGTCGGAGACCGCGCCGCCCTCGCGCTCCAGGTCCGCGGGCTTTCGATCGCGCTCCAGGATCCGGTCACGAATGTCGTGACCTTCGTGTACTGGATCGACGATGGGCGGCGCAAAGCAGAGCTCGAGGGCACGGTCCTGGGGGACGCCCTGACCGACGAGATCCTGCGCATTGGGTTGCCTGTGCGGATCGGCACCGCAGCGGAGGCGGAGGCGCGCGGAACGCCATTCCATGTCGGAGGCACCGAGTCGTACCTGGGCGTGCCGATCCCGACCGTCAAGCGAGTCATCGGCGTGATTGCCATGGGTTCGCAGGAGACCCACCAATACAGCGCAGCCGATGAGCAGCTGCTCTCCACGTTCGCCACGGCGATGGGCGTTGCCCTCGAGAACGCGCGCCTGTTCGATGAGACGAAACGGCTCCTCATGGAGAAGGGCGAGGCGGAAGCCCGATATCGCAAGCTGGTCGAGGAGCTGCCGCTGGCGCTCTACATCGATCGCCCCGACGCCATGGCCGCCTCGATCTACACCAGTCCGGCGATCGTCCCGATGTTCGGCTACCCGACCGAGGCATGGGAGGCCGATGACTTCTTCCGGAAGGTGCTGCACCCCGAGGACCGGGTACGCGTGATGGCCGAGCACGACGACGCGTTCGCGCGGGGCGACGACCGCTGGTCGTTCAACTTCCGCATGATCGCCGCGGACGGACGGACGGTCTGGGTCCATGACGAGGCCGTCGTGGTCAAGGACGCCGGTGGAGTGGCGCAGTACGTCCAGGGCTTCATGATCGACGTCAGCCAGCAGACCGAGGCGGCGGCCGAGATCCGTCGCCAGAAGCTCTACTTCGAGTCGCTGGTCGAGATCAGCCCCGTTGCGGTCGTCACCATGGACCCGACCGAGGCCGTCACCGGCTGGAACCCTGCCGCGGAGCGCCTCTTCGGGTATCCCGCCGACGAGGCCATCGGGCGCGTGATCGATGACCTGATCGTTGGCGCCGATCACCGTGATGATGGAGCGGCGACCACGCGCGAGGCGTTGGCAAGTGGGCGTGCTCAGCGCATCGGCAAGCGGATGCACCGCGACGGGAGCTCGGTCGACGTCGAGATCGTCCTGGTCCCGATCCAACTCGACGGCGAGCACACCGGCTATTACGCCATCTATCACGACATCAGCGAGCTCGAGGCAGCGCGCCGCGAAGCCGACGCGGCGAATCAGGCGAAGTCCTCGTTCCTGGCCGCAATGAGCCACGAGATTCGCACGCCGATGAACGCGATCATCGGCATGAGCGGCCTGCTGGTCGACACCGATCTCGCGGTCGACCAGCGCGAGTACGCCGAGATCATCCGCAGCTCGTCCGAGGCGCTCCTGACCATCATCAACGACATCCTCGATTTCTCGAAGATCGAGGCCGGGCGAGTCGAGCTCGAGGCGCTGCCCTATGCGCCGCACCGGGTCATCGAGGGCGCGCTGGACATCCTGGGTCCCACGGCCGCGGCCAAGGGCATCGAGCTGGCCTATCAGCCGTCACCGGATCTTCCGCCGGCGTTGGTGGGTGACGCCGGCCGCCTGCGCCAGATTTTGCTCAACCTGCTGTCGAACGCCGTGAAGTTCACCGATTCCGGCGAGGTCGTGCTCACGGTCACTGCCGCATCGGGGAAGGGCGGTCAATGCGACGTCGCGGTCGTCGTGCGTGACACCGGAATCGGGATTCCGGCTGAACGCATGGCGCTCCTGTTCCAATCCTTCAGCCAGGGCGATGCCTCGGTCTCGCGTCGCTTCGGCGGGACCGGCCTGGGCCTGGCGATCAGCCGGCGCCTGGCCGAGCTGATGGGAGGCACGCTCGAGGCGTCCAGCAGCGGCGAGCCCGGCGCGGGGAGCACCTTCAGGCTGGCGTTCCGCGCGCCGGTGACGGAAGCCGCTGCCGACCAGGCACCGGAAGGTGAGCCGATCTCGATCGAGGGCCGCCGGGTGCTCGTGGTCGACGACAACGCCACCAATCGGCGCATCCTCGAGATCCAGGCTGGACGGTGGGGGATGGACGTGCTGTCCACCGAGAGCGCCGCGCAGGCGATCGCGTGGGTCCGCTCAGGCGAGCGCGTTGACGTCGGCCTGCTCGATTTCAACATGCCGGAGCTCGACGGTGTTTCCCTGGCGGCCTCGCTCAGGGAGCTGCGACCCGACCAGCCGATCCCGGTCATCATCCTTTCGTCCGCCGGCCCGGTGGAGCGAGGAGACCCGTCGGTGGTCGCATCCCTGACCAAGCCGGTCAAACCCTCGGCCCTGCACGACGCCCTCGCAGACGCGCTCGGACTGCATCGGATACGGAGCACCGCGTCGAGACCGACGGGGGTCTCGGAGCGGCTCGCGGACGAGCACCCCTTGCGCATCCTGCTCGCCGAGGACAACGCGATGAATCGACGTCTCGCGCTCATCCTGCTCGACCGGATGGGGTACGCGGCCGATGTGGCCACGAACGGCCGCGAGGCGATCGAGGCGATCGAAGTCGCACCGTACGATGTGGTCCTCATGGACGTGCAGATGCCCGAAGTGGACGGGCTCGAGGCGACTCGCCAGATATGTGCGCGCTGGCCCGATGGAGCACGTCCCCGCATCATCGCGCTCACAGCCAATGCCCTGGCCGAGGACCGCGAGGCGACAGTGAACGCCGGGATGGACGACTACCTGTCGAAGCCGATCCGCCCCGCTGAGCTGCTCGAGGCCCTACGAAGAAGCCCGGCACGCACCGATGCCTGAGCCACTCGACGCCGAAGCCCTGGACGCCCTGCTGGCCCTGACCGGCGGTGACGCCGGGCTCTACGCCGAGTTGCTCGATGCCTTCCTCGGAGACGCGACGCTCTACATGGCCGAGCTCGAGGCGGCGATCGGTTCCGGCGCGGACGATGAGCTGCTTCGCCCGGCGCACTCGCTGAAGTCGAATGCCATGAGCATCGGGGCTACCCGCCTGACGGACCTGTGCCGCGACCTCGAGGCGGATGCCCGCTCGGGTGCGGTGCCGGCCGCCAGAGGGCGCGTGGGTGCGATCCGCACTGAGCTCGACGTCGTCATCGGCGCCGTGCGCACCGCGCGACGCGAGGCGGTCGGGGATGCCTGACAGCGGCCGCGTCCTCGTCGTCGACGACGGGGCGATGAACCGTCGGGTGCTCCGCGCGGCGCTGGAAACGGACGGCCATGCCGTCAGCGAGGCGGCGAACGGACGGCAGGCGCTGGACTTGCTGGCGAGCGAGCCGTTCGATGTCGTGCTGCTCGACCTCGTCATGCCCGAGATGGACGGCTACGAGACGCTGACCGCCATCAAGTCGGACGACGCGCTGCGCCACCTCCCGGTCATCATCATCTCCGGCGTCGACGAGCTCGACTCGGTCGTGCGTTGCATCGAGATCGGCGCGACCGACTATCTGCCCAAGCCGTTCAATGCCTCGGTACTCCACGCACGGCTGGGGGCGTCACTTGCCGGGAAGCGGCTGCGGGACCTCGAGCTCGAGTATCTCGAGCAGGTCGAGCACGTCATCGGCGCGGCGGGCGCGCTCGAGTCCGGTGGGTACGAGCCTGCGTCCCTTGCGGCCGTCGCCGCGCGCGACGACGCCCTCGGGCTGCTGGCGCGCACATTCGTCCGGATGGCCGGCGAGGTCCAGGCTCGCGAAAGTCGGCTGCGCCAGGAAGTGGCCGAGCTCCGCATCGAGATCGACCAGGCCAAGCAGGCGCAGCGTGTCGAGGAGATCACGAGCTCCGACTACTTCCGCGACCTGCGCAGCCGCGCCTCCGAGCTTCGCCAGCTCGTCGACCCCGAGGACGCCGGCGGCTAGTTCGCTGGTCCTCCCTCGGACTTGCCTCCCAGCGCGACTAACGGCCAACTTCGGGCCGATCTGCGTCGATCCGGCCGCCAACCTGCCCGCCGCGTGCACCCCCAGGCAGATCCCGGGCAACCAACCACCCGATTCGGTCGCAACTTGGCCGTTAGTCGCGGTCCCGGGTAAGCGTCGGGTAACGGCCTGGTACGGTCGCTGCCCGGACACTCCCCACATGGCGAGCCGAACTCGACCGCAATACGAAGCGTCCCGCCTCGCGACCTGGATTCGAAACGACATCGGCCGCGAGCTCCGCCTCGCCCGGACAACCGCCGGCATGCGACAGACCGATGTCGCCCGCCTGATGGCCGTCGGCGCCGATCCGGGCGGGGACGCCATCGTCTTCCTCTAGCCTCGTGCCGCGCCCGTTGAACGTCGTGGGTCGTGCTTCTTGCCCTCCAGCGCCGACTAACGGCCAACTTCACGCCGATCCGATCGCCAGACTGCCCGTCGCTTCCACCCCCGGGCATATCCCGGCCAACCAACTGCCCGATTCCGGCCCAACCTGGCCGGTAGTCGCGCTCCCGGGCAAGTCCCAGAACGAGCACACGCCACCGACAACCGCCCGCGAGCACCCCGATGCTTGCCCGCGTCGGGTACGCTCCGCCTGAGTGACGGAGGAACGTGACCTGAACTGCACGGCGTGCGGCACCGAGAATCGTCCCGGCAGCCGATTCTGTGACAACTGCGGCGCCGCGCTCGCAACCAACTGCTCGGCCTGCGGCGAGCCGAACCGGTCCGACGCCCGCTTCTGCGCGAGCTGCGGCTCGACGCTCGTTGACTCGACGCCCGATGGCACGCAAGCGAGCAGCGGGGCCACGCCCCAAACCGGCCCCGCCACCTCCACTGCCGAGCGACGTCTCGTCACCGTGCTCTTCGCCGATCTCGTCGGCTTCACCACGCTCGCCGAGGACCGCGATCCCGAGGCGGTGCGCGAGCTGCTCTCCGCCTACTTCGACCGCGCCACCGAGATCATCACCACCCACGGCGGGACCATCGAGAAGTTCATCGGAGACGCGGTCATGGCCGTGTGGGGCTCACCCGTCGCCCACGAAGATGACGCCGAGCGTGCGGTCCGCGCCGCCCTCGAGCTGGTGGACGGCGTGGCGGCTCTCAACCCCGGTATGCAGGCCCGCGCCGGCGTCCTGACTGGCGAGGCGGCGGTGACGCTGGGAGCCACGAACCAGGGCATGGTGGCCGGCGACCTCGTCAACACGGCGGCTCGTCTGCAAGGCGTCGCCGAGCCCGGCACGGTCCTGGTCGGAGAGGCCACCCGACGGTCAGCGGAGTCAGCGATCGTCTTCGAGCCAATCGCTGATCATTCGCTCAAGGGCAAGACCAGCCCGGTCCCGGCCTGGCAGGCGCTTCGAGTTGTCGCGCAGCGCGGCGGCCAGGGTCGAGCGGACGGGCTGGAGCCCCCCTTCGTGGGCCGCGACGAAGAGCTGCGTCAGCTCAAGGAGCAGCTGCATACCGTCGGCCGCGTGCGCCGCGTGCGGCTCGTTTCGATCACCGGTCCGGGCGGCATCGGCAAGAGCCGGCTGGTCTGGGAGATGGAGAAGTACATCGACGGGGTGTCGGACCGCATCTACTGGCATCGAGGCCGCTCGCCGTCGTACGGCGAGGGGATCACATTCTGGGCCCTTGGCGAGATGATCCGGCGCCGAGCGCAACTCACCGAGGATGACGACGAGGCCACCACCCGGAAACGGATCGCGGCGACGCTGGAGGAACACGTCCCCGACCTGAACGAGCGCGAGCGCATCGGTCCAGCGCTCCTTGCCCTGCTGGGCGTGGAGGAAGCGCCTGCCGGCGGCCGCGACGTGCTCTTCCCCGCATGGCGCCTCTTCTTCGAGCGGATCGCCGAGCGCGGCACGACCGTGCTCGTCTTCGAGGACCTCCAGTGGGCCGACACCGGCCTCCTCGACTTCATCGACCATCTGCTCGACTGGTCGAAGGGGCTGCCGATCATGGTCGTGACCCTTTCACGCCCCGAGCTGTTCGACCGCCGTCCGGACTGGGGTATGGGCCGGCGCCATCTCACCGCCCTGGCCCTGGAGCCGTTGACGGATGAGGCCGTGCGCCAGTTGCTGAATGGCCTCGTGCCCGGACTCCCGGACGAAGCGCTTGCGGCAATCGTCGGCCGTGCGGAGGGCGTGCCACTCTACGCAGTCGAGATGGTGCGCGGCCTGCTCGCCGACGGGCGGATCACGCGCAGCGGCGATGTCTACGAGCCGACGGGCGATCTGACGAGCATCAGCGTCCCAGACTCGCTCCGTTCCTTGATCGCTTCGCGCCTCGACGGGCTCGACGCGACCGATCGCCTCCTCCTCCAGGATGCCGCGGTGCTGGGCCAGG
>JBDSJJ010000156.1:0-9614 GCA_039917415.1 Candidatus Limnocylindria bacterium | reverse complement strand
GACCTCGTGGCGCACGCCCAGGAGACGGCGGAGCTGGCGGTGGCGCTGCTCGACGCCCCACAATGCCCGTCGGGCGAGATGGACCTGATCATCGACTCGACCCAGGTCGCGCTCCAGATCCACGAGTCGTGCGGCCACCCCACCGAGCTGGATCGCGTCTTCGGGACGGAGGCGAGCTTTGCAGGAACGAGCTTCCTGACCACCGACAAGCTCAACAGCCTGCGCTACGGGAGCGACCGCGTGACCATCGACGCCGATGCGACGGCGCCGGGTGGCCTGGGCACGTTTGGGTTCGATGACGAAGGCGTGCCCGCGCAGAACGTTCCGCTCATCGAGAACGGGCTGCTGGTGGGCTACCTGACCAGTCGCGAGACGGCGCCGCGCATCGGCCGCCAGAGCATGGGCAGTGCCCGCGCCTGGACGTGGAGCCAGATCCCGCTCATCCGGATGACGAACATCAACCTGCGCTCCGGCGACGCGGGCAGCCTCGACGACCTGATCGCGGACACGCGCGACGGCATCTTCATGAGCATCAACAAGAGCTGGTCGATCGACGATCGGCGGCTGAACTTCCAGTTCGGCGACCAGGCCGGCTGGCTGATCAAGAACGGCAAGCGCACGAAGCTCGTGAAGAACCCGACCTACACCGGCATCACGCCCCGATTCTGGGGCAGTTGCGATGCGATCTGCGGACCGGACGAGTGGACACTGTGGGGACTGCCGAACTGCGGCAAGGGACAGCCGATGCAGACCGGCCACGTCGGCCACGGTGCGGCGCCGGCACGCTTTCGCAAGGTCCAGGTGGGAGTCGGGCGATGGTGATCGCCGATCGGGTCGACGAGATCCTCGACCGCGCGCTGGCCGCATCGACGGCCGAAGCCACCGAGGCGCTGTACATGGGCCAGGACTCGGCCCTGACCCGGTTCGCGAACAACCAGATTCACCAGAACGTCCGCGAGCACGACGGATCGCTCCAGGTCCGCGTCATCGATGCGGACCGCATCGGCGTGGCGAGCACGAACCGCCTTGATGACGCCGGCATCCGCGAGGTCGTCGAGCGAGCAATCGCGATCGTCGGCCGATCGGCGCCGAACCCCAGGGCGGCGATCATGCCGGAGCCCGATGGACGGCAGCACGATCCCGACCTGGGCTTCGTCACCGCCACCGCGGAGGCCGGGGCGGACCTGCGGGCGGAGGGCGTGCGGGCGGTGATCGCGGCCGGTGAGGCGAAGCGGCTCGAGACATCGGGGTCGTTCTCCACCGCGGTGAGCACCGTGGCGGTGGCCAACACCCATGGAGTCCGCGCCCGGCATCGCGGAACCAGTGCCGCGCTCCTGACCGTGATGATGGACGGGTTCGGCTCCGGCGCGGCATCGGGGTATGCCCACGCCGGTGCCACGGATGTCGGCGAGATCGACGCCGCGGAGATCGGCCGGACGGCGGCCGAGAAGGGCGACGCCATGCGCGGCGCCGGACCGCTGGATCCCGGTGAGTACGAGGTCATCCTCGAGGAGCACGCCGTGGCGGGTCTGCTCGAGTACCTGGCCTTCATCGGCTTCTCGGCGCTCGCCTACGAGGAAGGCCGCTCGTTCATGGAGCTCGGCAAGCGGACGATGGCGGAGAGCGTGAGCATCTGGGACGAGGGTGCCGATCCAACCGGCATCCCGTCCGCGATCGATTTCGAGGGCCTGGCGCGCCAGCGCGTCAACCTCATCGACCAGGGCGTGGCCACCGCGGTCGTGCACGATGCCGCAACCGGCCGTCGGGCGGGAACGGGCTCGACCGGCCACGGTCTGCCGGCGCCGAACCTGTCCGGGCCCACGCCGATGAACCTGTTCATGGCGGCGGGCTCGACGCCCCGGGATGACCTCATCGCCGGGATCGAGCGGGGGATCTGGGTGACCCGCTTTCACTACATCAACGTCGTCCATCCCAAGAAGGCGATCCTGACCGGGATGACGAAGGACGGGACGTTCCTGATCGAGAATGGCCGGATCAGCCGGCCGGTCATGAACTTCCGCTTCACCCAGTCGGTGCCCGAGGCATTCAGCGACGTGCGCGCCATCGGCGCGTCGACCTCACTGCTGCCCGGCGAGTTCTTCGGAGCGTGTCGCGTCCCTGCCGTGCATCTCGGCTCGTTCAACTTCACCGGGGTGACCGCCGCGGAGAGCGGCGAGTGACCGTGGCGTCCCCGCTCGAGCTGCGCATCGGCGACCGGCTTCGCCTGCGCAAGCAGCATCCGTGTGGAAGCCGTGACTGGGAGGTCGTGCGGCTCGGCGCCGACATCGGCCTCGTGTGCGAGGGATGCGGCCACCGGATCCTCATGGACCGGCTTGACGTGGAGCGGCGGTTCACGGCCTACCTGGCCCGCGGCCCCGAGGAAGCCTAGGCCTATGACGCATATCGAGCCGCCACACGACGCCGATGGTGCCCCGGACCTGACGGGAGCCGGCTCGGTGTTCAAGAACCGAGCCTTCGTCTACCTGTGGTCGGCGCAGACCCTGAGCCAGCTGGCGAGCAACATGGTGCTCGCGGCCCTCATCGCCACCGTGGTGACGACGACCGGTTCGTTGACCGCGAACGCGGTGCTCATCCTGACCTTCCTGGTGCCGGCGGTGCTCTTCAGCACGCTGGGTGGTGTGCTGGTGGAGCGCGGCGACGCCAAGGTCATCATGCTGACCACCAACGTCGTGCGCGCGGTCGGCGTCATCCTGTTCATCTTCGTGGCGCCGACGACGAGCACCGCGATTGTGCCCCTGGTCTACCTCATCAACTTCGTGGTGGCCACGGCGACCGCGGTCTTCGCCCCGGCCGAGCTGACCTCGATCCCACGCATTGTCGACCGACGGCACCTGATGGCTGCCAACTCGATCTTCATCCTGACGATCAACGCGACGTTCGCGATCGGGTTCGGCTTCCTGGGTCCGTTGGTGCTCAACGTCCTCGGCTCCACGGCGGTCTACATCATCGTGGCGGTGATGTTCGCCCTGTCGGCGGCGGCCATAATCCCGCTCCCGTCGGTGAAGCCCGATCGCAAGCCGAGCGCCGTCGGAGACGCCGCCGGACGCGCCGTGCGCGAGCTCGCGGGCCAGCTGGCCGAGGGCATCGGCTTCATCAGGGCCAACCGGCGGATCGCGTGGAGCCTGACGTACCTGGGCGTTGCCGCCAGCCTCATCGGGGTGCTCGGCGCCATCGGGCCGGGGTTTGCGACCGACATCCTCCTGCTCCGCGCCGAGGACTTCTTCTTCATCATGGGCCCGGCCGGGCTCGGCGCCGTGATCGGCATCCTGTTCCTGAACTCGTACGGCAAGGGACTGCCGAAGCGGCTGGTCATCGACGTCGGCCTGGTTGCGATGGGGATCACGCTCGTGGCCCTGGCGCTGGTGCGGCCGATCACCTCGTTCTTCGGCCCGGCGTTCTCGCCGCTCGAGGACGCCATCCCGTCGATCGCGCCGCTCATCAGCCTGATCGCGGTCGTCGTGGTCATCGCCGTGTTCGCCGGGCTCGAGTATGCGTTCGTCGCCATCCCATCCCAGACCGCGCTCCAGGAAGAGCTGCCGAGCGAGGTTCGGGGGCGCATCTTCGGCATCCTCAACACGCTGCTGTCGGTAGCCTCGTTCCTGCCGGTGATCCTTGCCCCCGCGGGTGCCGACGTGATCAACATCGCGTTTCCCGGCGCCGGCATCCCGGTGGTGATGGCCTTCCTGGGCCTCATCACGCTGTGGGCCGGGATCGCATCCTGGCGACGGAACTCCCGCGCGGGCCTGCATGAGCACGACCAGGGGGATCAGCCGCCGATCGGCGCGATCGACGACTCGGCCGCGCTGGGCGCCCCGAGGAGCGAGGCTCCCGCGGAACCGCCTCATCGACGTCGTCGTCGGCGCTCACTGCCCGATGCGGACTAGGCTCGCCGCAGCGGCCTTCCTGCTCGCCTCGATCCTCGTTGCCTGGATCACGATCACGAACATGTTTGCGGCGCGCACGCTGCAGCTCACGATTGCGGTCTCCATTGGTTATGTCGCCTGGCTGGCGTGGCGTGGCAGCCGCGTCATGCGGCGCGCCCTGCGCGACGCGCGGACCGGGGCGGGAGAGCCAACCGGACTGGCAGAATCCGCGGTCCGCGTGTCGCTGGTCGTACCCGCGCGCAACGAGGAGTCGGTGATCGACGATACGGTTCGATCGCTGGCCGAGCTGCGTTACCACCGCGACGGCACGGCCGCCTACGAGGTAATGGTGGTCGACGACGGGTCGTCGGACGCCACCGGCGACGCCGCGCGCGCCGCGGCAGGAGATTGCGCAGTCTTCCAGGTCCGGCGGCGCGACCCGGGCACCGGACCCGCCACCAAGGGCGCGGTGCTGGCGTTCGCCATGCCGTATCTCTCCGGCGACGTGATCGGGGTCATCGACGCCGACACGCGGGTGGATCCGGCGTTCCTCGAGCGCGCCATGCGCGCCTGGCAGCGCGATCCCGTCGCCGATGCCCTCCAGGTCGCTCGACGGCCCCGGAATGCGGCGGCATCGTGGCTCACCCGCGCCCAGGCCGAGGAGCAGCTCATGGACATGGCCAGCCAATGCGGACGCTGGGTCACCGACGGTACGGCCGAACTGCGTGGTAACGGCATGTTCGTGCGACGCGAAGCGCTCGAGGCGGTCGGTGGCTGGAGCGAAGGCTCGTTGACCGAGGACCTCGAGCTCTCGACCCGGCTGTCCGCATACGGTCGGCACGTGACCCTGGCGCCGGAGGCCGAGGTTGCGGAGGAGGCCGTCGAGACCCTGTCCGCCCTGTGGGGGCAGCGGCTGCGGTGGGCGGAAGGCAGCCTGCGCCGGCTTCTCGACCACGGGCCGGGGCTGTTGGCCGGCTCCGAGCCGATCACCCGCAAGGCGGACTTCCTGGCGTTCACCGGGGAGTTCCTCATCCCGCCGCTCTTCGTCGCAACGATCGTGGCATCGCTCATCACCATCCCGCTGCCCCAGCCGGTGGACTGGACGGTGCCGGTCTCGCTGTTCATCGGCTATGGGCTCGGGGTGTTCCTGCTCGGGCTTGGCGGGCTGTCGGCGGCGGGACGTGGCGGGCTGCCACTCGTCGGCGGCGCGGCGCGCGGCGCGCTGTTCCTCAGCCACTGGCTGGTGGTCGTGCCCTGGGCGCTTGTCCGCATCGCATTGGGGACCGAGTCGACCGGCTTCGTTCAGACACCCCGCACTCCGCGGCCGGCGCCGTGACGATCCCGACCGCAGATCTCGTCATCCGCGGGGCGATCGTGCTGGCCGCCACGCCCTCCGGCCTCGAGACGGCGGAGGCGCTTGCCATCAGCGGCGGCCGCGTGGTCGCCGCAGGTCGCCGCGACGAGGTGGGCGTTCCACCGGGAGCTCGCCTGCTCGACGTCGGCGACCGTGCGGTCATCCCGGGACTCCACGACTTCCACATCCACCTCGTCGACCTCGCCCGCTCGTCCCGCTCCTTGCGCTTCAACGAGGATCCCGATGCGGCGGCGGTGGTCGCCAGGCTGACCGCAGCCGCGGCAGCGCTCGCGCCCGACGACTGGATTCGGGGACGGGGCTGGAGCGAGGCCCAGCTCGCCGGCGCGACGGATGCACTGGAAGTGGCGGTTGCCGGTCGGCCGGCGTGGCTGATGAGCCACGACGGTCACTCCGCGTGGGCATCGGCGGCTGGGCGACGTCTCGCCGGCGTGGGTACCGGCACCCCCGATCCCGAGGGCGGGAGTCTGGAGCGCGACGGACGCGGCGAGCCAACGGGCGTGCTCCGCGAGCGGGCGATGGATCTCGTCTCGGCGCACGTGACACGGCTGCAGGGCGCGGACCTCCGCACACCGCTCGACGACGCGCTGCGCGTCCTGGCCCGGTTCGGCATCACCGGGGCATCCGAGGCGGGGGACTACACCGATCGCAACGGCGTCGGCGCCGACGCAGACCTCGGCGATTCGGCTTCCTGCCTGACCGACCTCGGGGACGTCATCGACGGCCGTCTGCGGCTCTCGGTCGGCATTCCTGCCGATGCGATCCCGGCTGCGGCGGCGCGCGGCCTGCGTACTGGCATGGCGGTGGCCGGCCGCCGCACCATGCGCATCGGCTGGGCGAAGCACTACACCGACGGCGCCCTGGGCTCCGGCACGGCCGCGCTGTTCGGGCCTGATGGCCACTCCGGCATCCTGCGCGTCAGCCCGGATCGCCTGGCGGACGATGCGGCGCACGCGCGGCCGGCCGGGATTGGCCTTGCGCTCCATGCCATCGGTGACCGCGCCGTCGCGGTGGCGCTCGGGGCAATCGAAGGTGCACCGGACCGCATCGCGGGCGCGCCGATGGATCGGCTGGAGCATGTCCAGCTTCTGCGGGCCGGCGACGCCGAACGCTTCGGCCGCGGCGGGATCGTGGCCAGCATCCAACCGATTCACGCCGCCGCGGATCGCGACCTCGTCGATCTCCACTGGGCCGATCGTGCTGACGACGCCTACGCCTGGCGCCGGCTTCTCGATGGCGGCGCGCTGCTGGCGGCCGGATCCGACGCACCTGTGGAGAGCGCCGATCCCTGGCAGGGGATGTACGCCGCGGTCCACCGATCCGTGCCGGGCGACGAGCGAGGCGATTGGCGCGCATCGCAGGCCATGACGCTGGCCGAGGCGCTGGCGGCCTACACGACCGGCCCGGCGCGGGCGATCGGCGCCGATGACGAGGGTCACCTGCGCGTCGGAGCGCGCGCCGACCTCGCGGTCCTGACCGCCGACCTGGCCACGATCCTCCGAGCCAGTGAGGACGCGGCGCACGTCCGTTCCGACCTCACGCTGGTCGACGGTAGAGAAGTGCCGCGGACATAGGCGATGCGTGTTGCCACGCCGCACCGCGTGCGGCTAAGATGCTCGCCACACGAGCAAGCAAGAGCGGAGCACAGATGGTGGACGGACAGGATCCCGCAGCCTTCGACGTCGATGGCGACTCGAGCGTCCCCGTCGGGCCGGGCCACGCCTCGAGCTTCGACTCCACGCGGCTGGACTTCGGACACCATGCCGGACGCACCATCGCCGAGCTTGCCGAGTCCGATCCGGAGTACCTCCACTGGCTGGCTCGCCATCCGTCGGGCGTTCGGTATCGCGCCGAGATCACGCGCGTGATGTCCTCGGCGGTGCCGCAGGCCAGCGACTGGGAGCGCTGACCGGCTCGTTCCGTCACCGGATCGGGGGCTCGCGCCATACTAAAGGCATGCCCCTGACGACCCGCGGTTGAGGATGCCGTTCAAGAAGGTCCTCGACACCATCCGCCAGAGCCTGTGGTTCGTCCCCGGCCTGTGGGTCGTCGGTTGCACGATCGCCGCATTCAGCCTCGTCGTGCTCGACACCGCCACTCCCGAGCTCGCATCGGAGCTGCCACTGGTCTTCGGGGGAGGGCCCGAGGGGGCGCGCGGCCTGCTGTCGTCGATCGCATCGTCGATGATCACCGTCGCGGGCGTGGTCTTCTCGATCACCATCGTCGCGCTCCAGCTGGCCTCGTCGCAATACAGCCCACGGGTGCTGCGCAGCTTCATGCGCGACCGGCCGAGCCAGATCGTGCTCGGCAGCTTCATCGGCGCATTCGTTTACGCGATCCTCGTCCTGCGGACAATTCGCAGCGAGCAGGAGGGCAGCAGCGCGTTTGTGCCCGCCTTGGCCGTCACCGGCGCGATCGTGCTCTCTCTGGTCGCGCTCGCCATGCTCGTGTACTACATCCACCACATCGCGACGCGGATGCAGGCATCGCAGATCACAGCGGCGGTGGCCACGGAAGCGCTCGACGAGGTCGCTCGTCAGCGGCGCGCGGCCGATGAGCACCCCCAACCCGCGATTCGAAGCCGGCCGTCGGGCGAGCCGACAAGCTTCGTCCCGGCCACCCGCAGCGGCTACCTCCAGTACGTCGAGGCCGATGCGCTGGTCGAGATCGCGGCGGAGCACCGGATGACGATCCGGCTGGAGGCGGCGCCCGGCGACTGGGTCCAGCAGCACACGCCGCTGTTCGGGTTCTGGGACGCGGAGCCATCCGACGAGATCGCCCAGCGGCTGCATCGGCACGTGGCGGTCGGCACCGAGCGGGTCATGCACCAGGATCCCGGCTTCGGGATCCAGCAGCTGGTCGACATCGCGGTGAAGGCGCTGTCGCCCGGCATCAACGATCCGACGACCGCCATCAATGGGATCCACCGCATCACCGAGATCCTCGTCGCGGCCGGGCGGGCCGGCTTCGTGCCGCAGGAGCACACCGACGACGAGGGAACGGTGCGCCTGGTCATGCCACGCACCGGCTTCGAGGAACTGCTCTGGGCCGCGTTCGAGGAGATCATCCACTTCGGTGCCGGCGTGCCCACCGTTGCCCGCGCCGTCGTGGGTGCGCTCGACGACCTTTCAGTGACGGTTGACGCGGAGCATCGGAGCACGCTCGACGAGGTGCGAGCGTCGCTGCGCACCGACCGCGACGCCCGTTAGCAAACTGCCCAACCGCAGGACAGAAAGCCACTCCATGACGAGCGGTATCTGACCTAGCCGTTGGAAACCGCTACGAGGCGCTATGACTGCGCTCAACGCGCTCACTCGGCGTTGAGGATCGAGATCATTAGGTTCTCTACCAAGGGTGCGTCGACGGCACTGAGGTACTTGGCGTTTGGCGCGCCGTCCGTCCGCTGCGTAGCGCCGCTCGTCGGCCCGTCGCTCTCATCAACGGTCAAGCGGACCGATGTGAACTCCCCGATCGGGTAGCCCGCTGCCGCGATGGCCGCAAGCGGATCCCAGAGGTAGTAGTCGCCGCCGGTCATGTACGGATTCTTCCCAACGAGCTCGGCCAGGATCTCCAGGCCGGTGCCCGTCGCATCTGAGATGACGCGATCAACGAATGCCGATGTGACCGGGACTTGGCTCGTTCCATCCAGACCGATGAGGAAGACCTCCACGTCAGCGCCCAGTACGATCTGGGCGGCCGCCGGGTCGGCATAGATATTCCATTCCGCGGTGGTATTTTCGGACGGCGCATCGGGCGAGCCGGCCACGTTTCCCGGCACATCGACGGCACCCCCCATGACGTACACGGCCTCTACGGACGCCGCAAGCGTCGCGTCTTGGTCGAAGGCCTCGGCGAGGTTCGTGAGTGGCCCGAGGGTCAGGATGCGGAGGCTTGCATCCGCGTCGCGCACGCTCGATGTGATGAGTTCGACGGCGCCGCCCGCCGCGGCCTGGCGGCTCGATATCGGAAGGTCAAGGCCGGCCGCGCGCTCGGCATTCTCGCGGAATGCGTCAGGAAAGGCGTGGCCCAGCGCGAGCGGCTCCTCTCGACCGCACGCGACCGGGATCTGCGGGGCCTCGAGCCGGTCGAGCAGGCCGAGGACGATCCGAACGCCGGCGTCGCAGCGTACCTCCCCCGTCCCCGATACGCTGATCGCGCGAATGCTGACGTCTGGCGCCGCCACGAGGAACGCTATCGCCACGAGGTCATCGGGCGCGACATCCGTGTCGACCAGCAGCTGGACCGGACCCTCAGCCAAGGGCAAATCGGAAGCGAGGCCAAGCGTCGGCGTTGGTAGGGTCGCGTCGTCGTCTCGCTGCAGCCACTGGCCGGCGGCGATCCCTCCGCCGATCGCCATG
>JBDSJJ010000155.1:0-4462 GCA_039917415.1 Candidatus Limnocylindria bacterium | reverse complement strand
TCGACGCGATCGCGCGCGCCCGCATCGAGCGGGAGGGAGTCGAGAGCTACGGCCACGGGCTCGGGCACGGCATCGGGCTCGAGACGCACGAGGCGCCGAGCCTACGGAAGTCGGTGGCGTCGACGCTCGAGGCAGGCATGGTGTTCAGCATCGAGCCGGGCATCTACGTTCCGGGCGTGACGGGGATCCGTATCGAGGACATCGTGGCGCTCGAGAAGACCGGGCCGAGGCTGCTGACCCGATCGCCGCGCGAGGCGATCGTCGTCGGCTGAGCGGTATCCTCTCCCTGCATCGGCCGCGTATCAACAGGAGTCACGATTGATCAGCACCGGCGACGTCAAGAAGGGCGTCATCATCGAGCTCGACGGACAGCTCATGAAGGTCCTCGACTGGAGCCACATCAAGATGGCGCGCGGGTCCGCGCAGGTCCGCATGAGGCTCCAGAACGTGCGCAAGGGTGACATCGTGGAGCGGACCTTTCAGGCTGGAACGCGCTGGCCGCGCGCCCGCGTCGAGCAGCGGCGCGTGCAGTACCTGTACTCCGACGGGGATGCGTACCACTTCATGGACAGCGAGACGTACGACCAGTTCGCC
Organism: Candidatus Limnocylindria bacterium; assembly: GCA_039917415.1. Lineage (GTDB taxonomy): Bacteria > Chloroflexota > Limnocylindria > QHBO01 > QHBO01 > JACDBZ01. The sequence goes on along the minus strand of JBDSJJ010000155.1, from coordinate 3,868 downwards.
GTGAGCGGAGCGATGCTCGGTGAGGATGCCCAGTACCTGGTCGAGAACACCGAGGTCTTCGTCAGCTCGCACGAGTCGGAGATCCTCGGCGTCGATCTGCCGGTGAGCGTCGACCTGCGAGTGACTCAGACCGATCCCGGCTTCGCCTGCGACACGGCCACCGGCGCGAAGAAGGCGGCGACGGTCGAGACCGGGCTGGTCGTCCAGGTGCCGCTGTTCGTCAACGAAGGGGACGTGCTGCGCATCGACACACGAACCGGCGAGTACGTGACCCGGGTCCAGTAGGCTCGTGGGCTCACCCGACCAGCCGAGTATCTGGGATCAGCCGGCGCCCGCCGGCGACCAGCCGGCGCCCGCCGGCGACGAGCCTGCTCCCGCACGGCCCGCCCCGCGCATCCTGCGCGTCACAGACCTCAATCGACGCGTGCGGAGCCTGCTCGACAGCGATGCGATCCTCGCCGACGTATGGGTCGAGGGAGAGGTGAGCCAACCGTCCTTCCCGCCGTCGGGCCACTGCTTCTTCACGCTCAAGGACGCCAACAGCCAGCTGCGGGCGGCCCTGTTCCGCGAGGAGCTGACGCGGGCCGGCATGCGCCCGACGCACGGGATGAACGTCATCATCCATGGCCGAGTCCGCGCCTACGAGCCGCAGGGCGTCTACCAGCTCTACGTCGACACGATCACCGCGGCTGGCGCGGGCGACCTCCACGCGCGTTATGAAGCGCTGCGGGTCGAGCTGGCGGCCGCCGGCCTGTTCGAAGAGTCGCGCAAGAGGCAGATTCCACGCTGGCCGCGGCGCATCGGCGTCGTCACCTCGCCAGTCGGCGCCGTGTGGCGGGACATCACCAATGTGCTGAAGCGGCGCTACCCGCTGGTCGAGCTGATCCTCTCGCCGACGGTCGTCCAGGGAGCGACGGCCGCGCCGGCCATCGTGCGCGCGCTGAAGCGCCTCTATGCCCAGCCCGACCTCGACACGATCATCCTGGCGCGTGGCGGCGGCTCGCTCGAGGACCTGTGGGGATTCAACGACGAGCAGGTGGTGCGCGCCGTGGCGGACGCGCCCGTCCCGATCATCGTCGGCGTCGGCCACGAGTCGGACGTGACGCTCGCCGACTTCGCCGCCGACCTGCGCGCGCCGACGCCGAGCGCGGCCGCCGAGCTTGCCACGCCCGATGCCACCCAGCTCCAGACGGTCCTTGGCCGGATGCGGGATCGCGCCTCGGCCGCACTCCTGGGGCGGGCATCCGAGCAGCGCCGTCGCGTGGACGCCGAACGTCGCGCCCTCACGGGGCTGGCGCCCGATATCGGCGCGGCGCGCCAGCGGACGTCGGATCTCCTGGAGCGAGGGCTGCGAGCGGTGGATCACCGCCTGGGGGAGGGCCGCATGGAGGTCGCGGCGGCCCAGGCCACCCTGCGTACGCTATCGCCCGTCGCCACGCTCGATCGCGGCTACGCGGTGGCGCGCACCGCCGACGGCCGGATCCTGCGCGACGCCACAACGGTCGCCAGCGGCGACTCGCTGCAGGTTATCGTCGCCCGCGGTACGGTGGAGACACGCGTGGAGCGGACCCGCGCCGACGGTACAGAGGACCTTCTCAGATGATCGACGATGGCGCGCTCGACGGCCTCAGCGACGAGGAGCTGGTGAAGCGGCCCTTCGACGAGCTGGTGGCCGCGCTCCAGACGACCGTGCAGCGGCTCGAGGGCGGGAGCGTCGGGCTCGAGGAGAGCATCGAGCTCTACCAGCGTGGGCTGCGCCTGCACACCGCATGCGACGCGCGACTGCGCGACGCCGAGCTGAAGATCACCGAGCTCGGCCGACGCGGCGTCCCCGGTGCGGAGGCCGAGGCGGCGACCCCGACCGAGGAGTGAGCTCGCGGATCCGGCTGATGAGCGCCGATGACGTTGCGGCCGTGGCGGCGCTCACCGCGCAGCTCGGCTACCCGGTGGGTCCCGAAGCGATGACCGCGCGCGCATCTGCGCTGATGGGCCGGGCCGACCACCTGCTGCTCGTCGCGACTGACCACGACGACCACCCGGTCGGCTGGCTCCACGTCGTTCGCCACCGGACCCTCGAGACATCGGACCGCGCGCTCATCGCGGGCCTCGTCGTCGACGAGACGGCGCGATCGTCCGGCATCGGACGCGAGTTGGTTGCCGAGGGCGAGGCCTGGGCCCGCGCCGCGGGCATACCGGCCATGCTCGTGCGATCGCGCAGCACGCGCAGGCGTGCGCATCGGTTCTACGAACGTATCGGGTACGTGGAGACCAAGCGCAGTCACGTCTTCGAGAAGCCGCTCGTCTGAGCCGGGACGGCCTCGGGGGCGTAGCTGCGCCTCCACCCCTATACTTTTCTTTCGTGCGACCTGCAGAGGGCAAGTTTTCCCGGTGACCCTGCTCGAAACCATTCGCGATCCGTCCAGGCTCCATGGCCTGACTCCGGAACAGCTCGAGACCCTGGCGGCCGAGCTGCGCGAGAAGATGATCCGCACCGTCAATGCGACCGGCGGCCACCTCGCGAGCTCGCTCGGCGTGGTGGAGATCACGCTGGCCCTGCACCGCGTCATGGACTCGCCGCGGGACCGGATCGTGTGGGATACGGGTCACCAGGCCTATGCCCATAAACTCCTCACTGATCGCTGGGACCGCTTCGACACGCTGCGTCAGCTGGGCGGCATCGGCGGCTTCCCGCGCCGCAGCGAGAGCGAGCACGATGTATTCGACGGCGGGCACGCGGGGACCGGGGTCAGCATCGGCGTCGGCCTTGCCGCGGCCCGCGACCTGCGCCAGCGCACCGATCCGGCATCGCGCCAGCGGATTGCGGTATGCGTGGGTGACGCGGCCGTCGGATCCGGCCTCACGATGGAGGCGCTCAATCATCTCGGCCACAGCCGGCATCCGCTGCTCATCGTGCTCAACGACAACGAGATGAGCATCAGCCCGTCCGTCGGTGGTCTCTCCACCCGGCTCAACAAGATGCGCCTCTCGCGTGCCTACCAGGAGACGAAGTCGGTCACCCAGCGTGCACTGCCCCGCATCCCCGTGATCGGCAAGCCCGCGCTCGAGCTGCTGTCCTGGGCCAAGGAGGGGTTCAAGCACAGTTGGGCCAAGGTCGGGTTCTTCGAGGACATCGGGGTGACCTACATCGGCGTACTCGATGGGCACAACCGCGTAGAGCTCGAAGAAGCGTTCGAGGCGGCGTTCCAGCTCAAGGCGCCCGTGCTCGTCCACGTCAAGACGGTGAAGGGTAAAGGCTACGCCCCCGCCGAGCAGGACTCGATGAGTTTCCACGGGGCGAGCCTTCCGCCGATCGACCTGTGCCTGATCGATCCGACGGAGGAGCCGCTGCCCGCGGAGGGCAACGGGAGGCGCAAGCCGAAGTCGTACACGGAGACCTTCGTCGAGGAGCTCGTCCGCATCGGGGAGTCCGATGAGCGTGTCCTGGCCATCACCGCCGGCATGCCGACCGGGACCGGCCTTTCGCGCTTCGCCGAGCACTTCCCGCCTCGCTTCTTCGACGTCGGCATCGCGGAACAGCACGCCATGACGATGGCCGCCGGCATGGCCCTGGCCGGCATGCGACCGGTCGTGGCGCTGTACTCGACGTTCAGCCAACGGGCCTACGACGGTCTCGTCCATGACGTGTGCCAGAACAACCTGCCGGTGGTCGTCGGGCTCGATCGCTCGGGATTGGTCGGGGAGGACGGCACCAGCCACCAGGGCATGTTCATGCTTCCCGCTATGCGATCGCTTCCCAATCTCGTGATCGCGTCGCCGAAGGATGAGCAGGAGATGCGCGACCTGGTGGTCACGGCACACGCCCATGACGGTCCGATCGCGCTGCTCTACCCGCGAGATGCCGGCGAGG
>JBDSJJ010000154.1:0-6635 GCA_039917415.1 Candidatus Limnocylindria bacterium | reverse complement strand
TGCGACTCGTCCGACCTGGACGGCCACCTCGCGGAGATCTGCGAGGCGGGCGTGCTTGTCGTCTCGACCGATCCCGCGTATCCGCCCCAGTCGTTCCTCAACGAATCCACAGGCGATTACGAAGGATTCGACATCGACGTGGCGCAGGAGATCGCGGACCGGCTCGGCGTGACGCTCGAGCTCACCGATCCAACGTTCGACGCGGTCGTCGCCGGGAGCTGGGCCGGGCGCTGGGACCTGAGCGTAGGGTCCGTTACTGTCACTGAAGATCGCAAGGAAGTGCTGGACTTCACCCAGCCGTACTACTTCACGCCGGCCCAGATGTCGGTGCTCGAGGGAAGTGACATCACCAGCCTCGACGGCCTGGCCGGCGAGACCGTGTGCGCCGGTGAGTCCACCACCTACGTGTTCTGGGTCGACGGAACCCTGAGCCTGCCACCGGAGGCCGGCGAGATCGCCGCCGTCCCGGATGGGATGACGTCGACGACCTTCCCGACCGACCTCGATTGCGCCGAGGCGTGGCGCTCCGGTCGCACCGACGACTTCGCCGGTTGGCTGACGGCGCTGCCGACCGCCCAGGGCGCCATCGATGAGGACTATCCGGTGACCCTGGTCGGCGATCCGGTGTTCTTCGAGCCGCTCGCGGTCGCATTCGACAAGAGCGTCGAGAACAACGATTCGCTCGTGGCCGCCGTGGACGCCATCATCGGCGACATGCACGACGACGGGACGCTGACCTCGTTCTCTGAGACCTGGTACGACGGCGTCGACCTGACGACGCAGGAGTAAATCGAGCGACCGTGGGGGCGTGACGCGCGCCGTCCCGCCCCCACGGTCATCACCTGAGGTATGCCGATGGCCGCCGCCGCGGGGGCTGAGCCCAGGGGCATCGCGCCCATCGTCGAGGAAGTCTCTCGGGCGCAACGCGGTGCCAGGCGACGGTTCAGCGCCGTGTTCGCTGCGGTCTGGATCGGCCTCATCGCGCTCATCGGTGGCGGCATGTGGATCGCCTCGGGCGCGGATCTTGAGTTCGTCTTCGTCTCGGGGCCGGTCATCGTCCTGCAGGGCGCGGGGATCACCATCCTCGTCTCCGCCCTTTCGATCGTCTTTGCCACGATGCTCGCCATTCTCGGGGCGCTGGGTCGGCTGAGTGGGAACCCGGTCATCAACGGTATCGCATCGTTCTATGTGTCCCTCATCCGGGGGACTCCCCTGCTCCTCCAGATCTTCTTCATCTTCTTCGCTCTCCCTCAGCTGGGGATCGTCCTTCCCGCCATCCCGGCCGGCATCGTCGCCCTCAGCATGAATTACGGCGCATACATGACCGAGATCTTTCGCGCTGGCATCCAGGCCGTGGCAGCCGGGCAGCGTGAGGCCGCCGAGGCGCTGGGCATGCCCGAACGGCTGGTGATGCAGCGGATCGTGCTACCTCAGGCGGTGCGCATCGTCGTCCCGGCCATCGGCAACGAGTTCATCGCCATGATCAAGGATTCGGCACTCGTCTCCACCATCACGGTGCACGAGACGCTCTTCATGGCACAGCGCATCGGCCGCAGCGCTTTCGAGCCGATCGCGGCCCTCATGATCGCCGGTGCCGTGTACTGGACCCTCACGATCATCTTCAGCTTCTTCCAGGAGCGGCTCGAGCGTCGCCTATCCCGGGGTGACCGATGACGCAGACCGACCTTCCTGACCACGGGAAGCGGCCGGCGACAGCATTGAGCGGCTACGAGCGGGACTCCACGCTGCCGTCCCACATCGGCGAGCCGATCGTCAAGGTCGAGGGCCTGCACAAGTACTTCGGCGACAACCACGTGCTGCGGGGCGTTGATCTCGAGGTGCGCCAGCGCGAGGCGGTGATGGTCATCGGCCGCTCCGGATCGGGCAAGACGACGCTGCTGCGCTGCATCAATTTCCTCGAGGAGCCGACCATCGGCTCGATCGAGGTCGACGGCGTTCGCGTCGATGCCGATCCGCTCCACGCGCGCGATCGCCAGCATCGCGAGCAGATCCGCCAGATCAGGCTCCGCGCCGGGATGCTGTTCCAGGAGTTCAACCTGTTCCCGCACATGGACGTGCTGGGCAACTGCATCGAGGCGCCGACCCGCGTGTTGGGGCACTCGCGCGAGCACGCCACCGAGCGGGCCGAGTACTACCTTGAGGTCGTGGGGCTGGCCGAGAAGCGCGATGAGTACCCCTCACGCCTGTCCGGTGGCCAGAAGCAGCGCGTCGCGATCGCGCGAGCGCTCTGCATGGAGCCGAAAGTGCTGCTCTTCGACGAGCCGACCTCGGCGCTCGACCCGGAGCTGATCGGCGAGGTGCTGGGGGTGATGGAGGACCTTGCGCACAGCGGCACGACGATGATCGTGGTGACGCACGAGATGCACTTCGCGCAGGAGGCGGCGGACCGGGTCGTTTTCATGGAGGACGGAGTGGTGATCGAGCAGGGGCCGCCTGAGCAGGTACTCAACGACCCGCGCCACGAGGCGACCACCCACTTCCTGCGGCGCTTCCTCGACCGCTGACCTGCACCCGTCAAGGACTGCCGCCGAGGCTTATTGCGCGGTTACCCGACGCTCCTCCGATCGTCGCCGAAGCGGAAACACGACGTCGCGGATCACGACGTCCAACACCGCCACGATCGGAATGGCGATGATCCCGCCCACGATCCCTGCCAGCGACGTCCCCGCCACCACGGCCAGCAGCACCACCACGGCTGACAGGTTCACAACCTTGCCCTGGATGTAGGGCGTGATGACCGAGCCCTCGAGCTGCTGGAGGATCACGACCCACCCGAGCATCAGCAGCGCGGCGAGGGGCGACACGGTGAGCGACACGAGCACGATCAGCCCGCCCGCCAGGAACGCGCCGGCAAGGGGAATTGCGGCGGTGGTGAAGGACAGAGCGCCGAGCGGCACCGCGAACGGCAGGGGCTCGCCCTGCGTGATGAAGCCGACCACGACCAGCCCGAGGACCGATCCGACGCCGATGATCGTCATCACCAACAGCTGGCCGCGCACGTAGGCGCCCAGCTTGAGGAGCGCACGTCGGGCCGAGTCCATGACCGCGTCGCGATCCTGCTCACTCACGTATCGCAGGAGGTAGTCCCGCGACTTGTCGCGCTCGATCAGCATGAGCGCGGACAAAAACAGGACGATGATGAGGTTCGCCACGATCCCCGCCAGCGTCAGCGGCACGCTGAGCAACGACCCGATCTCCGGCAGCCCATCCCCCGCCCCGGCCGTCAGGCTGTTGATGATCTCTTCGCCGCGCCCCACTCCGGCGATCCCGTCGATGAGGCCGATCGCACCTTCCCGAAGCTGCTCGACGAGACTCGGAAAGTCATCGGCAAGGTCGACCGCCTGGCGGACCAGCGGCGGGAAGATGAGGAACAGCGCCAGCCCGAATGCGCCGATGAGGAGCAGGTACGACACCAGCACCGCGAGGATCCGCGGTAGGAACCGTTCGATGAAGCGAGCGACCCCGTACAGCCCGGAGGCCAGCAGTACCGCGAGGAAGACCAGGATGAGCAGGAGCCGAAGCTCATAGATCAAGTAGGCCGCGAACACGACGCCGATGACCACGAGGCTGGCCCGCAACGCAATGCCCGCAACGCTGCGAGGCTCTTGAGGATGGATGGCGGGCGTCGTGCGTTCCGGGGAGTCGTCGCCGCGCGCCATGAGGCGCCCGGCGGTCTGCCGCCACAGGATGCCGGGCAGCCGCCCCAGGAACGAGACGGCTCGGCCGATCAACCCCGCTTGAGCCCGTAGACCTGCGCGCGGGGGAGGCGAGCGGCCTCGTCCTCGGCGCGGACGCGCTCCTCGGCTGGCTTGAACGCGGTCGGCGTGTCCGCCGGCGAGCCACCCTCCCGATCGATCAACCAGCGCAGCCCGATGGCGGTCAGCGTCGCTCCACCGGCGGACCCCGGCTCGATGAACGGCACGACGACCATGCGGCGGCGCCCGAGGTCCTCGACGGCCAGCTGTATCCGGCTCGGGTCGACGCCCAGCTCCTCTGCCAGCGGATTCAACTCAACGGTCCGGTTCGGAAACTGGCGCAGGAAGCGCAGGATGACGGCGTCGAGCTGCGCGCCGCCGATCGGCGCATCGGCGGCGGAGGGAACGGTCGCCACCGCGGCGGCCTCATCGGCTTCGGGGACGACAGTGGCATCGGGATCGCCGGTCTCGACCGGCTCGGCTGCTCGCTTGATGATCACGGGCGACAGGATAGCAAGCATGGGATCGATGTCGTGCGCACGTACACTCCGTTGTCGTGACCATTCCGGATCCGTATGCCGTCCTCGGCGTGGAGCGCACCGCCACGCGGGACGAGATCGCGCGGGCGTATCGGCGGCTGGCGAAACAGCACCACCCCGACGTGGCAGCGCAGCCCAGCCCGATCATGAGCCGCATCAACGAGGCGTGGCACGTCCTTTCCGATCCGGCACGACGCGTGGCGTGGGATCGGGCGCACCAGATGGTCGTGACGCCGCGGGACTGGCCGTCGCGTCCGGTCGAGGTCGCGCGACGTCCGCGGTCGCGAGCCACCGAGCCACCGACAGCGCGCGACTCCGGTTGGCTGGCGTTTGCGGTGGTGGCCGCAGTCGCGGTGGCCGTCGCGGGCGCGATGGTCGTGGTCGCGAATCTCAGCCCGCCACCCGCGGACGTGACGGGGACGACGTTCGCGGCGGATGGAATCGGCTTCAACCACCCCGATGACTGGCTGGCTGCGCCCGGCACTGACACGGAGGACGCGCACCGGGTGATCGCGCACATCGTCACATTCGACGCAGAAATGGACGACCTGTGTACGGCTTTCGGCGATCCGTGCTCGATCTCGATCGAGCGAGTTCCGCCCGGTGAGGCCTCGATCATCATCACATCCTGGTCCGGCGGTGACCCGCCAGTCCTGGACCCCATTGTCCGACGGCCGTACGGACTGCATGCGGCGCGCGTCATCGGCGGCGAACCGGCGGCGTTCCGCATAAACCGCACGAACAGCGGCGTGGTCGCGTGGTGGCAGCTCAGCCCGCCCGGCTTCCCAGACCGATGGATCGAGGTGAATGCCGAAATCAATGGTCCGCCGCTCGAGCAGGACGCCATGCTCGAGCAGGTCGAGGAGATGCTGCGGACCGTCGAGTTCGCCGGGTGATGGGCTGTTCAGGCCAGGCGGGACTCCGCGGCGGCACCTGAGCTCAGCTCAACGGACAAGGGCACGTCAGCGGCCCGGCGCAGCGCGTCCCCAAGCCGCTCATCCCACGCCACGCGGTCCGGCAGCCGCACCTGGCGCGTGGCGCCGGCCACGGAGATCGTGAGCACGACCGGCAGCGGACCCGGGCGGCCGGCCAGGGCGATCTTCACCGACTCGATCGCTCCGAGCAGACGATCCGTGGCCACCTCCTCGCCGATCGAGACGCTGACCGTGGCCGTTGAGGCCTCGGGCGAGGACTGGATCGGCACGGCGTCGACCGGCGCCGGTGGTTCTTCGGCGGGTTCAGGGGCACCGATCGGCTCGTCGATGGCCAGGGCGACGGGCGGCGGGGGGGCGACGGCGACGGCCTCCCGAGGACCTCCCGATGACCCGGCCCACACGCCATGCGCGCGCTCCGGCTGTCGCTCACATCGACGCCTACAGCCACGAGCTGCCAGCAGCCGATCCCGTTCAACCCCGAAACCCACCGGCCCCATCTGAACCGCATCGTCCCACTGGTGGACCGCCTCGCACAGGATCTGGGGCGCGTCGTCGCGACGGTCGATCCGCCCCGTGACGAGGACGATGGAGTCATCGGCCCAGGAATTTGCCGTCTGTTCGAATACCTTGGGGAAGACGACAACCTCGACCGATCCCTGCAGGTCCTCGAGAGTGGCCACGAGCATGGTTGAACCTGCCCGCGTCACGATCCGCCGGGACGAGATGAGGATGCCGCCCAGCGTGACCTTGGCCTGGTCCGACTCTTCAGCCAGGTCGCCGGTATAGGCGGTGACGTAGTCGGGCAGCACGCCCTCGATATCGCCCAGCGGGTGCTCCGACAGGTACAGGCCGATGAGCTCCTTCTCCCAGCGCAGGCGCTCGCGGCGCGGGATCTCCTCCCCACCGTCCAGGAACGACACCCCGGACTCGGTTGGCACGGCGAAAAGGTCGAACAGCGTCGACTGGCCCGCGGCGACATCGCGCTGGTGGCGCTGACCATTCTCGAGCGCCCCATCCAGTGCTTCCAGCAGGGCCGATGGCGTCCCGAGCGAGCCCACCGCGTTGGCCTTGATCAGCGACTCGACCACGCGCTTGTTGACCGTCCGCAGGTCCACGCGCCGGCAGAAGTCGTCCAGGGAGCGGAACGGGCCGGGCTCCTCTCCCCCATCCCGGACCGTGGCGATGGCCTCGATCGCACCCTCGCCCACGTTCTTGATGGCGGCGAGGCCGAAGCGGATCGCCTCGGGAACGTCATTTGCATCGGTCTCGACGCCAAAGAGCGCATGCGACTTCTGAATGTCCGGGGCACGAACCTCGATTCCGAGGCGTCGGCACTCGGCGATCACCGCGGCGACCTTCTCGGCGCGCTCTCGGAAGCCGTTCATGACGGCGGTCATGAACTCGATCGGATAGTTCGCCTTCAGGTAAGCCGTCTGGTAGGCGAT
>JBDSJJ010000153.1:0-9228 GCA_039917415.1 Candidatus Limnocylindria bacterium | reverse complement strand
GCGAGATCCTGGCCGAGATCGAGCGCGATCGCGAGCAGCGCCAGAACCTCGAGGACCAGATGGGGACCGAGTCGCCGTTCGCGCGGCCCTCGGAGCGCGAGGCGACCGAGATCAAGGCCCCCGAGCGTCAGGCGGTACCGATCCGGCCCGCCAGCCTGGATCGTCCGTCCTACGGTGAGACCGATCTCGATATCCCCAGCTTCCTTCGCCGCAAGAACGACTGATCGGCCCGGTCCGCCGGGTCTGCGCCTTCCCTGAGGTCGCCGTCGGCTGCACCCAATCGGGTTCTGCTGCGGCCGGCGTCGGCGGAGGAACGGCGGCGATGGCACGATACGCGGATGGAGATCGTGGGCGCCGACGCTCCGAAAGCCGATCAGATTGCCAAGCGGCATGACCGCCTGCTTCGTCGACTCCGGGACGTCGCCGAGTCGAACGGACACGACCCGGAGCGCCTGCGCGTCGTGGCCGTCACGAAAGGGTGGCCGGTTGAGATGGCGCAGGCGGCCATCGCGGCCGGACTGGGAATGCTCGGTGAGAGCCGAGTCCAGGAGGCGGAGCCCAAGATCGCTGTTCTTCCCGGGGTTGAGTGGCACTTCATCGGCCGCCTGCAATCGAACAAGGCCCGCCGCGCCGTCCGGGGGTTCCACGTCATCCATTCCGTTGACTCGCTGGAGCTTCTGGACCGCCTGCGGCAGATGGCCGAGGAGGAGGGCCGCTCGCCGCGATTGCTGATTCAAATCAACGTCAGTGGCGAGGCGGCAAAGGCAGGGTTGACGCCCGACGCCGTGCGCGCCGCGGCCGATGGGTGCAAGGAAGCCGCCGGCATCGTGGGCCTGATGACGATGGCCCCGATGGGGGTCGATCCGGGGCAGGCGCGCGCGATCTTCCGGGCCTTGCGCGAGATTCGGGACGAACTCGAGCAGGCGCTCGGATCGCCGCTGCCCGAGCTTTCGATGGGCATGACCGCCGACGCCGAGGCTGCGGCGGCCGAGGGAGCGACCCTGGTCCGTGTCGGGACCGGCTTGTTCGGGCCGCGCCCGTAGACGCTATCCTCCGCCCATGACCGCCATGCTCGTGAACTTCATCCAGCTCCTCGCGTTCGTGCTCTGGCTGCTGCTGATCGCTCGCGTGCTCATGAGCTGGACGAATCCGCGGGGCGGAGGAGGACTCGTCGCCTTCATCTACCAGGCCACCGAGCCGATCCTGGCGCCGATCCGGCGCGTGCTGCCACCTACCGGCGGCATCGACTGGTCGCCGCTGGTTGCGATGCTGGTCCTCGGCGTGATCGTGCGCGTCGCGGTCCGGCTCTAGCCGGCCTCCCTCGACGGCTGCCGCGCTCCTGCGACCCGTGCAGATTGATGGTCGACACGGGCGACGGCTATACTCGCGGCCTCCCCTGATGGGCGATTGGCTCAGTCGGTTAGAGCGCACGGTTCACATCCGTGAGGTCACTGGTTCGAATCCAGTATCGCCCACCACCTTCGCCACCACCTTCTCCCACCTGGCGTGTGACACCGTCGATGCGTGACCGCGACCCGGGCAACCCGGTACCCGCCGCCCAGGTGCGGACGATGTTCGATCGCATCGCCCCGATCTACGACGCCATGAACCGGGTGATGACTGCCGGCCTCGACGATCGATGGCGACGATCCGCTGTGCGCGCGACCGCGCTCCGGGCCGGCGGCTCCGTCGTCGATGTGGCGTGCGGCAGCGGAGCCCTCACTCGCCCCCTGGCTCGCGCAGTGGGCAGCCGCGGGGCCGTCGTCGGGATCGACGCATCCGGGCCAATGCTGCGGGTGGCCGCGCGGCGTCCTCCGGTCGCGGGCTCCGCTCCGATCCGTTACCGCGAAGGCGACGCTCTCGCCCTGCCGGAGGCCGACGATGCGTTCGACGCCGCCACGATCGCCTTCGGTCTGCGGAACGTGGCCGACTATCGGTCGTGCCTGGCCGAGATGGCCCGCGTGACCCGCCCCGGAGGTCGCCTCGTCGTGCTCGAGCTGGCGGCACCGACGCGCGGCATGGCCCGTTTCGCGGCCGCCACGTGGTTCGACCGCATGCTGCCGATCGTGGGACGCCTCGCCGGGGGAGGATCGGCCTACCAGTACCTGCCGAGCAGCGTGCGAGCCTACCCGCGGCCCGCCGACATCGCGGAGCTCATGCGGGAGGTGGGCCTGCAGGATGTGGCGTGGCGCCCGCTGGCGCTGGGGATGGTCACGCTCCATGTCGCGACGGTGAGCTGACGCGATGCGCATCGTCCTCACCAGCGAGTCGTACCTGCCATATGTCTCTGGCGTGACCGTGTCGGTGGACGCGCTTGCGCGTGGCCTCGGTGCGGCCGGGCACGAGGTGATGGTGGTCGCCCCCAGGCCGGCACGCGGAACTCGTGTGGAGCCGGTCGGCTCCCCGGGTCCGGCGCCGATCATGGCCTGGCTACCGTCCTACCGTCCGCCGGCCATTGTGCCGCCGCGGTACCGCATGCCGTGGCCGATCCTGGCGAGCTCGGGATGGCGCGCGGCGCGTGCGTTTGCGCCGGACGTCGTCCATGCCCACTCGCCGTTCGTCAGCGGCGTGCTCGCGCGGCGCCTGGCCCGAACCGCGAGCGTGCCCCTGATCTTCACGCATCACACCCGCTTTGACGACTACAGCCACTATGCCGGCCCGCTCTCCGCGGTCGCGCGACACACGACGAACGCCTGGCTCGGGGCATGGTGGCGTGGATCCGACGCGGTGATCGCCCCGTCGTTCGACCTGGCCGGCTGGATCCGCGAGCGCATCGCGCCCGGCAGCGCCTCGCGCGTGCACGCCATTCCGACCGGGGTCGACGTCGCCGGCATCCGCGCCCTGGCGACCGCCGACGTGCGCGCGCTGGCCGGTTGGCCGGAGGGATCGGTGGTGATCGCGTCGCTGGGACGGCTGGCGCCGGAGAAGAGCCCGGAGCTGCTCATCGACGCCTTCGCCGGCGTCGCGGGCCGCCATCCGCGGTTGCGACTGCTGGTCGTTGGGGGCGGACCATCGGACGGCGGCCTGCGCGCACGTGTTCTCGCAGCCGGATTGACGGATCGGGTTCACTTCACCGGCCCGCTGCCGCGAACGGTGGCGCTCGCGACGGTGGCCGGTGCGGACATCTTCGCATTCGCGTCCCGATCCGAGACGCAGGGTCTGGTGCTGGCAGAAGCGCTGACGGCCGGCCTGCCGGCCGTGGCCGTGGAGGGTCCCGGGGTGCGCGACTCGGTGCGCGACGGGATTGATGGGGTGATCGTGGCGCACGAGCCGACCGATACCCTGGTCGTCCGTCTGGGCCGGGCGATTGCCGCCCTGGCCGACGACCCAGACCGACGTGAAGCCCTGGCGCGAAGCGCGAAAGAGGACGCGGAACGGTTCTCGCTGTCCCGCCAGGTCGGCGCCGTGGAGGCCCTTTACCGCTTGACGCGGGAGCGTCGTCAGCATGCATCGACCGCCTGAGATATCGTGCCGCGGTGCGTCATCGTCTGCTGGCCGTCATTGGTTATCCCGGGCATCTGCTGAACCGCGCCTTCGCGGGAGTCCTCGAGCGCATCGGGCTGGGTCGCGTCCCGGCGGGACTGATCATCGGCCTTGCCATTGGCGCGCTTGCCGCTGCGAATGCGAGCTCGACGGCGGCGGCATACGAGCTCCGGCCGGAACCGATCCCGGCCACCGTCAGCGAGATCGAGGACGGTCGGGTCGATTCCGGACTCTGGGTCGTGTTCGACGCGGTCCTGGTCGACGGGCCGCACGTGACGCAGGTGGAGGTGTTCTCGGGACCGGGGTCGTCGACGGTCGAGCGTACGTATTACCTCGTCGCGGACCCGGCTGACGCTGAGCGCGCGGTCGTCGTCCGCGCCCGAGGATTGATTCCCGGCTTTGACACGCCGGGGGCCCGTACGCGCATGGACGGCTCGATCACCGAGGACGCATTCAGCATGCGCGCCCTGCTGCGGGACTGGGACCCGGCGACGCGGCACCCGGGGATCTCGTTCGGGGAGTCGCGCCTCATTGCGTTCGGATTTGCGACGCCATGGCAGGAGCCGTCCTATCTCGGCGCGGCCCTGCTGGGTGCCGCCGCGCTGGTGCTGGCCGGTGGGTCGCTGGTGCGGCAGCCGATCGTGCGCATCGGCGGCGCCGGAGCCGGCGCGCGGGGACGCACGCCAATTGCTCTGGTGGTGCACGGCGAGCTGCCCACGCCGCGCGGTCCCTTGCGTCTCGCCGGGACCCCGGCGCAGCTGCAGTGGATGAGCGTGGAAGAGGCGGCGCGCGTCCACTGGCGGTATTGGGGCGCGGCGCTGGGCGAGGTCCGCGGAGTCGTCGAATCCGCGGTCCGCGAACATGGTTCGCGGGGGGAGCGGCTCGTCCTGTACGGCCCGACCGGCTCGCTCATCTGGCCGATCGAGCGCCCATTCGAGCTCGCGGTCGAGGGGGGCGATGCGTTCATGTGGTTCCGACGCAGGCCGGCCCTCACCGTGAAGGGGGAGGGAGCCGCCGTCGTCCTGACGTTCGCGGATCCGGCATCCCGCGATGCGGCGGCGGTCGAGATCGTAGCGGCTGATCGCGGGTCGCCGGCGGGCTGATCCCTTGCGCCCCCATGGCGGGGGCGTACAATGCCGCGCATGCGCGTGAGTCTGGTGGCCCGCTTCGTCGCCCATCCTTCCATCGACTTCGGCGCCGGGCGTCGTTCTGCGCACCGGCCGCGGCTCGGCCTGTCCGCCGCCACGACCGTCTTCCACCGCCCGCGCAGTGCCGTGATCTCCATGCCGACCGTCCGCGCGCTTCGGTCTCAGACCAGCCGATTCCGCTTCCCGGCCGTCGGACGCGCCACTCGGCTGCCGGCACGCCGTCCCGCGCTCCCGTACGGGGTCCCGCGCGCCCGACGCTCCTAGCCCGCCAGGTGCCCGGCCTGCGCAACGCGCGCGCCACCTCGGCCGGCGGCGTCGTCCATCGCTTGGGGGACCTGGGTCCTGAAGTTGTGATCGTCCATCGCCGCCGGCCGCTGCTGTGGGCGCTTCCCAAGGGGACACCGGACGCGGGCGAGACGCTGGAGGAGACCGCTCTGCGTGAGACGCGTGAGGAGACCGGCCTCGAGGTGGTCGCCGAGGCGCCGATCACCTCGATCCGCTACGTCTTCGTGCGCGGTACGACGCGGTTCAACAAGACCGTGCACTTCTTCCTCATGCGCCCGATCGGAGGCGGCATCGACCTCCACGACGCGGAGTTCGACGACGTGCGGTGGGCAACGGGCATCGAGGCGCTCTCCCTGTTGACGCACGCAACCGAGCGATCGGTCCTGGAACACGCGTTGGGCATGCTGGCTGCCGACGCCACGGAGGCGAGCGCATGACCGACCGCGAGCCCGATGAGCTGAAGCGCACCCCACTCCACGACACGCATCGCGAGCTCGGAGCGCGCCTCGTGCCGTTCGCCGGCTACGCGATGCCGGTGCAGTACACATCGATCATCGAGGAACACCGGGTTGTCCGCACCGCGGTCGGGCTGTTCGACCTCTCGCACATGGGCGAGCTCGTCGTGCGTGGCGACGAGGCCGTGGCTTTCCTGCGCCACGCACTCATCAGCGATCCGGGCGCGCTCGAGGACGGGCAGGCCCAGTACTCCATGGCCTGCGACGTTGACGGCGGGATCATCGACGACCTCATCGTCTACCGGCGGGCCACGAACGAGTTCCTGGTGGTCTGCAACGCGTCGAACCGCGCCGCGGTCCTGGATCAGCTCTCCGGACTGCTGGCGCGTGGCGACTTCGGCAGCACCGTGGAGGATCGCAGCGAGGCCACCGCGCTGGTGGCGCCGCAGGGTCCGCACAGCGCCGCCCTGTTGGGTGAGCTGACCGACCTCGATCTCGGCGCCATCCTCAACTACCGGTCGGCCGAGGGCGAGGTCGCGGGGATCCCGTGCCTCGTCGCACGGACCGGCTATACGGGCGAGGACGGGTTCGAGCTGTTCTGCGACGCGGCGAGCGCGCCAACGCTGTGGGAGGCGCTCACCGCAGCCGGCGAGCGACACGGCCTCCAGCCATGCGGCCTCGGCGCGCGCGACACGTTGCGCCTCGAGGCCGGGATGCCCCTGTACGGCAACGAGCTGAGCCGGGCAACCAACCCGTACGAGGTCAACCTGGGTCGGGTGGTGAAGCTCGAGAAGGGTGATTTCGTTGGGCGTTCGGTCCTCGCCGCCGTCCAGCACACCGGGCCGGAACGCAAGCTCATCGGCCTGCGCATGACCGACAACGCCATCCCGCGAAGCGGCTATGCGGTCCGTGTCGATGGCTCCGATGTGGGTCGCGTGACGAGCGGGACGCTGTCGCCAACCCTCGGCGAGAAGATCGCGATGGCCCTCGTGCCTGCCGAGCTCGCCGGCGTCGGGAACGCCTTTGAGGTCGTGGTTCGTGAACGCCCGTATCGGGCGGAGCAGGTAAAGTTGCCGTTCTACCGGCGCCCCCGCGTCTAGCCGCATGCGCGCCCCCGCTGAGGAGGAAATGACTGCCCATGGCCTACCCCGACGACCTGCGGTACTCACGCGAGCACGAGTGGGTTCGCGTTGAAGGATCGCGAGCCACCATCGGCATCACGAGCTTCGCCGCCGATGAGCTCGGGGACATCGTGTTCGTCGAGCTTCCCGAGGTCGGGTCAGCACTGACGCAGTTCGCCGCCTTCGGGGTGGTCGAGAGCGTCAAGGCGGTGAGCGACCTGTACTCGCCGATCTCCGGCAAGGTGCTCGAGACGAATGACGCCCTGCGCGAGTCCCCGGAGCTGCTGAACGCCGACGCTTACGGCGAGGGCTGGATCGCCCGGGTCGAGCTCAGCGACACCGATCAGCTCGACACGCTCATGGACGCGGCAGCGTACGCGGAAGAGACCGCCTGAGCGCCCCCGGATGACCTATTCGCCCCACACCGACGCCGATCGCCGGTTGATGCTCGACGCCATCGGCGTCGAGTCGGTCGACGACCTGTTCGCCGACATCCCCGGCATTGTCCGTGCCTCGGGGTGGGACGTGCCCCCGCCGCTGGCGGAGCAGGAGGTCCGCGCGGAGCTCGCGCGCCTGGCCGGGCGGAACCGGATTCCCGAGGTCAGCTTCCTGGGCGCCGGGGTATATCGGCACCTGATCCCGGCCGTCGTGGGCGAGGTCATCGGCCGGCCCGAGTTCGCGACGGCATACACGCCGTATCAGCCCGAGGTCAGCCAGGGCACCCTTCAGAGCATCTACGAGTTCCAGTCGCTGATCTGCGAGCTCACCGGCATGGAGGTGGCCACCGCCTCGCACTACGACGGCGCGACGGCCACGGCTGAGGCGGCCCTGATGGCCTGCCGCCTCACGCGCCGAGATCGCGTCGCGGTGTCCGAGAGCGTCAACCCCGATTACCGCAGGGTGCTCGAGACGTACTGCTCGGGACCGGGGATCGAGGTCGCGACCGTCTCGGTTGACCTGGGCGACGATGGCGACGGCGCGACCGATCCCGCCGCAATCGCCGCGCTCGGCGAGGTCGCTTGTCTCATCGCGGCGCAGCCCAACTACTTCGGCCAGCTCGAGCCGATGGCGGAGCTCGCCGTCGCGGCCCACGCCATCGGCGCCCAGTTCGTGGCCGTCGTCGAGCCAACCTCGCTGGCGGTGCTCGAGGCGCCTGGTGAGTACGGCGCCGACATCGTGACCGCCGAGGGGCAGCCGCTGGGGGTGCCGATGAGCTTCGGAGGGCCGTACGTTGGCTTGATGGCGGCCCGCATGGCATCGGTGCGCCAGATGCCGGGGCGCCTGGTCGGTGCGACGCGTGACGGATCGGGGCGAAAGGGATACGTCCTGACCCTCCAGGCGCGCGAGCAGCACATCCGACGCGAGAAGGCCGCCAGCAACATCTGCACGAACCAGGCACTCATGGCCCTGGCCGCCGCCGCCTACCTGACCAGCGTGGGGCCGACCGGCCTGCGCGAGGTCGCTGAGCTGGCGATGCACCAGGCCCGCCACCTGGTCGGAGCGCTCGAGTCCGCCGGCCTCGCCGAGCGTCGGTTCGGGGGCGTGTACCTCAACGAGGTCGCGATGCGGCTGCCCGATGCGGCGCGGCGCCATGAGGAGCTGCTCGACCGCGGCATCCTGGCCGGCCGTCCTCTCGGCCGCGATGATGCGCGCCTGGCCGACAGCCTCATGCTGGCCACGACCGAGCTCACCACCGACGACGACATCGAGCGGCTCGTGGCCGGGCTGGCGGAGACGCGATGAGCAGCACCGAGGCCCCGGAGCGCCGCGACACTTCCGGACGCGGCGCCGCGTTCTCGGACGCGGCTGCCGGGGTCGATGGGTCGATCGTCGAGCCGCTGATCTTCGAGCGCTCGCGCGCCGAGCGTCGAGCTGTGCGCTTCCCCAGCGCATCGGACAGCGCACGCCGAGCCGGCTCCGGCCAGCCGGAGATCCCCGCAAACCTGCGGCGGGTGAGCGCGCCACGCCTGCCCGAGGTCAGCGAGCTCGAGATGCTGCGCCACTTCAACCGGCTCGCGCATCTCAACCAGGCCATCGATCTCAACTTCTATCCGCTCGGCTCATGCACAATGAAATACAACCCGAAGGTGAACGAGTGGAGCGCGCGCCTCCCCGGCCTGGCCGAATCGCATCCGCTCGATCCGGAGGCGATGAGTCAGGGCAGCCTCGAGCTGATGTGGCTGCTGGCCGAGCTGCTCAAGGACATCAGCGGGTTCCCGGCCATCAGCCTGCAGCCAGCGGCTGGTGCCCATGGCGAGTTGACCGGCATGCTGATGACCCGTGCTTACCATCAGTCGCGCGGCGAGGGGGAGCAGCGCGCGAAGGTGCTGGTGCCCGACAGTGCCCATGGCACGAACCCGGCGACCGCGACGATGGTTGGCTACCAGACGGTGACGATCCCGTCGAATGATCGCGGCGGGATCGATCTGCAGGCGTTGCGCTCTGCACTCGGCCAAGACGTCGCGGCGCTGATGATCACCAATCCGAGCACGCTCGGCATCTTCGAGGACCAGATCGACCAGGTGCTGACCGCGGTCCGGGAGGCGGGAGCCATCGCCTACATGGACGGCGCCAACCTCAACGCCATCCTCGGCCGGTTTCGGCCTGGTGAGGCCGGCTTCGACGTCATGCACTTCAACCTGCACAAGACGTTCAGCACGCCGCATGGCGGCGGCGGCCCCGGGGCCGGCCCGGTGGGCGTCAGCGCGCGGCTCGAACCCTTCCTGCCCGTGCCGA
>JBDSJJ010000152.1:0-4647 GCA_039917415.1 Candidatus Limnocylindria bacterium | reverse complement strand
AACTGGATGGGGCCGGTCATCAACCAGCGCGCCCTCGACACGTTCCAGCGTGCCGTCGACGACGCGACGGCGAGTGGCGGAACGATCGAGATCGGCGGCAAGGTGATGCGTGACGGCGACACGGAGCGTGGCTTCTACCCCACGCCCACGGTGGTCTCCGGACTCCCCCTCGAGCACCGACTGTATCGAGACGAGCTGTTCGTGCCGTTCCTGGTGGTCGGCGAGGTCGACTCGCTCGACCAGGCGCTGACCGAGGCGAACGCGAGCGACTACGGACTCACGGCCGGGATCTTCAGCCATGACGATGCCGAAGTGAAGCACTTCCTCGACACCATCCAGGCTGGCGTCGTGTACGTGAACCGGCGTGCGGGCGCGACAACTGGCGCGTGGCCGGGCATCCAGAGCTTCGGCGGCTGGAAGGGATCGGGCTCGTCCGGCAAGAGCGGCCTCGGCCCGTACTACGTTCAGCAGTTCCTGCGCGAACAGTCCCAGACCGTCATCGGCGACGAGCCGGCGGCGCTGTGACGAGCGACGCTCCCATCGTCGAGCCGTCGGGCTGGTTCTCCGTCCAGCTGCGCTACGCCTACCTGTCCGGCGAGCACGAGACGGTGACCCTGGTCGAGGATCGCGTGATCCTGGTGGAGGGCAGCGACGAGGAGGCCGCGCTCGGTCGCGCCGTGGAGCTCGCCCCCGACTACGAGGACGATTACGAGACCGAAGGCGGCGAATCCGGCGCCATCCGCTTCGAGGGCATCGTCGCGATCAAGGAACTCGACGATCCGCCGGATCACGGCGCCGAGGTCTGGCACGAGTTCATGTCGCCCGATCCCACACGATCCGAGATCGACGACGAGGGCGAGCCGCTTCCGCCGGTCTACCCGGAGGAGATGGCCTTTCCGCGCGCGCGCGACGACTGACCGATGACCTGGCGCACGGCCACCTATCGGGCCGTCCGTCCGCTCCTCTTCCGAGCTGACCCTGAGGGTATCCATCACGCGACCCTGACGGCGCTGGCCGCCGCCGGTGCCAGCCGTCCGGGTCGGATGCTTGCCTCCCTGGCTTCGGGCGTCTCGACGGCAGGCGCCACCAATCGACCGGCGGAGCTGCTGGGCCTGCGCTTTCGGAACCGGATCGGGCTGGCGGCAGGCTTCGACAAGGACGGCAGCGCCATCCGCGGTTGGGCGGCGCTCGGACTGGGCTACGTGGAGCTCGGAACCGTCACGCCTCGCCCGCAGCCGGGCAATCCGCGTCCACGACTCTTTCGGCTGCAGGCCGATGAGGCCCTGGTCAACCGCATGGGCTTCAACAACGCCGGCGCGGCGACACTGGCGGAGCGTATCGGCGACGCGCGCGCCGACCTGCCTAGAGACTTCGTGATCGGCGTGAACATCGGGCGGAACCGAGACACCCCGGATGAGCGGGCGATGAACGACTATCGCGAGGCGGCCCGGGCGGTGGCGCACATGGCCGACTACCTCGCGATCAACGTGAGCAGCCCGAACACGCCCTCGCTCCGCGAGCTGCAGCGCGTCGACCGCCTCCGTGAGCTCGTCGAGACGGTCCGCGCCGAGGCCGGCGCTGTGCCGATCCTCGTGAAACTGTCGCCCGACCTGGATGAGTACGCCGCAGACCGGCTCGTCGCCATGCTGGCCGAGGCCGCGGTCGATGGCGTGATCCTCTCGAACACGACGACCTCCCGTGCCGACCTTCGCTCGTCGAGTCCCGACGCCGAGGGTGGCCTCAGCGGCCGACCGCTCCACGCGCGAACCGTGGCCGCGGTGGCGCGGGCCCGAGAACTCGTCGGGGACCGCCTCGTGATCGTCGCGTCCGGCGGGATCACGCAGCGGCCCGGCGACCTCGAGGCAGTGCGCCGAGCCGGAGCGGATCTGGAACAGCTGTGGACCGGGCTGGTCTATGCAGGACCCGGACTCATCGGCGAGACTGTGCGCGCATGATCCCCACCGACATCCTGTTCAGCCCCCTGGCCATCGCGGGGTTCGTGACCGGAGTGATCGTCGCGTTCCTGGCCGGCCGGGTGCGAGGCGACCCTGCGCCGATCATCCTCATGTCGGCCACGGGAAGCGGCCTCGCACTTGCGGCCCTGGTATGGGCGAACGCGTTCGGGGGCGGGCCGTTGTTCGCCGCCGCGTCCGTGGGACTCGGCGCGAGCCTGTGGGCCATCGGCCTCGAACGCTCGAGGCGACCGACGATCCGCTGACCGTCTGCGTGGTCGGAGCGCACCTCCCTGCTAGGATGGCTCGGTCTAGCCAAGGTGCGCGGGCAGGACGCGCCGCTCCGAATCCGGAGTGACCCACCTTATGACCACAATGGAGGCCCCGGCCTCAGATGGCGCTGCCCAGACCGCGGGCGCGCCCCACATCCAGACCGAACTCCCCGGACCGAAGGGCCGCGCACTCATCGAGCGCGACGCCTCGGTCGCCAGTCCCTCGCTCACCCGCGCCTACCCGCTCGTGGCGGAGTCGGGATCCGGCATGGTCGTCACCGATGTTGACGGCAACCGCTTCCTCGACTTCGCCGCCGGCATCGCGGTGTGCTCGACCGGCCACTCGCACCCGAAGGTCGTCGAGGCCATCAAGGCCCAGGCCGATCGGCTGATCCACATCGCCGCGACCGACTTCTACGAGCCCCGCTACACCGAGTTCCTGGAGCGCCTCGCGGCCATCGCGCCATTCGAGGAAAAGGCACGCGTCTTCCTCACAAACTCCGGAACCGAAGCGGTGGAGGGGGCGATCAAGCTCGCTCGGTACCACACCCATCGGCCGGGGATCATCGCCTTCGAGGGCGGCTTCCACGGCCGCACGATGGGCGCGCTGTCCCTCACGAACTCCAAGGTCAAGCAGCGCGCCGGCTTCGGTCCGCTAATCCCGATGGTCCATCACGCGCCGTTTCCCCGCGTCCGCGCGTGGCGCGAGGGATCCGGCGGCGACGGGTCGGCCGAGCTGGCGCATCTGAAGAACACGATCTTCGGGCGTCAGATCGCCCCATCCGACGTGGCGGCCATCGTGGTCGAGCCGATCCAGGGCGAGGGGGGCTACTTCCCGGCGCCGAAGGCATTCATGCAGGGCCTGCGTGACCTGTGCGACGAGCACGGCATCCTCCTGGTCGCCGACGAGATTCAGTCCGGAATGGGCCGCACCGGGAAGTGGTGGGCAATCGAGCACACCGAGGTTGAGCCGGACATCATCATGACGGCCAAGGGAATCGCGTCGGGCATGCCAATCGGCGCATTCATCGCCCGCGACTCGGTCTGGACCTGGCCTCCTGGGGCGCACGGATCAACGTTCGCCGGGAACCCCGTCTGTGCCGCCGCCGGGCTGGCCACGCTGGACATCCTCGAGTCTGAAGGACTCGCTAACGCCACGCCAATGGGCGCGCGACTTCGGGCGGGGCTCGAGACTGCGGCCGCGGGGGTGGACGCCATCCGCGACATCCGCGGCGTTGGCCTGATGCTGGGTGTCGAGTTCGACTCCCACGAGAAGGCCGAGGCCGTACAGGACGCCGCGTTCCGGCGTGGGCTGCTGACCCTCGAATGCGGCGAGTCGTCGCTCCGGTTCAGCCCGCCGCTCATCGTGGACGCGGCGTCGGTGGACACGGCGGTCCGCATCTTCGGCGAGGCGATCGGCACGCTCGGACGCTGACGCGGCACTCCACTATGCGCAGGGCGTGGCGGCTGCCGCGCCCTGCCTGCTTCCCTCAGTTCAACAGGTCGGACAAGCTCGTGAGGCTGAACCCGCGGTCGCGCAGACCCGGAACGATGAGGCGGAGCGAGTCGAGCGTCTCGTAGCCACCGAGATGGAAGAGCACGTTCGAGCCGTTCACGCTGTTGTTGACCACCTTTGCGGCGATCTGCTCGGCCGACGGTCCGCCGTCCGCGATCGGCTTCCAGTCGATCGTGTCGATGTCCCACAGGAACGTCTTCGTGTAACCGACGGACGCGACCGCGTCGAGAACCGCCTGGCTGACCGAGCCATACGGAGGGCGCCAGTACGGCTGCGGGTTCTGACCGGTCCCGTTGCGCAGGATCGCCTCGGCATCGGTCATTTCCTTCCTGATGCGGTCTGCGCTGAACGGTCCCCCGGCGCAGGGCTGGACCGAGGGTGACCCACCGCCGCCACGGACGAGGTCGCAGTGGTACATCGTGTGATTGGCGATCTCGAACAGCTCCGGGTGCGCCTTGACGATGGCCATCACCTGCTGCCCTTGGGGATTCTGGGCCATGATCCCGGTCGCGAAGATGGTGGCACAGACCCGGTTGGCCACGAGGAAATTCATGATGTCGACCGCCGGATCCATGCGCCCGCCCATGTCGAACGTGAGGGCCACGCCCGGACCGGCGTTCGGGATGGTGCGGAACGTCTGCGCCGAGCCGGCCGCGACCCGGTTGCCCGCGCTGCAGCCCGCGGATGGCGGCACGGTCGGCTTGGGCGTCGCAGGAACGGGAGTCGGCCTCGGGGTAACGCCTGGCTCCGAACTGACCAGCAGGACCCAGCCGGGCTCGATGACGTTCGGATCGGCGGCGAGCGACGGGTAGCGATCCGCGTTCCACGTCCGGATCTGTTCCGCGGTCGTGCCGAAGGAGCGGGCGATGGCCGAAAGCGTGTCGCCGCGCTGCACCGTGTAGGTCGT
>JBDSJJ010000151.1:0-5931 GCA_039917415.1 Candidatus Limnocylindria bacterium | reverse complement strand
CCTGGCTGATCACCCTGTTCGTCGCTGGTGGAGCTGTGCCGGTGGCGAGCATCGACATCCCAGTGTTGGGGCCGATCCCGATGCCGCTGGCACTTCTCGCAGGATCCGTGCTGCTGAGCGCGCTGCTGGGCTGGCTGCTGAGCCTCCACGCGTCCCACGTCGGACGGCGCCTCGCATCCCGGGTTCGGGGGCGGACTTCGGCCGCCGTGCGCGCCGCAGTCGATGCCGAGGGATTCGCGGGCCTGTCCCGCGTCGAGGTTGCACGCGCTGTGATCGCCGACTCCCTGGGCTAACGGCCGCGGCCGCGGGCTGGATTCCTATCGAATTCCCGCGCCCGGACCGTTATCCACGGTAACCCGCCGCCCGATGACATCCTGCGGACGCCACTGAGCGTGGTTCGCCTGTCGCACCCTCGAAAATTCCCGCAGTGGGACCGTTCGACATGGTGCCATCGGAACTAGCTGTCCATATGTGGGAATCTGACAGGAAGTGCCACGGGCACCTCGGGTTGCCTCAGGATCAGATGACCGGGTCCCTGCGCTCCGCATCGACCGGCTGCTCGTCCTCGATCAGGCTCGGCTGCTCGGGCGCTGCCTCTCCGCGCGGCTCATCGAAGCCCGTTGTGGCGGGATCGGCGACCGATCCGCTCTCGAGGTCGGCATCGGAGGTGGACGCGCCGTAGTCCGGTCCGGTCGGGCGATTCTCAACATCGCCCGCGGCTGCGGCCGTGGTCGATGTCGTGTCGTGGTCGTGGTCGTGCTCGCCGGGCCCGTGATCGTGGCCCTCGTGCTCGTCGTCGCCCATGCCGAGGGCGTTCTTCACCTTGTCGATGATCGACTCGTTCTCGTGATGGGTCATGGTCGGGCTCTCCCTGTGCGTGACGGATGGTTGCCCGAACCCCATGCACATCTCGGGCCGGACCGCGCACTTGGTCAGCCCGATGCGTCGCCGATGACTCGCAGAATGTCGTCGCCGTACGTCTCGGCCTTGCGTGGGCCGATGCCCGGCACGCCGAGCAGGCCCGCCTCGTCGGTCGGGCGGTTGGCCGCGATGCCGGCCAGGGTCTTGTTGTCGGCAACGATGTAGGCCGGCACGCCGTCGGCGCGCGCACGCTCTCGTCGCCATTCGATGAGTCGCTCGAGCAGTGGCTCATCGGCCTCGGTCAGGCTCGGACGGACCGCGATGGCCGCCCGGGGTCGGCCGACTCCGCCCGGCCGAAGCTCGGCGATGAACCGCGACGGCCGCGCCCGACCCTCCGTGCCGCGCGAGCCGACCCGTCGGACGGCCCACGACAGGACGAGATGGCGCCGGGCGCGCGTGATACCGACGTAGAGGAGGCGCCGCTCCTCGGCCAGCTCCTCGGGTTCGGTCGCCTGGCGGATCGGCAAAATGCCCTCCTCGAGCGAGGGCAGGAAGACGGCGTCCCACTCGAGGCCCTTGGCGCGATGCAGCGTGGAGAGCGTCACCCCGGTGCCGCCGGCATCGGCCTCCGCTCCGTCGCGGCGGGTGAGATCGGCCAGGAAGTCGTCCACGCTCGCGCCGGGTCGCTCGCGTTCGAGCTCACGAGCCATGGCCAGCAGCGTCGACAGCGCCGCGTGCCGGTCGCGCGCCTCAGCGCCCGAGCCCCCGGCCGGTGGATCGGCCTCGTCGAAGCCAAGATCCCGGCGCCAGGCCCGGACGGCGACCCGAGCCGGTGTACCGGACGTCCCGGGTCGCAGCGCGGCGCGGGCCGCACGAACATCGGGTCGCGCGAAGAATCGCAGGCCACGGATCGTGAACCCGACTCCGGCCGCGGTCAGCGCCGATTCCCATGCCACAAGCTGGGCGTTGGTGCGAACGAGAATCGCCATCTCCCGGTCCGTCACCCCCTCGGCCAGGAGCTGGCGGATGCGCGCCACCACCGCGGCCTCCTCGACGTCGTCGCTGGAGTGGGGGACGAGCTCGACCGCCGGGCCGGGCTCGCCTGCCGCCGCCAGCTCGCGTCCCGGGATGAGCTGGTTGGCGAGCTCGATCACCTGCGGCGTGCTCCGGTAGTTCTGACGCAGGCGGATGACGCGCGCATCGGCATGGCGCTCCGCGAACGTGAGCAGGTGCTGGCTGCTTGCGCCGGTGAAGGTGTAGATCGTCTGGTCCGGATCGCCGACGACGCACAGGTCGCGCCGTTCCCCGAGCCACAGGTGAAGCAGATCCTCCTGGAGGCGGTTCGTGTCCTGGTACTCGTCGACGCTGAACCACGTGTAGCGCTGGCGCACGAGCCCGATGGCCTGCTCATCTGCCTCGTAGAGCTCGACGGCCAGGGACAGCATGTCTTCGAAGTCGATGACGTTGCGCCGCACCTTCGCCGCCTCGTAGCGGCGCCACACGTCGACGAAAACGTCGACGCGGACCGGCGGCTCACGCCCCGGTGCGTAGGTCTCGGGACGCATGCGGCGGACCTTGGCCCACTCGATCTCGTCGGCCAGGTCTCGCGCCGGCGTGAACCGGTAGCCACCCGGCAGCTGACGGGCGAGCGGCCCGATGATCCGCAGCTTCGTGTCGAGCACATCGGGGAGGTCGCGACCATGGACCAGCGGCCAGTGGTAGGCGAGCTGGCGCCGGGCGGCTGCGTGGAAGGTTGACGCCTGGATCTGCGGCAGTTCGAGCTGGTTGAGCCGGTGCCGCATCTCGGTGGCCGCCTTCTCCGTGAAGGTCACGACCAGCGCGCGCTTCGGATCCATGGCGCCCGTCGCCGCGGCGTAGGCCGCCCGATGACTGATGACCCGCGTCTTCCCGGTGCCGGCGCCGGCGAGGATCACGAGCGGGCCGGTGGTCGCGCGCGCCGCTTCGCGCTGCTCGTCGTTCAGGGCGGCCAAGATGGCCTCGGGATCCATTGCCCGATGGTAGATCGTCGTGGTTACCGCCGAATCTCCGCCCGAACGGCGATCCGATATACGGTATATACGATCGGTCCGCCGCACCCCGGTGACGCCTCCTGCGCTCGGTCGAGGCCACACCGATCGCCTGACCCCTATCCTTGCCCGATGCAGTCACAACCTTCCGCCGACCACCTCATCGCTCGCCAGATCGCCTATTACCGAGCACGGGCGCCCGAATTCGAGCTCAGTCACCACGAGCCGACGCGGGAGCTGAGAGCCGCGCTCGATGCGTTCGCGCCGCGCGGGCGGGTGCTCGAGCTGGCCTGTGGGACGGGCATCTGGACCGCGGAGATCCTGCGCCACCCCATCGATGAGCTGACCTGCATCGATGCGGCGCCCGAGATGCTGGCCATCCACGAGACGCGGGTCTTCGATCCTCGTGTCCGACGCCAACAGCACGACCTGTTCAGCTGGACCTCGGATGGCGAGCGCTACGACGCGGTGATCTTCGCCTTCTGGCTGTCGCACGTGCCCCCGGCCCGATTCGAGGCCTTCTGGTCGTCGGTCGGCGATGCGCTTGCCGACGACGGTCGCGTCTTCTTCATCGACGATGACGCTCGGGCCGAGATCAGCGAAGAGCCGATTCCCGATACCGAGGTGCCGTCCGTCCTCCGACGCCTGGACGACGGCAGCACGCACGTCGCCATCAAGGTCTTCCACCCGCCCGATGATCTGCAGGCGGACCTCCGCACGCTGGGCTGGGATGCCGACGTGGTGCCGGCCGGCGACCGGTTCCTGGTGGGCATGGCGCGACCGGGCGCAACCTGAGGGTGACGCCGCGCGCTATTCGCCGCCGATGACCTCGTAGTCGGTCCACACGAACGTGGCCCGGCAGTCGAGGACGGCGCGCGACGACTGGGGAACCTCGACGTCCCCGGCGTCGGGGGCAGCGGAAACTCGGCAGGAGGTCGCTCCGGGGTCCTCGAAGTGGCCGCGGACCCGCACCTCGGAATCCTGGTCGGGTAGATCGAGGGAGGCATCCGGCAGGGGATGGAACGCAATGCCACCAAGCAGCACGGCGGCCGCGAACGGATGGGCCAGCCACGTCGGGCTGTAGCGGTACGGGCCGTCGTACTCGCCCTCCACCAGGTCGACGACCCCGGTGACCTCGATCTCGCTGCGCCCGTAGCAGTGCAGCGCGTCCAGGGCGGGCACCGCGGCGAGCGCCTCGGCGCTCATCGGCGACGACGGACAGCTGACGCTCGCCTCTTCAATGATGGGGTCGGTGTCGGCGATCCGTGTGGCCACCCAGCCGATCAGCCCACAGGCGTCGCTGCACCCGAGGTTGTCGAACGTTCCGACGCGGTACCAGCGCTGCTCGCCCGACTCCTCCGGATCGCCGATCACGAACAGCCGGCTGCCCGCGGCCAGGTCAGCGAGCGCGGCGGCCGTGTCATTCGGATTGGCCCGCAGGACGGTTCCGGTGTTAGCGACCAGCGCGACCGCGCGGTTGGCGATCGGCGCGGCCGTCGGCGAGGGGCTCGGGGTCGGGGATGCGGAAGGTTCCGGTTCCTGGGATGCGCTCGCCCCGGTGGTCGCGGACGCGCCGATCGTTGCGCTCGGCTGCCCGGCGACGGGGTCGTCGCGATTGGTGGCCACCGACAGGAGAGCGCCCCCAATGAGCGAAGCCAGCGCGCCGGCGATCAGCGCGGGAATCAGCCAAGGAGACCGTTGCGGCCGCGCCGGGGTTCGGAGCCGCGCCGACGGCCCGGTCTGGACCAGGCCGCACTCGGAACAGTACGGCGCTCCGGGCGCGATCTCGGCGCCGCATCGGCGGCAGGGTTGGGAATGCTCGGGCGGTGGCAGCTGCGTCATCGGGTCCCCACGGGCTGATCGGCTCCATCCTGCCGTGCGGCGCCGCATGTGTCATCCCCGATCCGCCATCTAGACTTCGCCGATGACGAACCTGAGTGACCTCGCCGACATCGCCCCCATCCAGGTCTGGGACGGAATCCGTGCCCGCCGCGTGGAGGGCGAGCAGCTCACCCTGGCCGTCGTCGAGCTCGATCCCGGAGCGGTTGCGCCGGAGCACAGCCATCCGAATGAGCAGAACGGCGTGGTCATCTCCGGCACGATGACGTTCCGCATCGCGGACGAGGAACGCGAGCTCGGTCCGGGCGGGACCTGGCGCATCCTGTCGGGTGTTCCGCACACGGCTCGCGCCGGACCCGATGGCGCCGTGGTGATCGATGTCTTCAGCCCGATCCGGGCGGACTGGGACGCATTGCCGATCCTCGACCGCGAGCAGCCGCGCTGGCCGAACCGCTGATCCGCAGCGCCTAGTGCCAGTCGCCCCGACGATCGCGGTCCCCGGCGAAGCGGCCCTCGCGCACGCTGGGACGGAGCCAGCGAGGCACGGCAGCCTCTCCCGGCCGCGGGGCGTCGCGTTCCACCCCCTCGTCGAGAATCCCCGGGTTGATCGGCGGAATCAGCTCCCGCATCGACGGCAGCGGCGTGACGTGATAGTCCTCGTCGTCGATGACTCCCGCCGTGGCGATCGCGCCGGCGCTCGCAGCGGGGGCGGACGCCGTGGCGGCAACGACCCCATCCGAGGGTCGACGTCGGCGCCGAGCGAGCCAGACGAGCATGCCGAATCCCGCGGTCGCCGCGAGGAGCATCGCCAGGCCTCCGCCGGGCTCATCGGATGTCGGTCCGATCACTCCACCGCCCGGGGCGGGGGACCCACTGGCGCCGGGAACGCCGACGGCGGAGGGCGATGGGCTGGAACTCGACGGATCGGTCGTCGCGGGACTGGTGGTCGACGGGGGCACCGCCGATGGCGTGCTCGCCGGTGGCGGTGAGGTACCCGGTGGCGAGGCGGTCGCGGACGCCGGAGGCGGGGGCGGCACGACGGTCGGCGGCGCCGGAGGTGCGGTCGGGACCGGCGCCGTGGTCGGTCTCGCGGTCGGAGCAGGGGTGGAGGGTGGAGCGGTGGGGGCGGGCGTCGCCGTCGGAGCCGGAGTCGGCGGTGGAACCGGTGGCCGGATGATGACCGAGCTCGGGGCGACATAGGTGA
>JBDSJJ010000150.1:0-8381 GCA_039917415.1 Candidatus Limnocylindria bacterium | reverse complement strand
ATGGTTGGACCGACGTCCGCTATGGCTTTTACCGATGCGCGGAGGCGCTCGACCAGGCGGGTATCGAGGCTGAAGCCGCGTTGGCCGCATCCGGAGTGTCCCGTTCTCCGTCCTCCCGCATCCTGTCGCGAGCGACGGTCGCGCGGTGGGAGGTGCATGGCACCTTGGCGTCCCTGCTGGACGAGGATCTCGACCGCGACCCCGGGAACGGCGAGTGGACGCTTCGGCAGACGCTGGCACACCTCGTCAACGTTCAACGGGCCTACGCCAGCTATACCGCCTGGTGGCTGGGCCGGCGGCACGAGCCCGACTTCCCGGCCGAGGTCCCGGACGGCGTCGGGCCGGACTTTCCTGACGAGGCAGGCGACGGAGCGGGAACGCTCGCCGATATCCGAGCGCGGCTGGACGAAGCGATGGATGTCGCAGCCGGACGGCTCGGATCGCTGGACGAGGACGAGCTGGCGGCGAATGCCCGCTGGTCGCGTTACGGGGTCGACGTCGGCTTCCGACTCGGGCGCTGGGCGTCGCATATGCGCGAGCACACCATCCAGGTCGACAAGACGCTCAGCTTCCTCGATCGACCGACGCGCGAGGTCGAGCGTCTGGTGCGCCACATTCACGCCGCGCACGGCCGCATGGAGTCCGTGGTGTTCGCACTGCCTGCCGACGACATCGCGCCAGCCATCCCGATCATCGCCGCGGCAACGCGTGAGCTCGCCGAGGCGGCGCACGGAGCGGTATCCGCGGCTGGCTGAGCGCTGTACGCTTCCATGCTCATGAGCATTGAACGCATCTACGTGATCGGCGCGGGGCTGATGGGGCATGGAATCGCCCAGGTCGGCGCGGCCGCCGGCAAGCAGGTCACCCTGGCCGATCGGACGCACGACCTGGCGCAGAAGGGCAAGGCCCGGATCGCCGCAAACCTGAAGCGTCAGGTGGACAAGGGCAAGCTCGACCAGCAGGCCGCCGACGACCTGCTGGCGCGCGTGGCCACGGCGGAAGGCTCCGATGGCGCGGCCGGCCATGGAATCGTGATCGAGGCCGTCTTCGAGGACGAGGCAATCAAGCGTCAGACATGGGAAGCGCTGACCCGGAGTGCCGATGCCGACGCGATCTTCGCGAGCAACACGAGCAGCATCAGCATCACCGGGCTCGCGACCTCCACCGACCGGCCCGCGAAGTTCATCGGCCTGCACTTCTTCTCGCCGGTCCCGGTCATGGGGCTGATCGAGATCATCCGTGGCCTCGAGACGGATGACGAGACGTCGAAGGCCTGCCACCACCTGGCCGAGGAGCTCGGCAAGACGGTGATCGAGTCGAAGGACATGCCCGGATTCCTGGTCAACCGCATGCTCGGCCCGTTCATCAACGAGGCGATCTTCGCGCTGATGGAGTCGACCGGCACGGCCGAGGACATCGACACCGGTGCGAGGCTGGGCCTCAACCATCCGATGGGCCCGCTGGAGCTCAGCGACTTCATCGGCAATGACGTGATGCTCGGCGTGATGGATGTCCTGCACCGTGGCATCGGCGATCCGAAGTTCCGGGCCGCACCCCTGTTGCGGCAGATGGTCGCGGCCGGACACCTCGGCCGGAAGACCGGCCGCGGCTTCTATCGGTACGACGAGAACGGCCACCGGCGTATCTGATGGCGATCGACTCGGCGCCGGCACGCGATCAGCTGAGCCTCTCCGAGGAGGAGCGAGGCGTTCGCGACACCGTGCGGGAATGGGCGCAGCGCGAGGTCGCCCCGGGCGCCGCCCAGCGGGACGAGGAGGAGCGTTACGACCGATCCCTGTTCACGGCGGCCGGCGAGCTCGGGCTGACGGGCCTGCCGTATCCCGAGGAGTTCGGCGGTGCGGGCATGGGCACCTTCGCCTGGGCATTGGCCGCGGAGGAGATCTCGGCCGCCGACATGGGGCTCGGCGTCAGCCTCAGCGTCCACATCCTCAGCCAGCTGTGCATCATTGCCAATGGCAGCCAGGAGCAGAAGGAGCGGTTCCTGCCGCCCATGACGGCCGGACGCGAGCTTGGCGCCTTCGCGCTGACCGAGCCCGGTGCCGGCTCGGACGCTGCCGCCCTCGCGCTGAGCGCGCAGCGCGAGGGTGACGATTACCTGCTGACGGGGACGAAGATCTGGATCACCAACGCGGGGGAGGCAGCGCGCTACGTGGTTTTCGCCACCGTTGACCGCTCGAAGGGCAAGGCCGGAATCACCGCCTTCGTGGTCGAGGCCGATACGCCGGGGTTCCGGCTCGGATCGAAAGAGCGGAAGATGGGCATCCGCGGTACGACGGGCTACGAGATCGTGTTCGAGGAGGCGCGTGTCCCCGCGGCGAATCGGCTGGGGGAGGAGGGCGAGGGGCTGAAGGTCGCGCTCTCTGCCCTGGGAGCGGGCAGGATCAGCATCGCCGCCTGCTGCACGGGGTTGGCCCGCAACGCGCTCGAGCTGGCAACCCAGTACGCGATTCAGCGCCGGCAGTTCGGCCGCGCCATTGCCGACCAGGAGATGATCCAGGGCATGCTGGCCGAGATGGCGGTCCGCGTCGATGCGGCGCGCCTCCTGACCTGGCGCGCCGCCCGACTTCGTGACGCCGGACAACCCATCAACTCGCCGGCGAGCATGGCGAAGTGGTTCGCCTCCGACGTCGCGATGCAGGTGTCGACCGATGCCGTTCAGATCTACGGTGGTGCCGGATATTCCCGCGACAACCCGGTCGAACGGCTGATGCGTGACGCCAAGGGGGCGCAGATTTACGAGGGCACGAACCAGATCCATCGCCTGATCGTTGCCCAGCACCTGATCGAGAGCACGAGGAAGGCGGACCGATGACGGACGATGCAGGGTCAGGGGAGCTGCGGCACGTGGCGGCGACCGCGCCGGTCGAGCCACTCACGCTGCCTGATGAGCAGAGGGCGTCGAGCATCCTCGACCTCATCAATCGGGCGGTGGTCGAGCACGGTCCGCGCGAGGCCCTGCGATGGAAATTGCCGCGCAGCCGGCGAAAGGCCGAGGGCGACCGGGCCGAGTCCGATGAGCATGCGGTCTGGCGCTCGACCACCTACGACGAGACGTGGCGTTGGATCCGCGATGTCGCACTCGCCCTGGGCAACCTTGGCCTGGGACGTGGCGATCACGCCTGCATCATGAGCCGCACCCGGCCCGCATGGCTGGTTGCCGACCTCGCCACGATGTCGCTGGGCGCGGTGAGCTGCCCGATCTACCCGTCTTCGGAGGCCAACCAGGCCGCCTTCATCATCAACAACGTCGGCGCCAAGCTGATCTTCGTCGAGAACGCGCAGCAGGCGGCGAAGATTGAGTCGATCCGCGTTCAGTGTCCGACCATCGAGACCGTCGTGGTCTTTGACGAGCGCGGAACGCTACTCAACGGCGCAGTCAGCTTCGACGACATGTACGAGCACGCTGAGTCGAATCCCGACGGGGCCGCCGCGTGGGAGCGGGGATGGCGCAGTGTCAGCCGCGACGACGTGGCCACCGTGATCCACACGTCGGGCACGACCGCGAATCCGAAGGGCGCGATCCTGACCCACGGCAACCTCGTGTTCAACTACGAGGCGGTTCACCAGGTGATCGACTTCACGCCCGATGACATCTTCCTCTCGTGGCTGCCCCTGAGCCACATCTACGAGCGCGTGGCCGGCATGGTCGTGCCGCTCGGCCGTGGCTGCACCATCGCCTACGCCGAGCCGATCATCGAGCGCCTGCCGGCCAACATGGTCGAGGTCCAGCCCACGGTGATGGTCGCCGTCCCTCGCCTCTACGAGCGCGTCTACGGCCGCGTTCTCGCGGCGGTCGAGGCCGGCTCGCCGCTGAAGCAACGCATCTTCCATTGGGCGGCGGGACTCGGATCGAAGAAGTACGCGAACCATTTGGCGGGGCGTGGCGACTCCCCGGTGCTGAAGCTCCAGCTGGCCATTGCCGATCGGCTCGTCTACAAGACGGTCCGCGCGCGGACCGGTGGCCGAGTGCGCTATTTCGTTTCGGGCTCGGCGCCGCTGTCACGCGAGATCGGCGAGTTCTTCTACGGGCTCGGCATGCTCGTGCTCGAGGGCTACGGGCTCACCGAGACGTCGCCCTTCGTCTCGATCAACCGGCCCGGGGACTTCGTGTTCGGGACGGTGGGGAAGCCCGCGCCGGATACCGAGGTGCGGATCGACGGAGCGACCGGGGAGATCCTGGTTCGCGGCCCGCAGATCATGCGCGGTTATCTCAACGCGCCCGAGGAGACCGCCAAGGCGATCGACCCGGATGGCTGGTTCCATACCGGCGACATCGGCGAGCTCGACCCGGTCGGGCGAATCAAGATCACCGATCGGCTCAAGAACATCATCGTGCTCGGGAACGGCAAGAACGTTTCTCCCGCGCCGATGGAGGCTGCCCTGTCCACGTCCCGCTATGTGGCCCAGGCCGTGATCCTCGGTGACCGGCAGCCGTACACCGGCGCGCTCATCGCTCCGGACTTCGACGAGCTCGGAACCTGGGCATTGACCCAGGAGGGGATCGGGGAGATGCCGCCGGAGCAGCTGGTCGAGGTCAAGGCCGTCCAGAAGCTCTACGACGCCGAGGTCAAGCGCACGCTGGCCGGGTTCGGTGCCCACGAGCGTCCGCGTCGCGTGGCGCTCCTGCCTCGTCTCCTGACCGAGGAGGACGGCGAGCTCACGCCATCGCTGAAGACGAAGAATCGGGTTGTCGTCACGAATTGGGCGGACAAGATCGCCTACCTGTTCGACGAGAAGACCGCGCCGAGCGACTGACGGCCCGATCGGTCACGTCGGCGTACCATGCTCCGCATGAACGACGTCTACATCCTCTCCGCCGCCCGCACGCCCATCGGCAAGTTCGGCGGAGCACTGGCAACGACACCGGCCACCGATCTCGGTGCCGTTGCGATCCGCGCCGCCGTCGAGCGGTCGGGGCTGGCCTCGGAACGTATCGACGAGGCAATCATGGGCCAGGTCCTCCAGGCCGGCGCCGGCCAGGCGCCTGCACGCCAGGCTGCCCTGAAGGCGGGGCTGCCGGACGGCGTGAGCGCCACGACCATCAACAAGGTCTGCGGCTCGGGGCTCAAGGCGGTGATGATGGGGGCGTCGGCCATCCGTGCCGGCGACGCGAACGTGATTGTCGCCGGCGGCATGGAGAGCATGAACATGGCGCCGTATCTGCTGCCGCAGGCGCGCACCGGGTACCGGCTCGGTGACGGCACGATCGTCGACTCCACGGTCCACGATGGCCTGTGGTGCTCGACCTGCAACGTCCACATGGGATTGCACGCTGAGCGGGTGGCCGCGAAGCACGATGTGAGCCGCGAGGCGCAGGACGAGTTTGCGCTGCGGTCACATCGGAACGCGATTGCCGCACAGGAAGCGGGACGCTTCGACGACGAGATCGTGCCGGTCACCGTCCCGGGCAAGAAGGGCGACACCGTCGTCTCGGCGGATGAGGGCCCGCGCGCTGACACGAGTCCCGAGGCGCTGGCGAAGCTCAAGCCCGTCTTCCAGCCCGACGGCGGCACGGTGACTGCCGGCAACGCGCCCGGCATCACCGACGGTGCCGCCGCCCTCGTCATCGCCGGCGAGGACGCGCTCGATGGCACGACGCCCATTGCTCGCATCACCGGCTACGCCCAGGCGGATGTCGCGCCGGAATGGCTGTTCGAGGCACCGATCCATGGCGTCCGACGGCTCATCGAGCGGGTCGGGGGCAGCATCGGTGACTTCGACCTGATCGAGATCAACGAGGCTTTCGCGGCCCAGGTCCTCGCCGATGGCAATGAGCTCGGCTTCGACTGGGATCGCGTCAACGTCAACGGTGGGGCCATCGCGCTGGGCCACCCCATCGGCGCATCCGGTGCACGCGTCTTGACCACGCTGATCTACGAGCTTCGGCGTCGCGGTGGCGGGAGGGGTCTGGCGACCCTGTGCCTCGGCGGTGGCGGAGCGGTGGCCATGGCGATCGAGACCGTCTGACCGGTTCATGCCGGACGCCGTCTTCGACGATCCACGGCTCGCGGCGATCTACGACGCGCTCGAACCGGGCCGGTCCGATCTCGACTTCTACGTCGCCATGATCGACGAGTTCGGCGCGCGATCCGTCCTCGATGTCGGCTGCGGCACCGGCGTCTTCGTCCTGCGACTGGCGGAACGTGGACTCCATGTCATCGGTGTCGACCCGGCCGACGCCTCGCTGGACGTCGCGCGCGCCAAGCCGGGTGCGGCGCGGGTGATGTGGATCGATGGCGATGCATCGGCCATTCCGGCGTTCGTGCAGGTCGACATGGTCACGATGACCGCCAACGTGGCCCAGGTCTTCCTGACCGATGCGGACTGGCTCGCCACGCTGGAGGCATCGCGTCGCGCGCTCCGACCTGGTGGACTGTTGCTCTTCGAGTCGCGCGATCCGGACCGACAGGCGTGGACGGAGTGGTCCGAAGAGCGTACGCGTTCCACCACCGACGTTCCCGGGGTCGGCGGCGTGACCGACTGGGTGCAGGTGACCGAGGTCGACGGCGAGCTCGTGACCTTTGAGTCGCCGTACGTCTTCGAAGCCGACGGGACGATGATCGTCTCCCGGTCGACACTACGGTTCCGTTCGCGAGCCGCGATCGAGGACTCGCTGCGCGCCTCGGGATTCGTCGTCGCTGAGGTCCGTGACGCGGCCGACCGCCCCGGCCGCGAACTCGTTTTCATCGCGCGTCGGACCGACGCTGCCTAGACCCGCCCCAGGGCCTCGTCGAGCGCCTCCACGATACGGCCCGCCTCCTCGCGGCTGATACACAACGGCGGTCGGATCTTCAGGACGTTGCCGATCCGCCCGGCGGTCCCGATCAGCACGTCGAGTTCAGCCATGTCGTCCTTCACCCGCGCCGCGGGGTTGCGGTCGCCAATGAGTTCCACGCCGGTCATGAGGCCACGACCGCGAACGTCGTCGATCACTGGATGGCGCGCGGCCAGGGCTCGAACCTGCCCTCGCAACCAGTCACCCACCGAGGCGCTCCGCTCGATCAGGCCCTCGTCCGCGATGACGTCGAGCACGGCGAGCGCCGCCGCGCAGGCCACCGGGTTGCCACCGAACGTGCTGAAGAATGTCGTCTCTGCGGCGAAACGGTCGGCGATGTCGGCGCGGGTGACGACCGCGGCGATCGGATGGCCGTTGCCCATCGGCTTCCCGAGCGTGACGATGTCCGGGGTCGTGCCCCAGGCCGTGAAGCCCCACAGCCCGTCACCGGTCCGTCCGAAGCCGGACTGCACCTCGTCGGCAATGAAGAGCGCCCCGGCGTCGCGCGCGCCCGCGATCACCGTCCGCACCACTTCCGGCGGGGGAACGAAGATCCCGTCCGAGGTGAAGGTGGAGTCGACGAAGAGCGCTGCGGGCCGTCGATTGCTGACGGTGATCCGTCCCAGGGAGGCCTTGATCTCGCGGCGAGCCGCGTCAGCCGGGTCGGCGGCCTCAGCGTACGGTCCGCGATGGGTGTTCGGCGCGGGGTAAACCTCTACGGCCGCGGGCTGCTCGCCGCGTGGCCACTCCGACGGCGAGAAGTTGGCGATGGCGTGCGTCACGCCGTGATAGGCCCAGTCGGTCACGATCCCGGTGTTCCCGCGGGTCACCGTCGTAGCGATGCGCCAGGCGAGATCATTCGCCTCGCTTCCCGAGTTCACGAACATGACGGTGTCGAGTCCATCGGGCATCGAGGCGGTCAGCCGTTCCGCGAGCTCCACGACGTGCCCGTGGAGATAACGCGTGTTCGTGTTCAGCAGTGCCGCCTGGCGGGCGATCGCGTCGACGACGCGGGGATGGGCGTGGCCAACGACCGGCACGTTGTTGTACGCGTCGAGATACCGGCGGCCGGCAACATCCTCCATCCACGCGCCATCTCCCCGCACGAGATGGAGCGGCCGCCGATAGGTCAGCGGCTCGAGCGCGTTGCCGAGCACGCTCCGACGGCGGGCGATCAGGTCGTCGTCGGTGACCGACTCCTTGCGCGTTCGACGGGCCGGCGGACGGGCGGCGGATGCGAGACGACGATCGGCCTCGTCGAAGCCGGTCTGGGCGAGGAGCTCGAGGAGTGCCCACGCCGGCTCCGACCAGCCGTGGATGTAGGCGTTATCGGGGTAGCGCGCGGTGCGCTGCGCCGAGATGAGGATCGTCTGCGCCATCCGACCGGCCAGCAGGACGCCGAGCAGCTCGCGCTCAACGTCCTCGAGTGGAACCACGTCGGCATAGCCGGAGAGAAAGGCGGCCGAGACCTCGAAGATGTCGGCGCGTTCGCGAAACAGCGACTGGAGGGTGGCCGGCACGTCGAGGACGAGGGCGGTGTGCGCCATGTCGCCGAAGTCGATGATGCCGGTGACGACGCCGCGTT
>JBDSJJ010000149.1:0-7191 GCA_039917415.1 Candidatus Limnocylindria bacterium | reverse complement strand
GTCGTTCGCGAGCGATGTCCGCCCGAACCTCCTCGACCGCCCCCGCCTGATCGTCGGTCAGCCGGAACGGGAGCGCGCCGACGATGGCGTCGAGGTCCGCGTCGCCGATGACGATCTGGGGCGCAATGAGCTCGCTGCGCGCCGCGCGTGCCTGCGCCAGGGTCAGCTGGAGCGCCAGCAGCTCATCGAACGCCAGCCGGTCGAGCGCATCCCCGACGTCAGCCGCATCCTCGGGGAAGTGCGCGGTGCGCAGGGCATGATCGAGAGCCGGAAGCGCGCCGCGCTCGTCGGCGGTCAGCGGGTCGGAGATGGCGGGCAGTCCGCGCTCGAGCACCCGCGCCAGCAGCTCCCGGAGCCGCTTCTGGGTGACGCCGGAGGTGAGGTGGTAGACCGGAACCACGCGCGCCGTGTGCACCGAGTCGCGGCCGACCGCGCTGAACTCCGGCGCGCTGAACTGCGGTCGCCAGCCGCGTTGAGTGACCTTTCCCGACACGATGACCTCGTCGCCGACCTGCAGCTGCCGCTCGACGTAGCGACGCCCGAACCAGATCGCCTCCGCGCTGCCGGTGTCATCCGTCAGCTGAGCGATGACGCGCTGCGGACGGCGGCCGAAGCCCGGCTCGACCCGGACCGCGGCGATCGTGGCGCGGGTGGATTGCTTCTCGTCGGGGACGAGCTCACCGAGCGGGCGGAGCTCGCTGAAGTCGTCGTACCGGAACGGGAGGTACCACAGCGCATCGCGGACCGTTTCGATACCGAGGCGAGCCAGTGTCGCGACGCCTCGCGCGAGATCGGGCATCGCGCTCCGGATCGGCTGTTCGAGGTCGGCAGGATCGAGAACGGTCACCCCGGCAGTCCGGCTCGATTGCATGGCCCGATCGTAGCGTGCTACCATCCCGATCGCCCGGCGCTGCGCGCCGCCCCCTTTCATTTGGAGACTCCCTCGACCATGGCACGTGTCTGCGACATCTGCGGCAAGCGTCCGATCACCGGCTGGAACCCCCAGTCCGTCGGGATGAACCGCAAGCGCGCGCTGCGCCGATGGCTGCCGAACCTTCAGCCGATGACGCTCGTGACCGACGGCAAAGTGTCGAAGGTCAAGGCATGCAGCCGCTGCCGCCGAACTGCCCAGAAGGTCTGAGCAGCCCGCACCGCCCCCCGGCGCGCGTCGAATTGTCCCCGGCCCGCGTCGAATTGTCCCCGGCCCGCGTCGAATTGTCCCCGGCCCGCGTCGAATTGTCTTCCCGGCCCGCGTCGAATGACGCGGGCGTCGTCATGCCCGGCCCGTGGGTGCGCCGAGGTCACGATCCGATTCGAGCACGAGTGTGAACGGGCCGTCGCTGACGAGGGCCACCTGCATGTCGGCGCCGAATCGACCCGTCCCGACCACAACGCCGAGTGAGCGCAGCCGCGCGACGAAGCGATCCACGAGCGGCTCCGCGACCACCGGGGTCGCGGCGGGGGTGAACCCCGGCCGTCGGCCGTGACGGACATCGGCCTGGAGGGTGAACTGGCTCACCACGATCATCTCGCCGC
The DNA here is from genome assembly GCA_039917415.1 of Candidatus Limnocylindria bacterium. Classification (GTDB taxonomy): domain Bacteria; phylum Chloroflexota; class Limnocylindria; order QHBO01; family QHBO01; genus JACDBZ01. The sequence goes on along the minus strand of JBDSJJ010000149.1, from coordinate 5,655 downwards.
CGACATCCACGATGCTGCGATTAGTGCGCCCGTCATCGTCCTCGAAGTAGCGCAGGCCGACGACCTTGTCGGCCATGCGGTCGATGACCTCGTCGGTGTCCCCGGACGCGATGCCCGCCAGGACGAGCGCACCAGCTTCGATCTCGGCCAGCAGCTCGTCGCCGCAGCTGACACGGGCCTCGGTGACGCGCTGAACCACGAGGCGCATCGGCTACGGCGAGTTGGAGGGTTGGCTGCTTGGCGAGGGTGACGGCCCTGCGGCTTCGTCCTCGCGTGGCGCGCCCAGCGCTGCCTCGGTGAAAGTGGCCCTCGCGTTCCAGATCATCCAACCCTTCGCGTCGTTGTCAGCGGCGGCCTGGAATTCGGCGCGCACCTGGTCCGCGCTGTATGGCGGGAAAGGGCCGTAGCCGAAGTCCTGGATCCAGGGCCGGATGACCACGGGCAGTCCCTGTGCCTGGCGGCTCATGATCTTCAGGGTCTCGTCGACGACCTCGTACGGGTGGTCGTTCGGGACCGCGAAACCGAACACTCCCGGGCCGTAGTGCGACGGGTAGACCATCGGGTTGAAGTAATCGACGTACGGCATGATCACCTCGGGCCGTTGGCCGATCCCCTGATCGTCGGGCACGATGAAGCTGATCGGGAAGACGTCCGCGCCCAGGAAGGTGCGGGTCATGTCGAGCTTCGTGCTCACCACCCGCAGGACGCGCTGAATGGCCGGCAGCCGGAAGGACTGCGTGTTGGGGAGGTTCGTGTCGGCCACGGCGTAGGGGCCATCGCTGAAGAATCTGATGTAGTCGAGCTGGACCTCGTCGAAGCCCTTCTCTGCCAGATCGCCGGCGATCGCCGCCACGTACTCAGCCACCCCGGGTGCCGCCGGGTCAAGCCAGGCACCACCGATGTTGTCGCGCCACGGCTCACCGGTCGCGCTGTTGCGCACGGCAAGCTCGGGGCGGGCCACAGCGCTCGTGTTGTCCTTCATCACCACCATGCGGGCGATCGTGTAGATGCCCCGCTCCTTGAGCATCGGCAGCAGCTCTTCGAGGTCGAAGATCGGAGCGTCGCGCACGGCCCCGACCTCGGCCGCCTCCGGCAGGTCCGTCGCATAGAAGAGCCGACCGTCGGTCTCCTTGACGTCGATGACGAGCGCGTTGGCCTCGGTACGATCGAGCAGCTCGAGCATCGCATCCAGCCGCCCCGGAGCCTCGAAAATGGCTGAGGGTGCGTAGAGCGCGCGTGCCTCGAACGGCTGGAGGGTGACGTCCAGGTCGAGCGACGCACCGGTCTCGATCTCGCTCAGCCGATACCCCGGACGCTTGACGATGAGGACGGCGCTCTCGGACACCCCTGGCAGCTCATAGGCTCCGCGGTCGTCGGTCTCGGCCATGACCTCGCCACCGTCGACGAAGACCCTCGCGCCGGCAACCGGCGTCCCCTCGGGGTCCGCCACCGTGCCGCGCGCGACGTTGTTGCGCAGCGCGATTCGCAGCGGGCCGTCATCGGGCACGTCTGCGCTGGACGGGTCGTAGCCCTCGAGCGTGGCCTCCACCGTTGTTCCCCGCAGCAGGCTCAGCGTGGCCGACCCGGTGGCGTCCGTGACGACGATCGCATCCTGCGCCGCGAGGCTCACCCCCGCGAGCGGCTCGTCACCAGGGAGCTCCGTGACCTCCACGATCACCTCGCGCGGCTGCTCCGGTGTCGGATCGGGCGTGGGGACGAACGGGAGATCGGGTCCACCCTCGCCGCACGCGGCGACGAGCATTGCGAGGCCGATGAGCGTGAGGAGCAGGCGCTGGGAGCGGCGGGGCAGCAGGGTTCGGTTCCTTTCAAGCCTCGGGAGCAGTGCCGGCGGCCGCGCGAAGCTCCGCGACGACGGGTGCCAAGTCACCGCCCGTACTGTACAGGGCGCTGCCCGCCACGAGCACGTCTCCCCCGGCCTCGTACGCGCCGCGGATGGTCGACAGGTTGACGCCGCCGTCGACGCCGATTGACACGTCCAGCCCGCGTCGATCGATCTCGGCGCGCAGCTCCGCAATCTTCGGGAGCACGTCGACGATGAACGACTGCCCGCCCCACCCCGGATGCACGGTCATGGCCAGCACGAGATCCACGCGCTCCAGGTAGGGATGCACGGCCGCGGAGGGCGTCTCGGGGTTCACCGCGATCCCTGGTCGGCGACCCGCGCGCTCGATGGCCGACATGACCTCGTCGGGGTCGTCATCGGCCTCGACGTGAAAGACGATGAGGTCGCTCCCCGCCTCGGCGAAGCGGTCCGCGAAGGCCAGCGGATTGCTGATCATCAGATGGCTGTGGAAGGGCAGGTCGCTGGACGCGCGCACGGCGCCGACGACCACGGGGCCCATGGTGAGGTTGTCGACGAAGTGCCCGTCCATGACGTCGAGATGGATCGAGTCGGCTCCGCCGTCGGCGGCGCGTTGGACCTCCGCCGCGAGAGTGCCAAAGTCCGCGTTGAGGATGCTGGCGCTGATCTGGGGACGCCGCATCACCGCGGGACCTCCCGGGATGCCGCTTCGCGGGCGCGACGAGCGTCACGCAGCGGCGTGCCCGCGAGCTGCGCGTGGAGCTGCCCACAGGCGGCGTCGATCTCCCGGCCGCGCGTATCACGAACGGTGACCGAGGTTCCAGCGGCACGCAAGCGCTCGACGAATCGTGAGATGCGCGCCGCCGGCGTGCCGGACCAGCGGGACCCGGGCGTGGGATTGAGCGGGATGAGGTTGACGTGCGAGCGCCAGCCTCCGGCAATGGCGGCGAGCCCATCGGCCTGCTCGTCCGTGTCGTTGAGGCCGTCTATCATCACGTACTCGAGGCTCACACGCCGACCAGTCCGCGCCGCGAACCGCCGTCCGGCGGCTACGACCTCGGCCACCGGCCACTTGCGATTGATCGGGACGAGCTCGTCGCGCAACTCATCGGTGGCGGCATGGAGGCTGATGGCAAGGTTGACCTGCGGCAGCTCGTCGACCATGCGGTCCATGCCCGGGACCACGCCTGACGTGCTGACGGTGATATGCCGGGCACCAACCCCGAGACGCTCGGGATCGTTGAGCGCGCGCACCGATTCGAACACGCGATCCGCGTTGTTCAAGGGCTCGCCCATGCCCATGAAGACGATGTTGTAGTGCCCACGTGAGCCATCGCCGAGCGCATTCCATGGCGGGCGGTGCCAGTGAAGCACCTGGTCCACGATCTCGCCGGGCGTCAGCTGCCGTCCGAAGCCGGCCTGCCCGGTCGCACAGAACGGGCAGTTCACGGCGCAGCCGGCCTGGGAGCTGATGCAGATCGTCGTCCGCTCGGACATCGCGCCGCGCGCCGGGTAGCGCATGAGCACCGACTCGATGCGCTGGCCGTCAGCGAGCTCGTGCACGGCCTTGGCGGTCAGGCCGCCGTCCGCGTTGATGACGTGGCTCTCGGCGATTGCGCTGAAGCGGAAGGCCGCGGACAGGGCATCACGCAGGCTCGACGGGAGGTCGGTCAGGTCCTCGAAGCGCGACGCGTCGGCACGGTGGATTCCGGCGATGACCTGCGCGGTTCGATATGGCGGCTCGCCGCGGGCAGCGAGCCACGCGGCGAGCGTCTCGGGATCGGTGTCGCCGATGGCGGGCCGTGGCTCCGCCATCGCAAGCTCAGTCACGCCGTCCGAAAATAAGCCACGCGTAGTAGAGGAACGTCAGCAGCGCGGTCAGCGCTCCGGCGACGTACGTCCAGGCAGCGGCCTTCAGCACGGCCTTCGCCCCATCCTGGCGTTCCCCGACCATCCCGAGGCCATTGACGAACGCGAGGGCCTTCCCGGACGCGCCGATCTCCACCGGCAGCGTCGCGAAGGTGAACACCACCGCCGCGCCGAAGCCGATGAGCCCGACGACCGCAAGACCGGTGACGTTGAGGAGCACACCGGCGATGACGAGCCACGGGGCAACCCCCGACCCGAATTGCGCGGCCGGTACGATCGCCTGGCGCAGCTTCATCGCGGGCTCGCCGGCATGATCCTGGAGGGCATGCCCGACCTCGTGGGCGATGACGGCCGCGGCGGCGACCGACAGCCGCGAGCTGTTCGTCACGACACCGGACGTCTCGAGAGCGGTCGCATCCGCGACCTGGGTGCTGACGCGCAACACCTTGCCTCGCGGGTCGTAGTGATCAGTGAGCTTACCGGGGGTCGGCTCGATCTTGACGTGCGACAGGCCCTGGCGATCGAGGAGTCGACGTGCGAAGTCGAAGGCGTCGAGGTTAATCCCCGAATCAACCTTCGACCACTTGGAATACGTGGAACGGACACGCCACGCCGCCCAGCCGGTGATCCCGAGAGTGACCACCAGCACGACGATGTAGATCGGATCGAAAATCATCGCTATGCCCACCTCCGTGAGGGCTGGATCGAGTATATCCGCTGGCGCGCAGCCTGCCGAAATGCCGGATCGGGCGACTAGTCCGGTGGCTCCGTCGGGCGGCCCGCGCCGAGCAGGACATGCTCGCGGTCGAGTCCGTGCCGCCAGGCATCGGCCGGCATCGCGGCGCGCCCTTCGGCCTGGACGACCTCGAGGGCCAGCGCGCCGACCCCGCAGGCCACGCACGGCGGGTCTCCCGGTAGCAGCGCCCCGATCGGCAGGTCGTCGACGCCGGTCACCGGCCGAGCGCGTCGAATGTGCAGGCGACGGCCATCAACCGTGCTCCATGCGCCGGGCCACGGCTGGAGAGCGCGTACCTGGCGATCGATCTCAACGGCTGGGCGGCGCCAATCGATCCAGCCATCCTCGCGCGTGAACTGGTGAACGTACGTGGCCAGATCTTCCACCTGATCCCGGGCGTCGATGGCCCCGACGGCCCACTGCTCGAGCACATCGGGTACCACACTCGCGGCGACATCGGCGAGACGCGACTCGAGCTCGGGCGTCGCCTCGCGTCCGGTGAGCGGAACCAACCACTGCCCGACGATGGGGCCGGCGTCGAGCTCGGTGGTCATGACCATGAGAGTCACCCCGCCGTCGGGGTCACCGGCCATGATCGTGCCCGCGACCGGAGCGGCACCTCGATGGCGAGGCAGGAGCGAGGGATGGACGTTGAGAGGTTGCCGCTCGCCAAGGTCGAGCAGCTCGCGCGGAACCATCTGCCCATAGGCGACGAGCACCAGCCCGTCCGGCTTGAACGCGCCGATAGCGTGGAGCGCTTCGTCGGAGCTCAGCCGGCGGGGCGTGAGAACCGGGGCATCGGCCTGCCGGGCGAACTCGGCCACCGGCGTTGCGCGAAGCTGGAGACGGCGGCCCGCCGGCCGATCGGGCTGGCTCACGACGAGAAGCTCATCGGCGAGGGAGGCGATGCGGGCCAGGAGCGGGACCCCGAATGCGCCCGTGCCGAGGAAGACGATGCGCCCGATGCCCGCCACTAGATGCCGGCGGCGGTCTGTTCCTCGACCTCCTCCGATTCGTGCACGCGCACTAGCTCGTCGAGCGACTCGAGGTGATCGATGTAGAGCGCGCCGTTCAGATGGTCGATCTCGTGCTGAAGCGCTCGACCGAACAGTTCGGTGCCACGGGTTCGAAACTCGCGCCCGTGCCGGTCGCGCGCCTTCACGGTCACCTTCTCGTGGCGGCCGACCTCGGCGACGTAACCGGGGATGGAGAGGCATCCCTCCCAATC
>JBDSJJ010000148.1:0-9615 GCA_039917415.1 Candidatus Limnocylindria bacterium | reverse complement strand
GGGCCGAGCGCGCTGAAGAAATCGTCGCGCGATGCGTACACGAACACGTCGACGGGCCCCGCCAACCGGGTGCCGAGCAGGTCCTCGGCCTGGGCCACGCCGTCCGCCGTGAGCTCGCCGAAGCGTCGGGCCTGTGCCTCCGCGTCGCCGTACCAATGCACGGTCGCCTCCCCGAGCTGGGCCCGTTGCCAGTCGAGGCGCTCGCGATCGTCCTCGTAGCGGATCGTGGACTCCGGTGTCAGCACGACCTCCCCGTCCACCGTCGCGCGCCACCAGTAGGTCAGTAGCGTGTTCGGGGTCACGTAGTCGATCGAGGTGTCCCAAACGAAGCTGGCTGAACCGCCCCGCGGCTCGACCGGCGCAACGACCGCGACCTCGCTTCCGGGGGTCCGTGTCAGCAGCTCGAGCCGGTCCGGGGCACTGCCGCGGTACTCGACGTCGAAGCGGATCTCGACGTCATACGTCGAATCGGCACTCACCTCGCCGAAGCCGTCGAACGCGGCGACGGCGTGCGGCGTGGCAAGCGCCAGGAAGGCACCTGCGACGGCACCCAGCGCGACGTGCCTCAGCCGTCCCACGACACCCTCCCGAAGTCGAGCAGGCCGATCGTCAGGTTCCCGAGGCCGCGCAGCCCTTCGGCCACCAGCCACCACGTCTCGCCGTAGGACCACGGGATCACCGGCGCCTGGGCGGCAACCCGCTCCTCGACCGCGTCATACAACGGGCCGACCTCATCCTCGGGAGCTCCCGCCGCGGCATCCAGCAGCGCGACGAACTCGTCGTCCTCCCAGCCGCCGTAATTGGAGAGCGCGCCGGGCTCGAGCAGGAGGCCGTAGAGCGCGTGTGGGGACGCGTAGTCCGCGATCCAGTTGATGGTGAACAGCTGCGGAGGTCGCGAGTCGAGCACGTCGAGGAAGCTCGCGAAGTCCGTGGCCTCGATCTCGATGTCGACGCCGAGCTCCTCGCGCCACACCACGACTGCGGGCTCCACGAACAGGCCGTTGGCGTTGACGACGATCGTTCCGAGATCGCCGCGGTTTGCGTAGCCCGCCTCGTCGAGGAGATCGCGCGCCCGCTCCGGATCGGATCGCAGGTCGGGACTGAATCCCTCGGGCCAGATCGCCGGCGGCACGAGGCTGCCAGCTGCCTGCGCCCCCGCCCCCTCAGAGAGCGGCACCAGCCGCTCGCGGTCGAGCGCGAGGCTGAATGCCAGCCGGACACGCTCGTCGTCGAACGGCGGGCGGGTGGTGTCGAATCCGAAGTAGCTGATTGTCAGCGGCTCGGCGGCGTGGAGCCGCCTGCCGAGGTCAGGGTCGTACGCGATCCAGCTGGCGTCGAATCCGCCAACCTGGGCGAGGTCGATGTCGCCATCGGCGAACGCCGTGATCGAGCCGCCATCGGCGGCACCCACCCATCGAATCTCGTCGATCGGTGGCGGACCGGCAACGTACCGCCTGTTGGCGCGCAGGACGAGGTCGAGCCCGTCCGCTCCTTCGAGCACGTACGGTCCGCTCCCGATGAACGAGGTCGGGGTCTGCCACGTCGGCGTGGCGTCGGCCTTGTCGGGCACGACGAACGTCGCGGGCGTTGCGACGATGTCGGGGAAGTACGACGCCGGATGGCGCAGCGTCACGATGAGGCTCGTGTCATCGGGAGCCTCGATTCCCACCTCGTTCTCGTCTACCTGCCCGGCCAGGCGCTCGGACGCGCCATGCACGACGCTGAGCACGTCGGGCGCCGTCGCCCCCGTGGCCGGGTCCAGCAGGCGCAGCCAGGAACGGCGGATATCGGCGGCGACGAGCGGGGCGCCGTTGCTGAACTCGAGGTCCTCGCGCACGGTGAAGTCGTACGTCAGCCCATCGTCACTGACCTGCCAGCCCGACGCGAGCGATGGGTACGGCTCACCCGTCTCGTCGAGGCGCGTCAGGCCGGCATACAGCTGGAGGAGGAGCTGGACGTCGGCGGCGTCGGCGATGAATGCGGGATCCAGCGTGCCCGGCGGTCCGCCGAGATACCGAAGCACCGGTCCCGCCGCCCGCATGGATCCCCCGGGAATGCTGACCGCCAGCACGAAGACACCCGCCGCGACGAACGCGGCAACCCGAGTCAGACGTCGCATGCGGGCTCCACGACCGGGGCAGCCTGGGTGAGAGCTCGACGCACGGCGGCTAGTATACGGTCGCCGTGCAGCACGTCCATGAACACCGATTTCAACCTCAACCCGCGGGCAGTCTCACCCTGCGCCAGTTCGTCGAGTCCCTCCGCCGATGGACTCCCGAGATGCGCCAGATGGTCCAGATCGCGCTGACCCGGTCCGCGGAAGAACGCCGAACCTACCTCCAGCAGTTCCATGCCGGACACCATGAGCGGCAGCCCGGCGAGCTTGACGGCTTCATGCGCTGGGCATACTCCGACCCGCGGCTGGAGGAGATGCCGTTGCTGCTCGCCGAGCTCGACCGTTCGGAATTCGACTACGAGGGAGCGCTGGACCATGAAGCCGATGTCCTGGTCCGCGAGCGCGCCCACGGCAAGTCCCCCGCCCAGCGGGTAGCGGACTACCTGTCGCTCCTCGGTATGGAGACGAGCGATCGCGTACGGGCCGCAGTTGCCAGCCTGCTCCCCGCGGGAACGCCAGAGCCTGCGGTGGCGGCCACCATTCGCCAGATGCGCCGCCGCTGGCTGGAACTCTTCGGCGACGACCCCTTCTTCGGCGAGGACTGACGATGTCGCGGCGCATCCTCGGCTGGGGTCTGATCGCGTACGGCCTGCTCGGGATCGCACTGATCGCCGGTGGGGCCTCGACCGGGCTTGCGCTCGCGTCGACCGTGGAGCGCCTGGCCGTGACCGCCGATGGCACGTTGCGGGCGGCGGTGCGCAGCACTGAGGCAGCGGCCGATGCCTTCGTCAACGTCGACGGCAGCCTGGCCGAGGCGGAGTCGTCCGCCACCTCCGCCGCCGACCTGGCGGTGGAGGCCTCCGGCACACTGGATTCCCTCGCGTCCGCCATGGAGCTCTCCGTCTTTGGCGCTCAACCGCTCCTCCCGCTTGCCGGCGAGTTCGACGCCAGCGCCCGGCAGGCCGCCGCGCTCGGCGATGAGCTGGATGGCGTGGCCGGGTCCCTAGGTGATACGCGCGTGGACGTGGCCCGCATCGGGACTGAGCTGGACGGTCTGAGCCGGGAGCTCGCCGCGCTGCGCGATGCGAGCGGAAACGGCGTCGCGGCGCCGCCGATCAGGATCTTCGTGATGCTTTTGCTGCTGTGGCTGCTCGTCCCCGCCCTCGGAGGCCTGGTAGCGGGGGTAATCCTGCTCCGCACGACCCCACGCGCCTGAACTCAGTCCGCGGTGCGCAGGACGCGTCGCAGGCGCAGCAGCGACCCGACGTACAGCACGATCCCGATGCCGAGGAGGGCGAAGAGCTGCCACGGCGTCTCCACCGCCCCGCGCAGCATGAGGTCCTGGAGCGAGGCGATGCCATGAGTGACCGGCAGCGCGTAGGCGATGTACTGCATCCACTCGGCGAAGTCGGTGACCGGCAGGACGAAGCCCGAGAAGAAGACGCTCGCCAGCAGGATGAGCATCGACAGCTGCACGGCCTGTCGCTCCGAATCGGCGATCAGGGAGATCAGCAGCCCGAACCCCAGCGACGCAAAGGTCAGCAACAGCACGATGCCGGCGAACACGGAGATGCTGCCCAGCAGCGGCACCCCGAGAACCCCCACGAGCAGCACGCCGACGATCGCACTCACCGCGAGGCTGAGCACGGCGTAGGCAATGTACTTCCCGACCAGCAGCTCCATCGAGGTCACTGGCGCCACGCGGAATCGATCCATCTGGCCGCTGAGCCGCTCGCGGACCATCGACAGCGCGGTGAGGGTGATGGCAAGGTGCTGGATCACGAGTGCGAATACCGCCGGCCCGAAGAAGTTCAGGACCTGGGGCTCCGTGGGCGCAACGTTCTCCGTCTCGGCGGTGGTCGGGCGCGCAATCACCTCGGGCGGGATGTTGTGTGCCGCTGGGCCGAGCTCACCTTCCGCGAAGTCGATGCCCTCCCCCGCCGCCCGCTCGATGATCTCGGCGTTGAGACTGCTGACGAGGATCGATGTCGCCAAGGTCGCCAGCTGGTCGTAGACGGGGTCGACCTGGTTCCACGCCACGCGAATGGTCGTCTGGCGACCGTCTCGCAGCTCGCCTGCGGAGTTCGCCGGCACGACCACCAGCAGGTCGGTGTCACCTGCTCGCAACCGCGCCTCTGCGGCCTCGCGGTCATCGGTGACCTGGGTCACGTCCAGCCGTCCGGGCGCGAGGTCCTCGTAGTCGGCTGCCGATCGCGAGAAGTCGCTGTCGACCGGTACCACGATCTCGGTGGCAAACGGCGCGCGATAGCCGCTGTAGCCGAGGCCGAACAGGAACATGACGAGGAATGGGCCCAGGATCAGGCTGAGGAGTACGCCGGGCCGGCGCAGGACCTCGCGAAGCTCCTTGCCGGTGAACGACGCCATGCGCACGATGCTGTGCGAGACACCCTGGGCGAAGTCATGCATCGGTCGCGACTCCGCCGGCTCGCGCCGCCCGCCGCTGCTCGACCAGACCCGTGAAGACCTCGTCGAACGTCGGCTGGTGCTCCTCCAGCCCCGTGACGCCAATGCCTGCCTGGCGCAGCGTTTCGATGATCTGCGGTGTCGTGGTTCCGGCGTCATCGGTGGTGACGATCAGCTTCCGAGCCTCTGGCTGTCGGACACCCGTTACGCCTGGCACGCTGGCCAGCACATCGGCGTCGACCGCGCGCTCGGTGCTCACCTCGAGAACCTCTCCACCGAATACGAGCTTGCGCAGCTCCTCGGGAGTGTCAAGGGCAACCAGTTCGCCATCCGCGATGAGCGCGACGCGGTCGCAGTATTCCGCCTCGGCCACGTACTGGGTGGTCACGACCAAGGTTCGCCCCTCGTCGCGCAGCCGTCGCAGCTCGTCCCAGATGGATTGACGCAACATCGGGTCGATGCCTGCGGTGGGTTCGTCGACGAAGAGCACGTCGGGCTGGTGGACGAGCGCGCACGCGAGTTCGAGTCTCCGCTGCATGCCGCCCGACAGATCCCGGGCGAGCCGATGGCGCGCGTCGTAGAGGTCGACGACTTCGAGCGCTTCCCGAATGCGGCGCCGGCGGCGGAACGGTCCGATTCCGTACAGGGCCGCCACGAACCCGACGTTCTCCTGGGCGGAGAGGTCCTCGTACAGGCTGAACAACTGGGGCATGTAAGCGATGCGACCGCGCGTGCGCCGGCTGAAGGCCATCGGGTCCTCGCCCAGCACGCGAATGTCTCCCGCCGTACGACCCAAGGTCCCGGTCAGCATTCGCACCGTGGTCGTCTTGCCCGACCCGCTCGGTCCCACGACCCCCAGGATCGTTCCCGACTCCACCTCGAACGAGATGCCATCGACCACCGTCTTCGAATCGAAGGCGCGCGAGACATCGGTCGCCGAGATGATGGGCTCAGTGGAGGGAGGTGTGGTCACGACGGCCGCGAGTGCAATTCGTGTGCCGCCCGTCGAGCAAGCGCTTGCATCTCGGCAGGGGCTGACATGACGGCGACAGGCCCGCCGGTCGCCCTCCGCAGGCACCATCCCGGTCGGACCGTATACTCGGGTGCGCCCGCCGCTCAGCTCCCCGCATCGTGCCCGCGGAGGCTCGTTCCCATCAACCGCTCGAGCATCGTCTCCCTCGCGGCCGCGCTTCTCATCGGGTCGCTCGTCGCCCCCGCCCCGACGCTGGCCCACGCCGAGCTGGTCAGCGCGGATCCCCTGCCCAACGCATCGATGGTGGATGCTCCGACCAGCCTCTCGATCACCTTCAGCGAGCCGATCGACCCCGATCGGGTGACGCTTGAGCTCGTCGACGTGCAGCTGCGCCCGCAGGATGGCATCGGGACGCCGATGGTCGACGCCGCCGGCACGGGCCTGACGGCCGATCTCCCCAACCTGGATCCCGACGTCTACACCGTGCGCTACGCGGTCGTGTCGACGATCGACGGCCACGCAACGACCGGCTTCTACGCGTTCTCGGTCGATCCGACGGGGACGCAGGCGCCACCGACCGAGCAACCCGCATCAGAGTCGCCGTCCACCGATGGCTGGGCCATCGCCGCTCGCTGGCTCGCGTTGCTGGCGGCCCTCGTGAGTCTCGGAAGCCTCATCAGCTGGTGGCACGTCGGCCGCTCGGCGCGGCTCCGACCGGCGTGGGGCCTCATTGGGGTCACAGCCCTGCTCTCGACCGCGGCACTCGCCGTCTACCTAGTCTTGTCCGCACGAACGATCCCACCGGGGACCGCAGGCGGCGGCTGGTCGCTGGACATCGTGGGGCCGTACGGCTGGACGCCGTTTGCCATCGCCGTGCGTGTCGCCCTTCTCGCCGGCCTTGCCGCCGGCATCTGCGCCGTGATCGTCGGGGCCATGCGAAGTGTCGCGCCGACGATCTTCGTTGTCGGAGTCACCGGCCTCGGCGCCCTCGCCCTGGCGGGGATGAGCGCAGCCGGGCATGCCGCATCCCTCGGCGGACCGTTGAACATCGGCCTCGACTGGCTCCATCTCCTGGCGGTCGCGGCCTGGCTGGGCGGCCTGCCGGCCCTGCTCCTCATGGCCCGAGCGCCATCGTTCGACGGTGCCCCGATCCACGACCGCCGCAGGGATCTGCTCCGACGGCATGGGCGCCTGGCCCTGCTGGCGGCCCCGCTCGTCGTACTGACGGGGCTCGCGAACTCGCCGCTCGTGCTGGGGTCCGCCCGCGGCCTCGTTGCCAGCGAGTACGGGAACCTGCTCCTGGCCAAGGCCACGCTGGCCAGCGTGGCCATCGGCATCGGGGCGGCGAACCACCTCCTGCTTCGCGGTCGCGGCAGAGGGCACATTGCCAGGCTGATCGGTGCCGAGCTGTTGGTCGCTGCGGTGGCCGTGATGACCGCGGCGGCGATGGTGACGATCCAGCCAGCGGCGGCCCGGCAGGACGTCGTGGTCGGCCCGGCCATCCAGCCAGCCCACTTCTTCGGTGAGGCAGGTCCATCCTCGATTCACGCCTCGATCAGCGTTCCGTCGACGGGCGTCCAGGGCTACCAGGTGACGGTCCGCGACGCCGCCACGGGCGGACCGCGGAATGACCTGCAGCGCGTCTTCCTGGCCTTCACCGGCCCGCCCGAGACCGGTCTCGACACCGTCCGCGTCGATCTCGAGCCGAACGAGATCCAGGGCCTCTTCACCGCGATGGTGGCTGCGACCCCGGTGGTCGGAGAGTGGACGGTCGACGTCATCGTCCGCCGCGAAGGTGCGACCGACGAGTTGGTGACGTTCGGCGTGGCGGTCCAGGAGCCAAGCCCGGCGATCGTTGCCCCGCCGCAGGACACGGGCGTCGGCCTGCCCGCGCCACTTGCGTCTCTGTGGGCTCTGCTGCCACCCGGAGCCGCGGGATGGATCCCCGTCGGGGCGGCGGTCGCTGCGGTGCTCATCGCGGGGGGGCCTCGACGGCAGCCAAGGGGGCTTCAACCGGCGCTGGCAGCCATCGCGATCGTCGCGTTCCTTGCGATGGGCTCGCGCACCCTGGTTGAGGCCGCGAACCGTCCGACTGCCGCCGACCTCGCGCCCTACGCCGGTGCCGAGACCGGAGACCCGGGGCGCGGACGCCAGATCTACCTGGCCAACTGCGCCGCCTGCCACGGTCCGGACGGCGCGGGCGACGGCCCGGTGCGGACCGCCGTCCGGCCAGCCGCGCTCGAGGATCGGCTCCCATCGATGTCTGACGCCGAGGTGGCGTACCGTATCGTGAACGGGATCGCCGGCACCCCGATGCCGGCATTTGCCGCGAGCCTGACCGAGGCCGACCGGCAGGACCTGGTTGCCTACCTCCGTGAGCGGTGGGGCGAGCCATGATCCCGATGAATCCGACGAGCCGTGGAGGTCTACCGATGCCTATCCGTTCCGTTGCTGCCGCGACGGCCGTGCTCAGCGCCCTGGCGCTTGCGCCCACGACCGCGCTCGCGCATATCGGTCTGGCATCCAGCACGCCCACGGACGGGTCCACCCTTGACGAGGCTCCCGACGAGGTCCGCCTCATCTTCGACGGTGAGCTGGCACCGGACGGCAGCGGCTTCACGGTGGTGGATGCCCAGGGCTCGACCGCCGGCACGGGTACGCTCGACCTCGACGTGGCCGATCGAAACGAGGTGGGTGGCCGCGTCACGATCACCGCGGGCGGAACCTACACCGTGAATTGGACAGCCACCTCATTCGATGGCCATGTCGAGGAAGGTCAGCTGCGGTTCAGCGTCGATCTCGGGACCGACGGCCAAACCCCCGACACGGCCGTCGGTGGCCAGGGCGACTCGCTGACGGTGATCGGGGCGCTCCTCGTCCTTGGTGCGCTCTGCCTGGCCACCCGACGGGTCGAGGCACGCCCATGAGCCGCATTGCACAGTTCGCCGTCGCCGCACTGTTCCTTGCCGCCGCGAGCGGCTGCGTGTCGGGCGGCTCGGCCTGCGACGACCTCTCCGACCGTGTCGAGATCACCGTCACCGCGGATGGCATGGTTCCCTCGCAGCCCGCCGTGTGCCGCGATCGTGACGTCACCCTGGCCGTGACTCCGGAGATCAGCGGCGTACTGCATGTTCATGGCTACGACGAGGATCTGCCCGCCACCACGATCGTGGAGGGCGAACCGATCGAGCTCACGTTCCGATCCTCGCGGAGCGGGCAATTCCCGGTCGAGCTGCATACCGACGCCGATGCACAGGGCATCGACGTGGGCATCTTCACGGTCCATGAGCCGTAGGCTCGCGGCGTCCACGGCGCTGACCCTCGCCGCTGGAGCCCTGTTCCCGCAGACGGTCGCTGCCCACGCCATCGGCGGCACGTTCGAGCTGCCGGTCCCGCTGTGGCTCTATCTTGTCGGCGCCGCAGCGGCGGTGGCGGCCTCGTTCGTCGTGCTGGCGCTCACGGCTCGTGGCGCCTCGCACGGTGTTGCCTATCCCGTGATGCCGCTCCCGGCCGGCCTCGGGATCGTCGCACGGCCCGTGCTGCGGCTGGTCGGATCGGCCTGGTGGTACGGAGCGATTGCCGTCGGGTTCATCGTCGGTGACATCTCTCCCCTTCCGGCGGTGCTGCTGTGGATCGGAATCTGGGTCGGACTGCCGATCGTCTCCGTGCTGATCGGCAATCCCTGGCCGTCGCTCAGCCCGTTTCGCACGACGTTCGGAGCGCTGGAATGGCTGGCGCGCCGCGCGGGCATCCAACGGCTCGACCTGGGCCTGCCGTACCCAGTCAGCCTCGCCCGCTGGCCAGCGTTCGCGCTCCTGGCAATGGCGCTGTGGGCCGAGCTCATCCTTCCCGATGGATCGGTCGCGGGCACGGTTGCGCTGCTGATGAGCGCCTACACGGTGCTTACCCTCGCCGGGATGCTGTCGTTCGGCCAGATCGCCTGGCTTCGGCACGCGGAGCTGTTCGAGGTCCTGCTGGGCTGGTTCGGCCGCATCGGCCCAATCGGTCGCCGGGCACGACCCGCGCTATGCGACGGCTGCGGCGAGGCGTGCGATCCGACGAGGTGCATCGATTGCAGTGAGTGCAGCGTCGCGGCCGAGGA